>CAZDGH010000430.1:0-4669 GCA_964504805.1 uncultured Myxococcales bacterium | reverse complement strand
GTGCTGCCGCCCGGCTGACCGTCGGCCGGGCGCCGCGACCCGTGCCGCCTCCCGGCTGGCCGTCCGGTCTCGCCGGCCTCGCCGCCAGCGCCCCGAGGCCCCACGTTCCGGGCGTGCGTGCGATCGCGCTGGCCCCGCTGCTGCTCCTGTCGGCCGCCGCGCCGCCGCCCGGGCCCGAGGTCGTGGCGCTCGAGGTGGACGGCGTGGTCGGGCCGGTCACGGCGCGCTTCCTCGCCCGCGAGCTCGGCCGCGCCGCCGGCGCCGAGGCGATCGTGATCGAGCTCGACACGCCCGGCGGCCTCGAGAGCTCGATGCGCGAGATGGTCGAGGCGATGGCGGGGGCGCCGGCGCCGGTCGTCGTCCACGTGGCGCCGGGCGGCGCCCGGGCGGCGTCGGCGGGCACGTTCCTCGTGCTCGCCTCCGACGTGGCGGCGATGGCGCCGGGCACGAACCTCGGCGCGGCGCACCCGGTCTCGATCGGCGGGGACGAGGAGCGGAGCGCGCGCGCCGACAAGGCGCTCGAGGACGCCGCCGCGCTCGCCCGCTCGCTCGCCGAGCGCCGCGGCCGCAACGCGGCCTGGGCCGAGCGCGCCGTCCGCGAGAGCGCCTCGCTCTCGGCCGACGAGGCGCTCGCCGAGGGCGTGATCGAGCTCGTCGTCCCCGACCGCGAGGCGCTCCTCGCCGCGCTCGACGGCCGCCGGGTCGGGGAGGACACCCTGCGCACCGCCGGCGCGCGGGTGGTGGAGCGCCGGATGGGGCCGCTCGAGCAGCTGCTCCAGGCGGTCACCGATCCGAACGTCGCCTACCTGCTCCTGCTGGTCGGCCTGGTCGGGATCGGCGTGGAGCTCCTCAGCCCCGGGCTGTTCTTCCCCGGCATCGGCGGCGCGATCGCGCTGGTGCTCGCGTTCCTCGCCTTCGGCAGCCTCCCGGTGAGCGCCGCCGGCGTGCTCCTGCTCGTGCTCGCCGCCGCGCTGCTCGTCGCCGAGCTGAACGTCCCCGGCACCGGCGTCCTCGGTTTCGGCGGCCTGGTCGCCTTCGTGGTGGGCTCCCTCGTCCTCTACCAGCCCGGAGGCGACGCCCCGCTCGCGCCCGACGTGCGCGTCGACCCCTGGCTCGTCGCCACCGCCGGCGCCGCGCTCCTCGCCTTCTTCCTGTTCGTGCTCCGCGCCGTGGTCCGCGCCCGCGCCTCGCCGGTGCGCTTCGGGCCGCAGGCCCTCGTCGGCCGCACCGGCGTCGCCTCGAGCGAGCTCCGGCCCGAGGGCACCGTGCGCGTGGACACCGAGACCTGGAGCGCCCGCGCCGACGAGCCGATCCGGGCCGGCGAGGCCGTCCGCGTCACCGGCGTCGAGGGCGTCACCCTGCGCGTCGGCAAGCAGCCCCCGGAGGATCGCCATGCCTGAGCCGATCGGAACCCTCTTCGTCGCCGTCCCGCTGGCGCTGTTCGCGATCTTCCTGGTCGCGGCGGCGGTGCGGATCGTCCCCGAGTACCAGCGCCTGGTGGTCTTCCGCCTCGGACGCGCCATCGGCCCGAGGGGCCCCGGCCTGGTGCTGCTCATCCCGCTCGTCGACCGCGCCGTCCGCGTCGATCTCCGCGAGCGCTTCTTCGACGTGACGCCGCAGTCGACGATCACCAAGGACAACGCGAACCTCTCCATCGACTTCCTCGTCTACTCGAAGGTCGTCGACGCCGAGCCGAGCGTGATCTCGGTGCAGGACTACGAGGGCGCGTCCCGAGGCATCGCCATCACCACCTTGCGGGCCGTGGTCGGCAACATGCTGCTCGACGACGTCCTGGCGCGGCGCGAGGAGATCAACGCCGCGCTCCGCGAGAAGCTCGACGAGGTGACGAACCGCTGGGGCATCAAGGTGACCGCGGTGGAGATCCGGGAGATCACCCCGCCGCGCGAGATCTCCGAGGCGATGACCCGGCAGATGTCGGCGGAGCGCACGCGGCGCGCGATGGTGCTCGAGGCGGAGGGGACCCGCGAGGCGGCGATCCGCGTCGCCGAGGGTCGCAAGCAGGCGGCGATCCTCGAGGCCGAGGGCGTGCGGCAGGCGAGCATCCTCCGCGCCGAGGGCTACGCCACGGCGCTCGACCGGATCCACGCGGTGGCGCGCGGCCTCGACGGCAAGACCATGGCGCTGCAGTACCTCGACGCGCTGAAGACCCTCGGCACCGGGCCGGGCACGAAGCTCGTCGTCCCCGCGGAGCTCACCAGCCTGGTGCGGCCGTTCTTCGCCTACGCCGCCGCGGCCACCGAGGCTGCCGAGGGCGAGCGCAGCGCGGCCCACTGACTCAGGACCACGAGAGCGCGGCGACGGTCTGCGGGTCGCCCGCCCAGGAGCGGCGCGCGAGCCCGGCGCGGATGTCCTTCGCGCCCGCGAGCTCGAGCAGGCCTTCGAAGAAGCCGAGCGTCTGCAGCGCGGCGGCCTCCTCGGCGGGCATGCCCATGTAGTAGGTGATGCCGATCTCGGCCTCGCCCTCGTGCATGAAGAGGACGTCGAGCGCCTCGAAGTCGAAGAAGGTGCGGCGCAAGTTCCGGAAGCGCGTCAGCGTGTCCACCGGGTCGCCGGGCGCGAGCAGGCCCGGGTAGGTCTGCGCCAGCGCCTCCGCCTGGAGCCGCCCCCAGATCCGCACCGACTCCAGATCCCCTCCCGCGACCTCCGCGAGGATGGCGTTGCCCATCCGCTCGAAGCTCTCCATCGGGTACCAGGCGTCCGGCTCGGCGCGCGCCCTGAGCAGCTCGAGGTCCCCGGGCGTGAGGTGCTTCGACCAGTCCACGTGCTTCTGCGCCCGGATCATCCGGGCGTAGTCGGCGAAGAGCGTTCCGCGGACCTGTCGCATGGCGGACACCCTAGCGCGACGCGGCCGGGCCGGCGATCTCGACGCGATCAGCCGGCGACGCCCTGCGCCGCCCGGCAGGTCTTCACCCAGAGATCGCGGAAGAGGTTCTTCGGATCGGTCCGGGCCTTGGCGAGGCGGTAGGCGTCCCGGTTCCACAGCTGCCAGAACGTCTCCTCGTCGTAGTGGTTGTACGAGATGAGCGTCTTGAGGCCGCCGTGGACGAGGAGCGCGTCCTCGAGCTCCTTGTAGAGGTTGCGGCCCGGGGGCTGCCTGGCGCCGTAGACCGCGAGGTCGAGGAACAGCCCGTCCTCCAGCCCCTCGTAGAACCGCGGGTTCACCCACTCGTAGTCGCGCACGCGGCGGTACGGCACGCACCAGAGCGGCCAGTGGCCGACGGCGCGGTCGTACCAGGCGAGGAACCCCTCGGCGCGCGAGAGCGGGAGGAAGACGTCGAGGATGACCGGCGGCGACGTCTCGGGGAGGAAGCGGTGGAAGCGCTCCGCCGCCCGGAGCAGCGAGTCCGAGTGGACGAGCCTGCCGAACAGCGCGCGCGTCACCGGGTGCGAGGGGCTCACGTGGGTGACGCCGCGGTCGTAGCGGTAGAGGTAGTCGAAGGTCGCGAGCCAGTCCTCCGAGCGCGTCCGCATGCTCGCCGGGTAGTCCTTCATCCAGGAGTAGTCGCTGGTGTACGGCGCGCGCGACGCGAAGCGGCCCACGGTGAGCACCATCGAGCCGAGGCCGTAGAGGTGCCCGTCGAGGAAGTCGACCGACGGGTCCTGCGCGTGCCGCTCGATCGCGGCCAGGTACGCGGGCACCGAGCCGTGGCGCTCGTGGACGAGGTGGACGAACGGCCTCGCGGGCACCAGCCGGAGCGTCACCTTCGAGAGCACTCCCAGCGTGCCGAACGAGCCGTGGATCATCTGGAAGAGCAGGGCGTGCTCGTTCTCCGGCGTGCAGCGGAGGATCTCGCCGGTGCCGGTGACGAGCTCGTACTCGACGCAGGTGTCGTGGAAGCCGCCGTGGCGGAACGACATCGACTCGATCGAGCAGCCGGCGACGGCGCCGCCGAGGGTGATCGTCTTGTGCTCCGGCACCACGATCGGGACGAGGCCGAACCGGAGCGTCTCGCGGACGAGGTCGCAGAAGGTGACGCCGGACTCCGCGGTCGCGGTGCGCGCCACCGGGTCGATCGAGAGGATCTCGGTGAGGTCCGAGACGTCGAGCTTGTCGTCGGTGCGCCGCAGGTCGTTCCGCTTCGGCACCTGGTGCGAGACGGTCTTGCGCCTGAGCGAGACCGGCCGGCCCGGCGCGCGGCCGCGCAGGTCGGCGGCGATCCGCTCGACCTTCTCGCGGTGCCGCCTCCGGGCGTCGGGCGCCGCGGGGAGGCGCCTGGGCCCGCCGGGCGCGGGAGGCGGACGCCGGGGTACGTCGAGGCCGGCCTCGGTCGTTCCTTCCATGCGGCGGAACGTAGGCGCGGCGCGCACCCGGGAGCAGGCCCCGGGACGCTCCGCTCCCGCGGGAGCCTCGACCGGAGCGCTCCCGGCCGAGCTCTCCTCCCCTGGAGGGCCGCGCCGCGCAGCGCCGCGCCGCCCCCGGGGTCGTCCGGACCCGCGGCCCCCGGTTCGAAACCGCGAACCCTCGACGCATCGCGACGTTACGGACCGAAATCGACCGGCCGACACCTTCTCACCCGGCCCGGCATCCGCTACTCTCCGCCCCTTCCTTTCACGGAGCAGCGGAGAAGAGACGATGCGATTCGGTCCCTGGGTTCTCGCGGCCCTCCTCGCGGGCGCGCTCGCGGCCTGCGACGACGGCGACGGCGGC
>CAZDGH010000429.1:0-4679 GCA_964504805.1 uncultured Myxococcales bacterium | reverse complement strand
GGAGCCTGGGCCTGCTGGAGCCTGGAGCCTGGAGCCTGGAGCCTGGGCCTGCTGGAGCCTGGAGCCTGGAGCCTGGAGCCTGAAGTTCTTCAGCCCGCGATCAGGAGCTCGAACACTTCTTCCGCCGTCTGGAACCGCTCGTACGGATCCTTGCGGAGCAGGCGGTGGGCGACGCGGACGAGCTGCTCGTCGGCGTCGGGGTTCAGGTGCGAGATCGGCTCGGGCTCCGACTCGAGGATGCGCTGCCAGAGCTGGACCGGCGTCTCGCCGTCGTACGGCGGACGGCCCGTGAGCAGCTCGTAGAGGATCACGCCGAGCGAGTAGAGGTCGGCGCGGCCGTCGACGCGCTCGCCCATGGCCTGCTCGGGCGCCATGTAGCGGTAGGTGCCGACGACGCGGCCGCTCTGGGTGACGCCGGTCTCCTCGGCGAGGTGCTTGGCGAGGCCGAAGTCCATGAGGCGCACGCGCCGGTCCTCGTCGACGAGGATGTTCCCGGGCTTGAGGTCGCGGTGCACGAGGCCGTGGGCGTGGATGTACGAGAGCGCCTCGCAGATCTGCAGCGCGGCGTCCTTGAGCCGGCCGACGCGCTCCGGCCGGTTGAGCGCCCCGAGCAGCGAGGCGCTCGGCGCCGGGCGGGCGACCGGCGGCGGGGGCGGCGCGCCCGCGGCGGCGAACGGCAGCTCCATCGAGAAGGTGTCGGAGAGCTCGCCGGTGTCCGGCTCGGCGGCCGTCCGGGCGTACGCGTGGAGCGCCGCGACGCCGCCGCCCGGGGCCGCCTCGTCGGGCAGCACGAACTCGTCGGTCGCGGCCTCCTCGAACAGCTCGTCGACGCCGAACCGCGGCAGCGACGGCGCCCGCGGCCCGGTCGGCGGCTCGTCCTCGTCGAGCTCCTCGTCCCCGCCCTCGTCGCCCTCGTCGTCCTCCGCGGCGCGCGCGCGCGGCGGCGGCACCACCAGGTCGCTCTCGAGCCAGCGCTTGAGATCGAGCCCCTCGACGAGCTCCATCACCAGGTACGGGTAGCCCTGGTGCACGCCGGCGTCGAAGACCCTGACCACGTTCGGGTGCGCGAGCTCGGCGAGCGCCTCGAACTCGCGGGCCATCCGCCGGGCCACCGTGGGCTCGAGCGTCATGCCGCTCGACAGCAGCTTGAGCGCGACCTCCTCGGCGCTCCTCCGATCGACCGCGCGGTAGACGGTGCCGACGCCGCCCTTCCCGAGCGTGCCGACGATCTGGTACGGGCCGACCACCTTCGGAGGCATGAGGGCGAGGAGCATAGGTCCCGGCAAAACCCCGCGCAAAACGGTGGGTCGTACCGCGTCCCACCTCGGTTGACGGCCCGTGCGGCATCCCCTACGGTCCGCGCCGCGTGAACGACCTCGACTCGCTGCGCGCGGAGGTGCGGGAGGGCAAGCTCCCCCGGCACGTCGGCGTGATCATGGACGGCAACGGGCGCTGGGCCGAGCAGCGGGGCCTGCGCCGGCTCGAGGGCCACCGCGAGGGCTCGAAGAGCGTCCGCGAGGTCACCACCGCCGCCCGGAAGCTCGGGATCGAGGCGCTGACGCTCTACGCCTTCTCCTCGCAGAACTGGGCCCGGCCGCCGGACGAGGTCCTCGGGCTGATGAAGCTGCTCGAGGAGTACCTGCGGTCCGAGCGGCCGACGCTGCTCGAGAACGGCATCCGCCTCCGGACCATCGGCGACACCGGGCGGCTCCCGGGCTTCGTCCGGGACGCTCTCGAGGCGTCGGTCGAGGCCACCCGGAAGCTCTCCTCGATGACGCTCACCCTCGCGCTCTCGTACGGCGGGCGCGAGGAGCTGGTGAAGGCGGCGCGGCGGATCGCCGAGGACGTGAAGCAGGGCAAGCTCGCCCCGAAGGACGTCGACGAGGCGGCGCTGGAGCAGCGCCTCGACACCGCCGGCCTGCCGCCGCTCGACCTCTGCGTCCGCACGTCGGGCGAGGTGCGGATCTCGAACTTCCTCCTCTGGCAGATCGCCTACGCCGAGATCGTCGTGGTCGACGAGCTGTGGCCGGACTTCCGCGAGCGCGAGCTGCTCTCCGCGCTGCTCGCGTTCGGGCGCCGCGAGCGCCGGTTCGGGAAGACCTCGTCGCAGGTCGCCGGCGCGAAGGGGCGGGGCGCGTGAACGACAAGAACCGGAACCTCTTCCTCCGCATCGCCAGCGCCGCCGTCCTCCTCCCGATCGTCGTCCTCCTCCTCTGGAAGGGCGGCCTCTTCACCGTGGCCCTCGTCTCGGTGGCGGCGGCGCTCGTCGCCTCGGAGCTGTACGGGATCTGCGGCCTGCCGCTCCGGCACCCGGCGGCGATCGTCGGGATGCTGTTCTCGGCGGCGCTGCCGTACTTCACCCTCGACCTCGTCAACCGCTGGCCGGGCGCCCTCGGCATCCTCGCCTTCGCGCCGATCGCCGGGATGGGGCTGCTCACCCTGGTGCCGCCCCACGGCGATCTGAAGAAGGCGGCGGTGCTCGGGCCGGTCGCCGCGCTCGGCCCGCCGTACGCCGGCCTCTGCCTCGGCGCCATCACCGGCCTGCGCGAGGCGCCGGACGGCCGCGGCTTCGAGTGGATCCTGGTGGCGCTCACCGTCACCTGGATGAACGACACCGGCGCGTACGCGTTCGGCCGGATGTTCGGCAAGCACAAGCTCAACGAGCGGGTCTCGCCGAACAAGACCTGGGAGGGCTTCTGGGGCGGGATGCTCGTCTCGGTCGTCGCCCTGCTGGTGGTGAAGTGGGTGACCTTCGAGGAGCTGCGGGTCGAGGACTGCGTGATCCTCGGCGTCGTCGCCTCGACCCTCGGGCCGATCGGCGACCTCGCCGAGTCGATGCTGAAGCGCGCCTACGGCGTGAAGGACTCGGGCACGATGCTGCCCGGCCACGGCGGCTTCTACGACCGGCTCGACGCGCTGCTCTTCAACGGGCCCTGGGTCCTCGCCTACGCGCTCTTCCTGCAAGGGCTCGTGTGAGGAAGCTCGCCGTCCTCGGCAGCACCGGCTCCGTCGGCAAGAGCGCGCTCGACGTCGTCGGCCGGTTCCCGGACCGCTTCGAGGTCGTGGCGCTCGCCGCGGGCCGGCAGGTCGAGACGCTCGCCTCGCAGGTGGAGCGGTTCCGCCCGAAGCTCGTCTCGGTGGCCGACGAGGCCTCGGCGCGGGCGCTCGCCGCGCGGCTCGGCCCGGGCGCGCCGGAGCTCGCGGTGGGGAGCGCGGGCGCCTGCCTCGTCGCCTCGCTGCCCGAGGTGGAGCTCGTGCTCGCGGCCATCGTCGGCTCCGCCGGCATGCGGCCCACCGCCGCCGCCGTCGACGCCGGCAAGGCCGTGGGCCTCGCCAACAAGGAGTCGATGGTCCTCGCCGGCGAGTACCTGATGGCGCAGGCGCGGCGCACCGGCGCGCCGATCGTGCCGGTCGACAGCGAGCACTCGGCGATCTTCCAGTGCCTCTCCGGGCACCACAAGGACGACGTCCGGCGCCTGGTGCTCACCGCCTCGGGCGGCCCGTTCCGCACCTGGGACGCGGCGCGGATCGCCGCCGGCACGCCGGAGGAGGCGCTCAAGCACCCGAACTGGTCGATGGGCGCGAAGATCACCGTCGACTCGGCGACGCTGATGAACAAGGGCCTCGAGGTGATCGAGGCGCGCTGGCTGTTCGACCTGCCGCCGTCGCGCATCGGGATCGTGGTGCACCCGGAGTCGGTGGTGCACTCGATGGTCGAGTACGTCGACGGCAGCGTCGTCGCGCAGCTCGGCACGCCCGACATGCGCGTGCCGATCGCCTACGCGCTCTCCTGGCCCGGCCCGCGGCTGCCGCTCGACCTGCCGCCGCTCGACCTGGTCGCCCGCGGCCGGCTGCACTTCGAGGAGCCGGACCCGGCGCGCTTCCCCGCCTTCCGCCTCGCCTACGCCGCGCTCGAGGCCGGCGGCACGGCGCCGGCGGTGGCGAGCGGCGCGGACGAGGCGGCGGTGGCCGCGTTCCTCGACGGCCGCTGCCCCTTCCCGGCGATCCCGGCGGCGATCGAGGCGGCGCTCTCCGCCCACCCGGTGCGCCCGGTCGCGAGCGTGGAGGACGCGATCGAGGCCTCCGACGAGGGCAGGCGCCTCGCGGAGTCGTACCTGGCCCGCCGGGGTGCGCGGGGTTAACATCCCCCGCACATGGGCTCCGGGCTCCCGTTCCAGGTCGGCAGCGTCGTCCTCCTACTGGGAGGGCTCATCTTCATCCACGAGCTCGGGCACTTCCTCGTCGCCAAGGCGTTCGGGGTGAAGGTGCTGCGGTTCTCGCTCGGGTTCGGGCCCCGGCTCGTAGGCTTCACCCGGGGTGAGACGGACTACCGCATCTCGCTCCTGCCGCTCGGCGGCTACGTGAAGATGGCCGGCGACGATCCCACCGAGGAGCTCGCGCCCGGCGATCGCGGCCGCGGCTACCTCGAGCAGGCGCCGTGGAAGCGCATGCTCATCGCCTTCGCCGGGCCGGCGATGAACCTCGTCTTCCCGCTCCTCGCCTACTTCGTGCTCTTCGCGGCGCAGACGACGCAGCTGCCCGCGTACGTCGGCAAGGTGATGGAGGACATGCCGGCCTACCAGGCCGGCCTGCGGGCGGGCGACCGCATCGTCGCCATCGACGGCGAGGCGGTGCTCTCGTTCGTCGACCTGCAGCGCGCCGTGCAGCCGGCCGCCGAC
>CAZDGH010000428.1:0-4680 GCA_964504805.1 uncultured Myxococcales bacterium | reverse complement strand
CGGCCACGCCCACGCGGCGAAGCCCGACGGCGCCATGGGGTGCGGGGGCGGCGAGGGCTGCGGCTGCGGCGGCGCGAAGGCCGCGGCGATGGCCGACGCCGGCGCGGCGGGCTGCGGAGAGGTCGTCGCCGCGAAGCCCGATCCCGCGGCGCCGCCGAGCTCGTTCGCCACCCGCCCGGCCGTCGGCACCCTCGCCACCTGCGCGGTGATGAAGACGCCGTTCCGCGTCGAGGCGAGCACGGTGATGAGCGAGCGCGACGGCCGCTTCTTCCCGTTCTGCTGCGCCGGCTGCAAGAAGCAGTTCGACGAGAAGCCGCAGCAGTTCGCCGGCCTCTAGGACCTCCTCCCGCCGGCCGTCCGCTCCGCCGCGCGCCCCCGGGCCGCGCGTTGCGGCACCGCGCGTCCGCGCCCACCGTGCACGGAGACACCCTGCGCGGAGGGATCGATGGGAAGGCTCGAAGGGAAGGTCGCGATCGTCACCGGCGGCGCGACGGGGATCGGCGAGGCGGTGAGCCACAAGTTCTGCCTCGAGGGCGCCAGGGTCCTCGTCTGCGGGCTGCCCGGCGACCCGATCGACGACGTCGTGGCGACGATCCGGGCCCACGGCGGCGAGGCGCTCGGCTACGCGGCGGACGTCGCGGAGGAGGCGGGCGCCGCCGGCTGCGTCAAGGCGGCGATCGACGCCTACGGCAAGCTCGACGTGCTCGTCGCCAACGCCGGCGTGTTCCTGGTGACCGGCGAGACCGACAAGATCACGGTCGAGGACTTCGACCGCACCGTGCGGATGAACTGCAGGTCGCTGTTCCTCACCGTGAAGCACGCGCTGCCGCACCTGCAGCAGTCGAAGGGCGTCGTCCTCGCCGCCGGCTCCGAGTCGGGGATGAAGGGGCTCGCCGAGTACACGCCGTACGGCGGCACCAAGGGCTTCGTCCACGCGTTCGTCCAGGGCGTCGCCGTCGAGCAGGCGGCCCACGGCGTCCGCGCCAACGCGGTCTGCCCGGGACCGATCGACACCGCGTGGACTTACGCGTCGACGGGGCCGATGACGAAGAAGCTCGAGAAGCTCACCCTGGCGTCGACACCGCTGGGGCGCCGCGGGACCGTCGAGGAGGTCGCCAACGTGTACGCGTTCCTCGCCTCCGACGAGGCGACGTACGTGACGGGGGCGCTCTGGACCGTGGACGGCGGCATCACCGCGGCCAAGGGACCCGTCGGGCTGCAGGCGGACCGCGCGCTGAAGGAGCCGCCGGCGGGCGTGCTCCACGACCTGCGGCACACCCACGACGGCCTCGAGGGGAAGGGCCCGCACCGGGCGCACTGAAGAGCGGTCCAGAATTCCATTCTGGACGGCTCTTCAGGCGCGAAGCCCGAAGGGCGAAGCCAAGAAAAGGCGCGTTTCGCGCGAAGCGCGAGGTCCGGAAAACGCTCCGCGCTCGCGCGGGGTGTTTTCTGGACACGCCTTGCCGGGAGCGCCTCGCCGGCGGGTTCGCGGGGACCCGCTGTGCGGAGAGGTGGGAGCGCGCCCGGGTTCTTCCTCGCGGCCGCGGGTCGACTACGATCGCCGGCGGAGAACCGGATGCCCGCAGCGCCCCTCGCGCTCCTCGCCCTCGTCGCCGCCACCGCGCCGCCGCCGTCGATCGGCAGCGGCGCGGAGGCGCGCCGCGTCTGCCTCGCCACCGCGCCGCCCCAGCGCTACGCCATGCGGCCGTTCGAGCGTCGCGCCTACGCGGCGGCCCGCGAGCGGATCCTCCGCACCGAGTTCGAGGCGGTGTTCCCGCTCGAGCAGCTCGACCTGCTCGACGTCGACGAGGCGACGCGCGAGCTCGAGCTGTCGCGCCGCGACTTCGTCAAGCCGGCGCCCGGCGTCCACCTCTTCGTGGAGGACATGAAGATCGTCCTCCCGGTGGTGGACGACGACGCCGCCCAGCGCGACCGGGCGGTGGCGACCCGCGCCGTCGAGGCGCTCTCGCGGCCCGGCGGCACGGTGCGGCTCCGGTACGAGCTCGTGGACGACGACGGCGCCGGCCCGTGCCTCTCGCCGACGTTCCTGGGCTCGATCCCGGTGGTGCGGATCGAGCCGAAGCACTGGGAGCTCCGCGGTCCCGACGGCGCGCTGCTCGCCCGCGGCTCGGGCCGGGTGCCGAAGGACCCGCGGCCGCCGCCCGGCGGCGTCCCGCTCGTCGCCGTCTCGCCGGCGACGGTCGAGGGCGAGGGCCCGCTCGCGAGCGTGGTGACGAGGAGCGCGCGGCTGCAGGGCCACCGGCTGCACGCCTGCTTCGACGACGCCCTCGGCCGCGACCCGCGCCTCGACGGGAGCCTCGTCCTCCAGGTCGACATCGACTCGGACGGCGTCGGCCACGACCTGCTCGTCACCGCCGACAGCGTCAACGATCCGAAGCTCGTCGACTGCGCGCGGGCGGCGCTCCGCGACGTCGCCTGGGGCAAGGGCGGACCGTCGCTGGCGACGATCCCGATCCACTTCGAGCGGGAGCGCTAGAGCCGTCGGAGGCCCGTGGTACGGTCCGCCGCTCCGATGCTGCGGCTGCTCCACACCTCCGACTGGCACCTCGGCCACTCGCTGCACGACGTCCCGCGCGAGCGCGAGCACGAGCGCTTCCTCGCCTGGCTGCTCGACGTGCTCGAAGGCGAGCGCGTCGACGTGCTGCTCCTCACCGGCGACGTCTTCGACGTGGCGACGCCGCCCGCCTCGGCGGAGGCGCGGCTGTTCGGCTTCCTCGCCGAGGCGCGCCGGCGGCGGCCCTCGCTCGAAACGGTGGTCGTCGGCGGCAACCACGACTCGGCGGCGCGCCTCGACGCCCCGGCGCCGGCGCTCGCGGCGCTCGGCGTCACCGTCTTCGGCGGGCTGCCGCGCGACGGAGCGGGCGCGCCCGATCCCGCGGCGGTGGCGATCCCGCTCCGCGACGCCGCGGGGAACGTGGCGGCGCAGCTCGCGGCGGTGCCGTTCCTGCGGACCGCCGACCTCCCCGCCGCCGCCGGCGACGATCCGCTCGTCGCCGGGGTGCGCGCCGTCTACGACGCGGCGGTGGGCGCGGCGCGGGCGCGGCGGCGGCCCGGCCAGGCCCTCCTCGCCACCGGCCACTGCTACGTCGCCGGCGGCGCGCTCTCCGAGCTCTCCGAGCGCCGCATCCTCGGCGGCAACCAGCACGCGCTGCCGGTGGACCTGTTCGCCGAGGACCTCGCCTACGTCGCCCTCGGCCACCTGCACCGGCCGCAAGCCGTCGGGCGCGAGACCATCCGGTACGCGGGGTCGCCGATCCCGCTCTCGCTGTCCGAGGACGCGTACCCGCACCAGGTCGTCGTGGTCGAGCTCGACGGCGAGCGGGCGGCGGCGATCCGCTCGCTCCGGGTGCCGCGCACGGTCGACGTCCTCCGGGTGCCGGCCGACGGCCCGCGGCCGCTCGAGGAGGTGCTGCCGCTCCTCGAGGCGCTGCCGGCGCGGACGCCCGGCGACGACGAGCCGCCGTACCTCGAGGTGCGGGTCGCCCTCGACCGCTTCGTCCCCGAGCTGCGGGCGAAGGTCGAGACGGCGGTCGCCGGCCGCCACGCGCGCCTGGTGAAGATCACCACCGCGCTGACCGGCTCGGGCGAGGCGCTCGCCGACGCGCTCCCGGAGCGGGCCCTCGACGAGCTGTCGGTGGAGGAGGTCGTGACCCGCCTCTGGAGGCGCGACCACGAGAGCGACCCGCCGGCCGAGCTGCTCCGCGCCCTCGACGAGCTGGTCGTCGCGGTGGAGCAGGGCGAAGAGGCGCCGGCGCCGCGGCGCGAGGCGGTGGCGTGAGGATCCTCGCGATCCGGGGCGCCGACCTCGCCTCGCTCGAGGGCAGCTTCGCGATCGAGCTCGGCACGGGCCCGCTCGGCGCCGCGGGGCTCTTCGCCATCACCGGCCCGACCGGCGCAGGCAAGAGCACGCTCCTCGACGCCGTCTGCCTCGCGCTCTACGACCGCACGCCGCGCACCGCGGTCGCCGGCAAGGCGGCGGTGGGACGCGCCGCCGACGAGGAGAAGGCGCGGCTCAAGGCCGACGACCGCCGGGCCGTGCTGCGGAAGGGCGCGGCGTCGGGCCGCGCCGAGGTCGACTTCCTCGGCACCGACGGCCGCCGCTACCGCGCCACCTGGTCGGTGCGACGCGCCCGCAACAAGCCGGACGGGAAGCTGCAGGAGCAGGAGCTCGCCCTCGTCGACCTCGAGACGCGAGCGCCGCTCGGCGGCAAGCGCACGGAAACGCTCGAGGCGATCGAGGTGCGCCTCGGGCTCTCGTTCGAGCAGTTCTGCCGCTCGGCGCTCCTCGCCCAGGGCGAGTTCGCGGCGTTCCTCCGGGCGAAGGCCGAGGAGCGCGCCGCGCTGCTCGAGCGCGTCACCGGCACCGAGCGGTTCCGCGAGGTGTCGATCGCCGCCCACGAGAGGGCCTCTCGGGAGAAGGCGGCGCTCGCGGAGCTCGACACGGCGTTCGCGGCGCACGTGCCGCTCCCGCCGGCGGAGCGCGCCCACCGGGAGGCGGAGCGGGACCTGGCGCGGGCGGCCCACGAGGCCGCGACGGCGGCGCTCGCGGCGACCGAGGCCGAGGTCCGCCGCCACGACGACCTCGCGCAGCTCGAGGCCGAGCGGGCGAAGGCCGCGGCGCAGGCGGCGGCCGCGAAGGACGCCTTCGCGGCGGCGGCG
>CAZDGH010000427.1:0-4709 GCA_964504805.1 uncultured Myxococcales bacterium | reverse complement strand
GAGCGGCCGACGCCCGCGCGCCGCCGCGACGTCGAGGCGCGGGTGCGGAAGGCGCCGGGGCCGCGGGTGTCGCCCGCGGTCGAGCGGGCGGGGGTGGCGATCCGGGACATCTACCGGGCGCAGTTCCCGGCGTCGGCGCGCGAGGAGCTGAAGCGCGCCCTCGAGTCGGGCGCGGCGAAGGGCGCCTCGACGGCGATGCTCGCGAAGCTGGTCATCCAGCCGATCCTCGACGCCGGCAACAACCGCTACGCGATCATCGACGAGCTCCTCGCGCTGAAGGAGGGCGCCGAGGCGCTCGAGCGCGAGGAGGCGGTGGCGCTGCTGCGGTCGGTGCTGTAGCGGGCCGCGCTCGCCCGTCCGGCTGCCGCTTGCGCCCGGGCGCGGGCGGGCCTACCACGGCGACTCCACCGTCCGTGACACGAGCGAGCACACCATGACCCGCACCCGCTGGACGGCCGGCCTCGCCGGCGCCGCCCTCCTCTCCTCTCTCGCCTCTCTCGCCGCGTGCAAGGCGGCGCCCGACGCTGCGGCCTCGGCCCCCGCGGCCGCGCCCGCCGCCGCGCACGTCGCCGCCGCGCCGAAGCCGCCGGCCCGGGCGAAGCTCGCGATGTTCGCCCCGCTGCCCGCGTCGATGGAGGCGCCGGGCAGCCCGCCCGCCGAGGCGGCCGTCGCCCTCGGCCGGATGCTCTACTTCGACGCCCGGCTCTCGAAGAATCACGACGTCTCCTGCAACAGCTGCCACGACCTCGCCGCCTACGGCGTCGACGGCAAGCCGTTCTCCGTCGGCCACAAGGGGCAGCTCGGCGGCCGCAACTCGCCGACGACCTACAACGCCGCCGCCCACTTCGTGCAGTTCTGGGACGGCCGCGCCGCCGACGTCGAGGCGCAGGCGAAGGGCCCGGTGACGAACCCGGTGGAGATGGCGATGCCGGACGAGGCGCGGGTGGTGGCGACCCTCCGCTCGATCCCCGGCTACGCCGACGCCTTCCGCAAGGCCTTCCCCGGCGACGCCGACCCCGTCACCTTCGACAACTTCGCCCGGGCCGTCGGCGCCTTCGAGCGGAAGCTGCTCACCCCCGCCCGCTGGGACGCCTACCTCGCCGGCGACGAGCAGGCGCTCACCGCCGAGGAGCTCGCCGGCGCCGAGGCCTTCGTCGACGCCGGCTGCGTCGCCTGCCACGCCGGCGCCTACCTCGGCGGCAACCAGTACCAGAAGGCCGGCGCCGTGGTCGCCTGGCCGAACCAGAAGGACGCCGGCCGCTTCGACCTGACCAAGCAGGAGCCGGACCGGATGATGTTCAAGGTCCCCTCGCTCCGGAACGTCGAGAAGACGGCCCCGTACTTCCACGACGCCTCCGCGGCGACGCTCGAGGACGCGGTGAAGCGGATGGGCCGCCACCAGCTCGGCAAGGAGCTCGACGACGGGCAGGTGCGGTCGATCGTCGCGTTCCTGAAGACGCTGACGGGTGCGATCCCGACGGCGTACGTGGCGGAGCCGGCGCTGCCGCCGTCGGGGCCGGGGACGCCGCGGCCGGATCCGAGCTGACGGGGCGCGGGCGGCGACCGTCGCGGGCCGGGCGCCTACGGCACGGGCGCCGTGAAGCGGCGGCAGCCTTCCGCGGTCTCCGGGAGCGAGGCGAGCGTCAGCGGGTGGTCGCCGACGCCGCCCATGGGCTCGCCGGTCGAGGCCACGAAACCGGGGCGCACACGCAGGGTGAGCGAGGCCGACTCGGGCACGGGCTCGCACGCGAGCGTGAAGCTGGCGAGCGGCGCGGCCTCCGTCGGCTGCTGCGTCGCTTCGCACGCGATCGCGGAAAAGGTCGCGTCGAGGAGCTGCACCAGCGACCCGGCGGGCGCCTCGGCGTGCACCACCTCGGTCGCCTCGACACGGGCCTTGGTCCCGCCCGGGATCGAGCAGAAGTCCACGCGCCACAGGCGCGGCAAGGGCGCCGGGTGGAACCGGCTCACGACCGAGCCGTCCGCGAGCGTGAGCGTCCCGTCGAGCGACGAGAACCGGAGCGCGGGAGGCAGGCTCGAGACGCGGAGCGCGTACCACCGCGCGGCGAGCGGCGCCGATGGCTCCACCCGAACCCCGGTGCTCTGGCCGATCCGGGGCTCCACCGACGCGGCGACCTCCGCGAGCTCCGGCCACGTCACGAGCGTGACGCGAGCGGCGAGGTCCTCGAGCAGCGACGGGTCCGGTGCGCCCGCCACGCCGACCGCGACGCGCGCGTCGCCCGTCGCCGTGCGCCCGTCCTCGGGCTCGAGCCAGACCGACAGCGGTCGCTCCGGCGGCAGGGAGATGACCTCGCCGCCGCTCCCGCCGCCCGCGCCGGCCGGCGGAGCGTCGGGCGGAGGCCCGCAGGCCCAGGCGGTGGCGGTGGCGAGCACCGCCACGGCGAGGTGGCGTCCTGGGTGACGAGGTTTCATGCGTCGGCCGAGAGGCGGCTTCGATCTTCGGGGCGATGATCGAGGGTTCCGGTGCCGGGAACAAGGAGGCGGTGGTGCGTCGACGAGACGCTCACTTTCCGCGGATCGCGCGGGCGCTCACAAGGAGGCGAGAGAGCGCGAGTCCGGCGGGCCGAGGCGGGTAGGCGCTTGAACCCATATTCCCTTGCCCATATATTCGTCCCAGATGAGCGAAGTCGTCACGACGGACGAGTTCCGCGACTGGTTCCTGACGCTCGACGACGGCGACGCCGCTGCGGTCGACCGCTACGTCAGCCTGCTCGAGGACAAAGGCGTCGCCCTGCCCTTCCCGTATTGCAGCGAGATCAAGGGCTCTCGGTTTGCGCTGCGGGAGCTACGCGTGCAATCGGCAGGCAGGCCCCTGCGCGTCCTCTACGCGTTCGATCCGCTCCGCCAGGCGGTCCTCATCCTGGGCGGCGACAAGACCGGCGACCCTCGCTGGTACGACGTGGCGGTACCGCGCGCGGATCGGTTGTTCGAGCAGTACCTCGCCGAGCAGGCGGCTGGGGAGCACGAGGACGAATGATGTCGCGAAGACGAAGGAGCCAAGGATGAAGACGCACCGCTACGAGAGCCTCCGCCGCCGCAAGCTGTCGCCCAAGCAGCTCGAGGAGAACGATCGCTGGGTCGCGAGGGAGCTGCTCGAGCTGGACCTCCGGCAGCTTCGTGAAGCCCTGGGGAAGACCCAGGAGGAGGTCGCGACGCTGGCGGAGATGAGCCAGTCCGAGCTCTCCAAGGTCGAGCGCCGGGAGGACCACAGGGTCTCGACCCTGCGCCGGATCGCCCGGGCGCTCGGGGGCGAGTTGGAGATCGTGATCACCGTGGGGGGGAAGCGGATTCGCCTCTCGCAGGCGTAGCTCGCCACCGCGGTCGATCCCGTACCCCCTTCCCTTCTCGGCAGGGCGGCCGGACTGGCTTGGGCTCGTTCGTAGACGCGCGGCGCGCCGCGGCCCCTCGATGAACGCGGTCGACACGGCGACCTGCTGGCTCGTGGGGCGTCCCTTGTGCTGGCGAGCGGCACAGCGGTTGGACTGCCCGGATCGCAATTCTCGGGAACCACAACGCCATCTCGCTCCCGGTCACTGCGCTCGGAACGCGCGGATCGGGGTCGGCAACCAGATCCATCAAGCCGGCTGCCGCATCACCGGGGGCTCGAAGCTTGAACGATCTCAGTCTCGGCGACTGAGTTAAGGCCTCGCCTTAGGGACTCCATTTCCGCCCTGGTGCCCTCGGCGACTGTGGCTGGAATCCTCCGCGCCAGGTCGCCAGTTGCCGATACGCTAAGGCCCAACGCTTCTCGCAACGCGCGTAACGCTGGCATTTTGTCGGAGCCAAGACCAAGGACCCGAAGAATCCATCTACCGTGCTCCTGGTAGAACACCGGTCTGAGTTCATCAGGAATGCTTGGTCCGTCGGACTCAAACGCCTCTCCGCAAGTCGTGCATCTGAAGGAGGACGAGAACCGGACTCCTCTCGGTGTATCCGCAACCGCATGAAGAATGACCTGAGAGGACCCACAACGGGCACACGCGTAGGGCACTTTCACCGACTCATACGCCATTTCAAAACCCCCGCATACGCACGTAGCGCTCCACAACGCTTCCGAATCGGGATTCAAGTTCCGGACCGTGATGACCGTAGATGCCGCGGGACCACCATCTATGGTGAAGCTCCTCATGGACAATCGTATCAATCAGCTCTCGCTGAGATCTGAAAGCCCCGCGGCCTATCTGCGTGCCCGCACCTTCCTTCGCAATACCGAATCCCTTCAAGAACGGGTTGTACTCCGGCGTAAACGTCATCCTTAGGTGCGGAAGGTCCCGGCCGATCGTCTCTCGTATCCACGCGTTGCGCACGGCAGCCGTCCTGCCGGTTACATGACTCAAGTCCGGTACAAACTCGGCGGCTCGCGCCGATCCGGATGCTTCAACCACGCCCCGCTCTGCAGCGCTCGGGCCACCTCGCCCAAACGGCAGCCTAATCATGCCCGTCGGGCGGCCCACGAAGACACTGCGGACGAACGGGGACCCATTCCACGTGTCGTTGAGATATCGGGCGGCCGCCCGATCGGTCGCGCCGATCGCCGCGTCGATTGCCGTCGGCTGGTATCTCGAAGCCAGCTTCGCCATGGCCTGGCTGGCCATCGCGACCGCCCCGTCGATGCCGGCGAGCGCCGCTCGCCCCGCCCCGAACTGCTGCAGCGCCGGCCGCGCGATCGCGCCGGCCTTGCCACCGAGCCA
>CAZDGH010000426.1:0-4725 GCA_964504805.1 uncultured Myxococcales bacterium | reverse complement strand
GCGGGCCCGACCAGCGCGGCGAGGTCCGGCGGCAGCTCGGTCAGCGCCGCGAGGGCGCCGACCACCGCCCGCGCCGCCTGCTCGCGCTCGCCGGCGCGTGCCGCGTCGAACGCCGCGGCGGCCTCCTGGAGCCGGCCGAGCGGCGCCTCGTCGGCGCCCTCCGCCCGCGCCGTCCGGGCGACGTCGCGCACGAGCCGGTCGAGGTCGCGCAGCACGCCGAGGCGGTCGCGGGTCGCGAACCGCAGCGGGGGGAAGAGCTTGTCGTAGACGCCGGACACTTCCACACCCCGCGTTGTACCGCGCGAGGCTGACGGCGTTCCTCGACGCGACCCCGGAACGGGGCGGGTCAGCCCTCGGCGACGTCCTCCTCGACGAACTCCACCTCGAGGATCTCGTACTCGCGGGCGCCGCCGGGCGCCTGGATCGTCACCGAGTCGCCGACCTCCTTGCCGATGAGGCCGCGGGCGATCGGGCTGGTGATCGAGATCGCGCCCTTCTTCAGGTCGGCCTCGATCTCGCCCACGATCCGGTACTTCATCTTCTTGCCGCTGTCGGCGTCCTCGAGGTGCACGGTCGCGCCGAAGACGACCTTCTCGCCGGAGAGCTTCGAGACGTCGATCACCTCGGCGCGCGCCAGCCAGTCCTCGAGGGTCATCAGGCGGCCCTCGATGTGGCCCTGCCGGTCCTTGGCGGCGGCGTACTCGGCGTTCTCCGAGAGATCGCCGTGGGCCCGCGCCTCCTCGATGTCCCGGACGTTCTTCGGGCGCTCGACCGTCTTGAGGTGCTTCAGCTCGGCGAGCAGCTTCGCCTTGCCGGCGCGGGTCATCGGGATCTTGTCGCTCATGCGTCCTTCCGGGGCCCGTGAAAAGCGAAGCGGCCGTCCCGGGGGTGCCCGGGACAGCCGCGCGTCCGACCGGAACCGTAAGGAACCCCGCGGGCCGTTGTCAACCGGCGACGGCGCGGCGGGCGCGGACGAGCCCCTCGGCCGCGTAGAGCGCCACCGCCGCCCAGATGCAGGCGAAGGTCACCGCGTGGGTCCGGGTGAACGGCTCGCCGTAGAGGAGCACCGCGAGGCCGAGCTGGCAGGTCGGCGAGACGAACTGGACGATCCCGAGGGTCGAGAGCCGCAGCCGCCGCGCCGCGGCGGTGAAGAAGAGCATCGGCACGCCGGTGGCCGCGCCGCTCCCGAGCATCAGGACGAGGTCCTTCGGGGAGGCGTGGGGGACGACGCTCTCCCCGGTGGCGAGGAGCCACGCGAGCCAGGCGAGCGCGACCGGCGCGAGCAGCAGCGACTCGACGCCGAGCCCCGGCAGCGGCGCCACCGGCGCGCGCTTGCGGACGAGGCCGTAGAGGCCGAAGGAGCCGGCGAGCGCCAGCGACGCCCACGGCACCTGCCCGAGGCCGATCGCGAGGTTCAGCACGCCGGCCGCCGCGAGGGCCACCGCGGCGGCCTGCACCCGGCTGAGGCGCTCGCCGAGGACCACGCGGCCGAGCAGCACCGAGACGAGCGGGTTCACGTAGTAGCCGAGGCTCGCCTGGGTGACGTGGCCCGCGTTCACGGTGACGATGAAGAGCCACCAGTTGGTGCCGATGAGCAGCGTCGCCAGCAGCATCGCCCGCCGCGCCGGTCCTGCGAGGGCCGCGCGCAGCTCGCCCCAGCGGCCGACGGCCGTGAGCAGCGCCGCCGCGAACCCGAGCGAGCCGAGCACCCGGTGGGCGATCAGCTCGTCCGGCGGGACGTGGACGAGCTGCTTCCAGTAGAGGGGCATGAAGCCCCAGAGCAGGTAGGCGGAGAGCGCGGCGGCGAGGCCGTGCCGCTGCGTGCTGTCCTTCTCGGTGCCGATCGGTCGTTCCTCGGGCTCGGTGCGGGGCACGGGCTAGCATGGAAGCCATGGCCGGGCCCACCACCATGGAGCGGGTGATCGCGGAGGAGAGCGCCCGCGACGCGCGGCAGCTCTCGAAGGTGCGCGTCGCCGGCACGGTGGCGTGGCTCGCGCTGTCGTCGTACGGCGCGGCGGCGGGCATCGAGGAGCTCGCGGTGCAGCTGCCGTGGGTCGGCGCCTACGCGGTGCTGGCGGTGCTCATCGCCGTCTCCGGTGCCACCGGCCGGTCGCCGAACGGGCTGCTCTCGTGGGCGGCGCTGCTCGTGGACCTGCCGCTGATCTTCCTGGCGCAGGCGGCCTCGGCGGCGGCGGGGCCGTCCCCCGAGGCGGCGGCGGTGATGGGGCTCGGCATCTTCGTGACCCTGGTGCTGCCCGCGCCCTCGGGCATGCAGAAGCGCCGCGTCGCCGCCTCCGCCGCGCTCGCCACGATCCTCGGCTGGGCGCTCCTGGTCCGCGCCGGCCTCGACCACGCCGGCTGGCTCGCGACCGTGCCGCTCGTCTTCGGCGTCACGGCGATGATGTCGCTGCAGATCTCCCGGCGCGTGCACCGCGTCGCGGCGGCCTACGCCGAGGCGGAGCTCGCCCGCGATCGCCTCGGCCGGCACTTCTCGCCGGGCGTCGCCGCGCAGATCGCCTCCGCCGGCGGCGCCCGCAGCGAGGTGCGCGAGGTCACCGTGCTCTTCTCCGACATCCGCGGCTTCACCGCGCTCTCGGAGCGGCTCTCGGGCGCGCAGGTGGTGGCGCTCCTGAACGAGTACTTCACCGAGATGGTGCGGGTGGTCTTCCGCCACGGCGGCACCCTCGACAAGTTCATCGGCGACGGCCTCTTCGTCTACTTCGGCGCCCCGCTCCCGCAGGACGACCACGCGGCGCGGGCGGTGCGCTGCGCGGTCGACATGCTCGACGCCCTCGCGCGGCTCAACGAGCGGCGCGCCGCCCGCGGCGAGGCCGAGCTCCGCATCGGCGTCGGCATCCACTCCGGTCCCGTCATCGTCGGCGACGTCGGCCCCGAGGAGCGCCCCGAGTACACCGCCATCGGCGACACCGTGAACCTCGCCTCGCGCATCGAGGGGCTCACCAAGGAGCACGGCGTCCCGGTGCTCTGCTCCGCCGAGACCGCCCGCCGCGCCGGCGCCGCCTTCCGCTTCGAGCCGGTCGGCGTGGTCTCCGTGCGCGGCAAGGCCGAGCCGGTCCCGATCGCGACGCCGGTCGCCGCGTGACGCGACCGGAGCTCGGCGCTGCGCGCCTCGGGCTCCAGGCTCCAGGCTCAGGATTGATCACTTCTCGAGGCTCGCCATCGCGAGCCTCCAGCCGACTTCCGCGATGAGTAGGTCTTCGTAGGCCCGGCCGAGGACCTGCCAGCCGGGTTCGCCGTTGTTCCTAATGTGGCCGCCGAAGAACACTGCCATCAGCAGCAGCGCTTCACGGATGGTCGGCCTGGCCTTCAGCCTTCCGCCTGACTTGGCGCGCAGGACCTTCAGCTGGGTATCGGTCAGCACCTGCTCCGCCGGGCGACTCGACCACTCGGGGTCCCTGGAGAGCGTTCTTAGGTTGAGCAGTGACCACGCCACGGGAACGAGGAGCGCGAGCACATTCAGGAGCGTTTCCAGTGATTCCTGCTGCCGCTTCTCGAACGCGCAGCCGGTCTTGAGCGCCTTGAAGAACTCTTCGACTACCCAGCGATGGCGGTACGCGTCCGCGACCTCGACCATCTCGGTTGGGGTCGCCACCGGGAGGCTCGTGTAGAGGGTCCACATGACCGGCGCTTCACCCGCCGGCGGGTCGATCTCGCGAACGTGGACGACGTTGATCTCGAGCTCGGCGGGCAGATCTCGGCTGGCCCTGTCGGGGCGGCGAATTCGTACGACCGCGCTGGCGAACGAGAGCGTCGCCGTTCGAGTCGGGCGCGGCGGGAACTTCTTTCGGTCTTTCGCCGGACGGTTCTTCGTTCGGCTGCCGAGCGTCGCGTCGCGCACGCACGCGACGTCGAGTCTCGCCAGCACGTCCGCGAGCTTCGCGGGCTCGTCGCTGAGGCACCGATCGGTTGCGGAGCGTACGACGAACGAGCAGCGACGCGCGACGAGCCCGGCGAGGATGTCGTAGTCGTCCGCCTCGCGGTCCATGAGGTGGATGACCTGCTGATCCGCTCGGCCGTGACCGGCCGCGTCGACACCTCGAAGCCATCGCAGCGACTCCTTGTCGGCCGAAGCGTAGCGCTCGCGCTGCGACGCCTTCTTCTTCGGCTTCTGCCGCTCTCGAGCCCACGGCTCGCACGCGACGACGCCGAGCGCCTGAGAGTTCGGCGCGATCGCGAGCGAGAAGTGCGCGAAGAATCCCTGCCCGCCCTTGTCGATTCGCCCAAGCCCCTCGCGGGGATGCTCGTCCGAAAACCTGAGCGTCGTCGTGTCGTGGGCGACGAAGTACCGGGACAGCGCCTCGGCTCGACCCAGTGTCGCGTCGCGATGCGCCGCGAGCAGCTCGGCGAAGCTGACACGCTGGTTGCGGATGAACCGGTACAAACCTTCGAGTTCTGCGGGGTTGAGCGCCTTCGGGAACCCCACCGACGGATTCGCGGCAAGCGCGACAATGAGCGACTGTGCCCGGGCGTTGCGGCGCGGGTCGTCGAGATCCAGGGTGGCGTACTCGTTCTTCAGTGACGCCGTGGCGGCGCGCTTTGCAGGCATCGCCGCAAGAGATCACGGACTTCGGGCCGTGAGAAGTGACCGATCATGAGGCTCCAGGCTCCAGCCACCACCGGCTCCGCCGCGGGCGCGGCGCCGGGCCGCGGCTCGGCGCTGCGCGCCTCGGGCTCCAGGCTCCAGGCTCCAGGCTCCAGCCACCA
>CAZDGH010000425.1:0-4759 GCA_964504805.1 uncultured Myxococcales bacterium | reverse complement strand
CCGAGGCCGATCGCCGCCGCGCCGAGCGCGACCGCCGCCGCGCCCAGGGCGAGGGCCACGCGCCGCGGCCGTCCTGCGGTTCCGCCTCCCATGCCGACCTCCCGGCGACCGGCCGGGCGCCGGCCGCCGGGTCCCGAGGTGGGTACGGGGGCGGCCGTGCGGCATCGGCCCACCGTCCCTCGTACCGGCGTCGCGTGCGTCGTTCCTGCCCACCGCTCGCACCGGCGGCGGCACGGGTGGGAGCCGCGCTTCCTCCCGGCCGCGCGCCCGGGCGCCTGCCGGCCGAGCGTGCGCCTGGCGCGATCGTTGCGAAGGCGCCCTGCCGCCGCGGACGGGCGCGCGCGGTCGGCGCGCGGACGGGATCGCGGTCCTCGAGCTTCCGGGGGGAAGAGTCACATGACGACGGGATGGGCGAGGGGAGCGGCGGCGCTCCTGGCGTGCGCGCTTTCGGCGTGCGGCGCCGAGGACGGAGGCGGCGGAGCGCCGGCCGGCGCCACCGAGACGACGAAGGCGCACGGCGGCGAGCCGGACCGGGAGAGGGAGGGCGACGAGCGACGCGCCCGCTGCGAGCGGACGATCAAGGCGGACGTGGTCGCGCTCGACCAGTCGTACACGTACAACCGGTTCGGCGCGTTCAACCCCGCGGGGATGCTGTACGCGCTCGAGCGCGACGTGGTCGCGATCGACGGCGAGACGCCCGGCCCCGGCAACGCCACCCTCCGCGAGGACAAGCGCCCGCGGCCGATCGTGCTCCGGATGAACGTCGGCGACTGCCTCGAGGTCGACTTCACCAACTGGCTCGCCCGCGACCGCGACGGAATCCCGCGGGCGCCCGACGTGCCGTTCCACGCCGAGGATCCGGCGGACGGGCGCGACGACTCCCCGTTCACGCGGAAGGCGTCCTTCCACGTCAACGGCCTGCACCCGCTCGACGTCGACGACGACGGCTCGAACGTCGGCCGCAACGACTCCTCGCTGGTGGCGCCAGGGGCGTCGCGGAAGTACCGGTTCTTCGCCGATCGCGAGGGCACCTTCTTCGTCCACAGCATGGGCGCGATTTCCGGCGGCGAGGGCGACGGCGGTCAGCTCGTCCAGGGCCTGTTCGGGGCCGTCAACGTCGAGCCGGAGGGCTCGGTCTGGTACCGCTCGCAGGTCACCGCCGCGCAGCTCGAGGCCGCCACCAAGGGGAAGAACCCCGACGGCACGCCGCGGATCGACTTCGACGCCGAGGACGACGGCGGCACGCCGATCCTCCGGATGCTCGACGACGACCTCGAGCTGGTGCACTCCGACCTGACCGCGATCGTCGCCGGGTACCGGAAGACGGAGGTCGGCACGCCGACCTCCGAGGACCAGGGCGCGTTCCGGGAGACGACGATCCTCTTCCACGACGAGCTGCAGGCGGTGCAGGCGTTCCCGGAGCTCACCGCGAGGCGCGACCTCGCGGTGATCGGGGACATCCACGGGATCAACTACGGCTCCGGCGCGCTCGGGCCGATCCTGCTCGCGAACCGCAAGCGCCTCGGCCCGGCGGCCGACTGCGTGGAGTGCCTCTTCGAGGAGTTCTTCCTCACCTCGTGGGCGAACGGCGATCCCGCGCTCAACGTCGAGGTCGACGCGGCGGGCGTGGCGCAAGAGGCGCTCTGGCCCGACGACCCGTCGAACGTCTACCACTCGTACGTCGGCGACCCGATGCGGATCCGGAACATCCACGCCGGCCCCGCCGAGACGCACATCTTCCACCTGCACTCGCACCAGTGGCTGTTCTCGCCCGGCAACGACGAGTCGTCGTACCTCGACTCGCAGTCGATCGGCCCGGGCTCCGCGTACACCTACGACATCAACTTCGGCGGCTCCGGCAACCGCAACCTCACGCCCGGCGACGCCATCTTCCACTGCCACCTCTACCCGCACTTCGCCGCGGGCATGTGGGGCCTGTGGCGCCTGCACGACGTCTTCGAGAACGGCAAGCCCGACCGCAACCTCCCCGACGGCGAGATCGCCGACGGCACGCCGACGCCGGCGATCGTCCCGCTCCCCGGCTTCGCGATGCCGCCGGTGCCGACCTGGTCCGACACCGAGGTCGAGGACGAGCACGGCCGGATGGTGGAGCGCGAGGCGATGCCGGGCTACCCGTTCTACCTGGCGGCGCTCGCCGGCCACCGGCCGCCGCAGCCCCCGCTCGACCTCGAGCACGACGGCGGCCTGCCGCGGCACCTCGTCACCAGCGTTGAGGACGCGACGCTCGGGCGCCGCGGCGAGTTCGACGTCGAGCTCGAGGAGGCGAACCTGAAGCTGCTCCCGAACGACGGCACGCCCGCCGAGAAGGACGCGATCGCGTTCCACGCCGGCCGGTTCCCGGGCGGCGAGCCGATCGAGACCGTCTACGGCTTCCCCGCCGCCGCCTACGACGCGTTCACGCCCGAGGGCCGGCGGGCGAAGTTCGTGGTCAACGGCCAGGACGCGGCGCCCGGCGCGCCGTACGCCGATCCGTGCCCGCCCGACGCGCCGGAGCGGCACTACCGCGTCGCCTACGTCGAGACCGACCTCGTCGCCAACCGCGCCGGCTGGCACGACCCGCAGGGCCGCATCATCGTGCTCGAGGAGGACGTCGAGGAGACCCTCTGCGGCACGCGGAGGCCCGAGCCGCTGGTGATGCGCGCCCGCTCCGGCGAGTGCGTGGTGCTGCACGCCACCAACCTCATCCGGAACTTCCTCGCCGAGGACGACTTCCAGATCTTCACGCCCACCGACACCCTCGGCCAGCACATCCACCTGGTGAAGTTCGACGTCACCTCGTCGGACGGCTCGGCGAACGGCTTCAACTACGAGGACGGCACCTTCTCGGCCGACACCGTCCGCGAGCGCATCGCCGCCGCCAACGCCCTCGGTGGCGCCTTCGCCGCCGACGGCACGCTGGAGGAGGCCGGCCGGCGGAAGCTCCTCGCGCCGGAGGCGCACCCGCGGATCCCCTCGGCGCCGCTCGGCGCCCAGACCACCGTGCAGCGATGGTGGGCGGACCCGATCGTCAACGAGCGGGGCGAGGACCGGACGATGACCAACGTCTTCACCCACGACCACTTCGCCCCGTCGTCGCAGCAGCAGCACGGCTTCTACGCGGCGCTCAGCGTCGAGCCGTCGGACTCGATCTGGCGGGATCCGAAGACGGGCGCGCAGCTCGGCACCCGCGACGACGGCGGCCCGACGAGCACCGTCGCCGACATCATCACCGGCCCGAACGGGAAGGACAGCTACCGCGAGTTCCAGGTGGCGCTCGCGGACTTCGCGCTGCTCTACGACGCCGCGGGCAACCCGGTGAACCCGCCGACCGCGCAGGAGGCGCCGCTCCCGATCGCCATCGACCACCCGGACGGCGTGCGGCTCCCCGAGGCGATCTCCGCCCGGGATCCCGGCGGCATGGTGGTGAACTACCGCAACGAGCCGATCCCCCTCCGCATCGGCATGCCGACGTCGACGTCGGGCACCGGCCCGGGGAGCTTCGTGCAGAAGCCCGGCGACGCCGGCGCCATGGAGAACGTCTTCCGGACCGACCTCCACGGCGATCCGTTCACGGACATCTTCCGCGCCTACGCGGGCGACCGCGTCCAGATCCGGATGATGGAGGGCGCCCAGGAGGAGATGCACGCCTTCAGCGTCCACGGGGTGAAGTGGCTCAAGGAGCGCGCCGACGCCGACAGCGGCTACACCAACAACCAGTCGATCGGCATCTCCGAGCACTTCGAGTTCGAGTTCGTGCTCCCGCCGGTGGCGATGGACCGCGACGTCGCCGACTACATGTACAAGAGCACGCCGGTCGACGACCTGTGGAACGGCACCTGGGGCCTGCTCCGCTCGTTCCGCGAACAGCAGCGCGACCTGAAGCCGCTCCCCAACAACCGGAGGTTCGCCGAGCTCGAGGACCTGCCCTCGTGCCCGCCGCAGGCGAAGAAGCGCGACTACACCGTCCACGCCGTCACCGCCCGCGGCAACGTGCCCGGCGACCGGCTCGTCTACAACGAGAAGTTCGACCTCTACGACCCGGACGGGATCCTCTACGTCCTCGACGAGCACCTCGAGCAGGTGCGGGCGGGGACGCGGCGTCCCGAGACGCTGGTGCTCCGCGCGGCGGCCGGCGAGTGCGTGCGGGTCACGCTCGTCAACGAGCTGCCCGAGGTGCTGCAGAAGACGCCGCACTGGAACATCGTCCCGCCCATCATCGACGGCTTCAACGTGAACCAGGTGGCGATCTCGAACCACGTCGGCCTGCACCCGCACCTGGTGCACTTCGACGTCACCACGGACGACGGCGTCAACGTCGGCAGGAACCCGCTGCAGACGGTCCCGCCGGGGCAGCGCCGCACCTACGAGTGGTACGCCGGCTCGTTCACCGCCGACCGGGTGCCGTTCGACCTCGACGGCTCCGACGACGAGGACGTGATCGCCGACGACGGCCGGCGCACCATGCGGCGGTTCAAGGCCACGCCGATCGAGCTCGGCGCGGTGAACCTCCGCAGCATGGCCGACGTGGTGAACCACGGCACCCACGGCGCCATCGGCACCCTGGTGATCGAGCCGAAGGGCGCGACCTGGGAGATCGACCCGGACCTGCACGCGCAGGCCACCGTGCGGTACCGCGACCACGAGGGGGAGGAGCGCTCGTTCCGGGAGCTGGTGATCGCGTACCAGGACGAGATCGCGCTCCACTCCGACGACGGGACGTTCCAGTGCGAGGACGCGTCGCTGAACTGCGGCACCGCGC
>CAZDGH010000424.1:0-4773 GCA_964504805.1 uncultured Myxococcales bacterium | reverse complement strand
CCCGTCGCGGCCGCGTCCGCGACGGGGTACCGCCAGCGAGGGACCCACGGAGGCCCGGCCCCTGCATCCCGCCGGCGGGCGCCTCGCCCAAGGACCCAGGCACGCGAAGGACGTCAGCGCAGTACCGGCCCCGCCCGCCGCGAGAAGCACGGCGTCCCCCGCGGCCGCACCGCCCCGCCGTCGACGCCGCGCGCCGGCGTGCACGGCGCGAGCCGCACCGGCCCGCGGTCGATGGGCTTCGTGATCGTGAACGTGTCGAGCACCGAGCCGTCGGTGCCGCGCGCCTCGACGGTGAGGCGATCGCCGGCGAAGCGGAGGAGCGCGTGCTGGGAGACGGTCTCGCGGTAGGCGCTCCACGGGGGCTGCGGGCCGGCGGAGTCGTAGAGCCAGTCGCCGCCGCCGCCGGAGGTGACGTAGACCGGGGCGCCGGGGGCGTCGTAGCCGCGCTGGACGACGGCGCCGCCGCGGAGCGGCCAGCTTCGCTCCCAGAAGTGGTTGTTGCCCTGGAGCACCAGATCGACGCCGTGGGCCTCGAGGAGCGGCGGGAGCGCGCGGGCGACGGGGGCGCTCGGGCCGTAGCGGCCGGAGGCGACCGCGGGGCGGTGGATGGTGACGACCTTCCAGCTGGCGTCGGTGGCCGCGAGGTCGGCCTCGAGCCAGGCGAGCATCGTGGCCTCGTCGCAGCCGCCGGCGCGCGGGCCGTCCATCGGGTCGAGGCAGTTCGAGTCGAGCACCGTGACGTGGACGTCGCCCCAGTCGAACGAGTGGTAGCGCTCGCCCGAGGGGCCCTCCGGCAGCACGAAGGCGTCGAGGTAGCCCGCCGCGTACGGCGTCAGGTACTCGTGGTCGCCGACCGCGGGGAAGACCGGCACCGACGAGAGCAGCGGCGCGAACGGCTCGAAGAACTTCGGATCCCACTCCTCGGGCGCGCCCTCCGGGTACGAGTTGTCGCCGACGGTGAGCAGCGCGTCGACGCCGGCCTCGAGGAGGCGATCCACGTGCGCGCGCTCGTTCGGACCGCCCGTGCCCATGTCGCCGACGACGCCGAGGACCACGCTGCGGCCGTCCGCCGTGCGCGGCGCCGGCGCCGTCCGGAAGGCGTCGGCGTGCACCGGCGCACCGTCCACCGAGAGCTCGTACCCGTACGTCGTCGCCGGCCGGAGCCCCTCGACGCGGAGGACGTGCTCGGTCCCCGAGCTCCGCGCGCTCGTGCCCTCGCCCTTGGCGTCGCGCACGTCGACGAGCACCGTCGCCGGCGCGTCGGTCCGCGCGACCAGCAGCGTCGAGGTCTCCGAGGTCTGCTGCAGGAAGGGCCCGCGGGTGAGCGTGGCCGCGGAGGCGACGGCGGGCAGGAGCGCCGCGGCGGCGAGTGCGATCGTGCGCATGTGCACCGGAACCGTGGCACCGGCGCGCGCGTTCCCGCCCGGCGGGCCGCTCCCCGTGCCCTCATCTGCTAGAAGTGCGCGGCCTTGGCCGACCTCTCGCTCCTCCTCCTCTCGATCCTCTGGGGCACGACCTTCACCTTCGTGAAGGAGGCGCTGGCCGGCACCTCGCCGCCGATCTTCCTCACCCTGCGCTTCGCGGTCGCCACCGCGTCGATGGGCGTCCTGTGGTGGCTCCGGCGCGACGCGCGCTCGCCGCGGCTCCTCGTCGAGGGCGGCCTCCTCGGCCTGGCGATGCTCGGCGGCTTCGCGCTGCAGACCTTCGGCCTCGCGCTCACCACCCCGGCGCGGAGCGGCTTCCTCACCGGTCTCGCGGTGCTGCTGGTGCCGGTGGTGCAACGCTTCCTGCTCGGCCGGCGCGTCGGCGTGTCGGCGTGGCTCGGCGTGGCGGTGAGCCTCGCGGGGCTCCTCCTCCTCACCCAGCCGTTCGGCGGCGACGTCCCGGAGGAGGTGCGGCTCGGCGATCTGCTCACCGTGGGCTGCGCCGCCTGCTTCGCGCTGCAGGTCGTCTACACCGCCGAGTGGTCGGCGCGGCACCCGCTCGTGCCGCTGACGTTCGTGCAGATCGCGGTGACCGCCCTCGGGTCGGCGCTGCTGGTGCCGGCGGCGCCGCTCGCGATCGCCCCCTCGCCGGCGCTCGCCGCCGTGGTGGTCTTCACCGGCCTCGTCATGACCGCCGGCGCGTTCGGGCTGCAGAACTGGGCGCAGCGGCACACGACGGCGGTGCGCGCGGCGATCCTGTTCGCGGTCGAGCCGGTGGCGGCGGCGCTCTTCGCGTGGCTGTGGACGGGGCAGCCGCTCGCCGCGCACGAGTGGCTCGGCGGCTCGCTCATCGTCGCGGCGGTGCTGCTGGCGGAGGTGGGGGGACTGCTCGAGGCGCAGCGCGGCAGCCGCGGAGCCCGAAGGGCGTAGCAGACGAGAGGCGCGTTTCGCGCGAAGCGCGAGATCCGGAGACCGCGCCGCGCTCGCGCGGCGTGGTCTCTGGATACGACGCGAGCGCTCGCTCGCCCGGCCGGGTCGGCGGAGGTGCGGTTTTCTCGCTCCCGGCGCCGCTTCTACGCTGCGCCTCCCATGAAGCTCCCATGCACGCCGACGCTCGCCGCCCTCGCCACGGTCCTCGCGCTGCCCGGGTTCGCCGCCGCCATCCCGCACCCGTCGCTGCTCTTCTCGGAGGCCGACCTGCCGGCGATCCAGGCGAAGCTCCGCGGGCCGCTGGCGCCGGTCCGGGCGGCCCTCGTCGTCGGCGTCGAGTTCCCGTACTCCGAAGACCCGCCGCCGTTCCCGCGCTTCCCGGATCTCTCCTACGACCTCTACCGGCCGACCTCGATCGGCGACACCACGCTCGCCTACGCGTTCGCCGCCCGCGCGTTCGAGGACGACCCGGAGAGCTCCGAGGCGCGGCACGCGCGCGCCCTCGCGCTCTCGTACCTCGACGGGATCTGCTCGTGGGACGACTGGGTGTTCGCCGACCAGCAGGACGGGCCGGCGCCGGACCTGAACTCCGCGCACCTGCTCCTCGGCGCGGCGCTCGCCTACGACTGGCTGTACCCGCTGCTCTCGGAGGCGGAGCGCCAGACGTGCCGCGACCGCGTCGCCGTCGAGGGGCAGAAGATGTACGAGGCCTCGATCGAGGGCGCCTGGTGGTCCGACGAGTTCCTGCAGAACCACCACTGGATCAACCACGCCGCCCTCGGCCTCGCCGCGCTCTCGTTCGGCGGCGAGCTCGACGCCGACACCGACGCCTGGCTCGCGGTCGCCACGTCCCAGCTCGACACCATGAAGCAGGTCCTCGACCCGATCGAGGGCGGCGCGTGGCACGAGGGCATCGGCTACTTCAACTACGGCATGGAGGCGGTGATCCCGTTCTCCCGCGCGCTCGCCCGCGTGCGCCCCGGCGGCGCCGACTACGGCGACACCGCCATCCTCCGCGACTACGCCCGGATGCGCGCCTTCGCCGCGCCGGGCGCCGACGCGCACCCGCGCGAGTACCCGGTGTGGGGCGACTTCAACGGCCACTCGAACGAAAACACCCACGCCCACCTCCCCCACGTGGCCTCCACGCAGCGCGACGGCCTCGCCGCCTGGTACTTCGACGAGTTCCTCGCCGGCCGCACCCTCGGGCGCGGCGGCCTCACCACCTGGCCTCCCGGCCAGCGCGGGATCATCCTCGCCACCCTCTTCCACGATCCGGGCGTCGTCGCCGAGGAGCCGCCCGCCGGCGGCGCGGCGTGGGAGCTCGACCACTTCGCCGGCGACCTCTCGCTCTTCACCGCCCGCAGCGACTGGGGCGAGGACGGCGCGGTCCTCGCGCTCAAGGCCGGCGTCTTCGGAGGGCGCGTGAACTGGGACCGGCTGCGGACCGGCGGGGCGCCGGGCGGCAGCCTCAACTTCGGCCACGACCACTGCGACGACATGGGCCTCGCGCTCTTCGCCGACGGCGAGTGGCTCACCTCGCGCGTGCCCGGCTACTTCATCGGGCGCGACAACGGCGCGGTGATGGCCAACAAGACCGAGTTCGCGAACTCGCTCCTCGTCGACGGCCGCGGGCAGCTCGGCGAGGGCGTCCGCACCTGCTCGATGAGCAGCTGCGCCTGGTTCTGGGACCGCGAGTCCTCGATCCCGGTCCGCGGCTCCACCGCCCGGTACTCGTTCGCGCTCGCCGCCGGCAGCCGGCTCTACGATCGCGGCCTCGGCCTCTCTGCGTTCGGCCGCAGCGTGCTCTTCGTCGAGCGCGCGATCCCGGTCGTGCGCGACGTGGTCCGGGCGTCCTCGCCGCACCGCTTCGAGATCGGCTGGCACGCGCTCGACGCCGCGGTCCGCGACGGCTCGTGGCTGAAGCTGCACGCGAAGAACGACCGGCTCCTCGGCGTGAAGGTCGTCGCGCCGGCGGCCTTCGAGCTGCGCACGGCGTCGCAGACCGCGACGCACCTCGGCAAGTTCGACGCCGACGGCTCGATGACCGGCGCCTGGGTGCGGCCCTCGGCCGACGCCGCCGAGGCGATCTTCCTGCAGGCGCTGGTGCCGTCCCGCGGCGCGACCTGGGCGGCGCGGCCGTCCGTCGAGGCGCTCGAGCCGGCGCGGCCCGAGGTCGGCCTCCGCATCGAGGGGCTGGACGGCAGCGGCGACGTGGTCGACGTGGTCTTCACCGAGGATCCCGCCTCTGCGGACGGCGCCGGCGACCTCGAGGTCGTCGGCCTCGCCGGCGTCGCGCGGCGCCGGGCGGACGGCTCGCTCGTCCGCACCGTGATCGCCGGCGGGACGAGCGTCGCGACCGGAGGCGTGGCGCGCCTCGAGGTGCTCGAGGGCGCGCCGGCCACCGTCGAGGCGGAGC
>CAZDGH010000423.1:0-4776 GCA_964504805.1 uncultured Myxococcales bacterium | reverse complement strand
CCGTCCCCTCGAGCCTGCCGCCGCGGCTGCTCCTCGCCGGCGAGCACGCGATCGTGGCGACGCGCACCACCCTCGAGGCGCTGGACCTCGAGACCGGCGCGCCCCGCTGGTCGGTGGACCTCGCCACCGACGTGCCGTCGAGCGCGGCGATCGTCGCGCTCGGGCACCACCCGGCGACCGGCGTGGTCGTCGCCCTCGCCGCCGCGTCCGCCGAGCGTCCCGCCGGGATCCTGGCGGCGCTCGCGCCCGACACCGGCGCGGTGCGGTGGACCCACGAGGAGGACCTGCCGTTCGTCTTCGCCCGGGAGGCGCCGTCGATCGTCCTCGACGAGGACGGCAACGTCTTCGCCGCCGTCCGCGATCCCGCCGAGGGCGGTCCGGCCGGCGACCGGCTGGTCTCGGTGGACGCCGGCGGCGGGCTCCGCTTCCGCACCGACAGCGGCGGGCTGCCGTTCGCCGCCGCCCGGGGCCTGGTGCACCTCGCCGACCGCGGCGCGTTCCGCACCGCCGACGGCGCGCCGGCGTACCGGCTCGCGGGCCGCGACGCCGGCGGCGGCCTCGTCCTCGGCGACGGGCTCGCGTACCGCATCGCCGAGCTCGGCGGCGACCGCCGCCTCACCATCTTCGACCCGGCCGACGGCGACGTGCTGTTCGAGGGGCCGAGCTCCTTCCTCGAGCGCGCGCAGCGCGGGCCGGTGGCGCCGCCGCTCCTCACCGACGCCGCCACCGCGATCTACGTCTTCGAGCGCAACATGCCCGGCGGCGAGCAGCTCGTCCGCGAGGTCGATCCCGCCGGAGAGGAGCTGCGCTCGTGCTGGCTCCCGCCCGACGAGCGCCTCGACGACGCCACCGCGCTCGCCGGCGACGTCCTGGTGGTGCTCGGCGGCGACGGGCAGCGGCTGCGCGGGCTGCTCCTCCCGGGCGCGCGGGCCGCGGACGCCGGGTGGGCGGCGCTCCACGGGGCGCCGTCGGGGGAGAACCGCGCACGGTAGACTGGGGCATGCTCGCCCTCGCCCTCGCGACCCTGCTCGGCGCCGCGCCCGGCCTCGACGCCCTGGCGCCGGACGCCGGCCTCGGCGCCCCGCGGCCGCTCTGCGTCTCGGTGCTCCCGCCGCTCGCGATCGAGCCGGCGAAGGGCCGCGCCGAGGCGCTCGTGAAGCTGAAGGCGCTCCTCCGTCCCGGCGAGACGCTCGCGTGCCGCGGCAAGCAGACGGTCCTCGTCACCCTCGACGCCGCCCACGGGCGGGAGCTGTTCGGCGATCACCTCCGCGTCGCGTGCGTGAGGGGCGCCGGCAACGCGCTCGACACCGACCACGTCTCGGTCACGCTCGAGCCCGACGGCCACGTCCCCGAGGCGCTGCGCGGCATCGCGAGGTCGCTCGCCTTCGAGACCGACCCGAAGTTCGAGCTGGTGGCGACCGACGTCGGCCCGTGCCCGGAATGACCCGCCGCGCCGGGCGTTCGCCGGGACGATGAGCCTCCTCCCGGCCCTCCTCGCCGCCGCCGTCGCCGCCGCCCCCGCTCTCGACGAGGGCGCGCTCCGCGACGGCGACGTCGTCTTCCACGAGTCGACCTCGTCGCAGAGCGACGCCATCGCCCTCGCCACCGGCAGCCGCTACACCCACGTCGGCCTCGTGCTCCGGCGGGACGGCCGCGCCGTCGTCCTCGAGGCGGTGCAGCCGGTGAAGCTGACGCCGCTCTCGCGCTGGATCGCCCGCGGCAAGGGCGGGCACGTGGTGGTGAAGCGCCTCGCCGACGCCGACGCGGTGTGGACGCCCGAGGCGGTCGCGAGGCTCCACGCCCTCGGGGAGGCGTGGCTCGGCAGGAGCTACGACGGCCGCTTCCAGTGGAGCGACGACCGGCTCTACTGCTCGGAGCTCGTGCACAAGCTCGTGCTCCGCGCGGCCGGCGTCGCCCTCGGCGCCACCCGGCCGGCGGGCTCGTTCGACCTGTCGAGCCCGGCGGTGCGGAAGAAGCTCCGCGAGCGCTTCGGCCGCGGCGCCGCCTTCGACCCGGCCGAGCCGGTGCTCGCGCCGCAGGCGATCCTCGACGACCCGAGGCTCGTCACCGTGGCGACGGTGCCCTGAGGCCGAGCGCCTCGAAGATCGCCGCGGCGCCCTCCGCGCCCACCTTCCCGTGGAACGAGGCGAGCACCTTGCCGCCCTCGTCGAGGACGAACGCCGTCGGCGCCTCGTCGTCGGGCAGGCCGAGCTCCTTCGCCATCGCGCCGTCCACGTCGAGGAGCGACGCGTCCCAGTGCTCCTCCGGCACCTCGTCCTTCGCCTTCCGCGCCGCGTACGAGCGCCGCACGAAGAACGGCAGCTCGAGCGAGATCGCCGAGACGTAGGCGACGTCCTGCGGCGCGTCGGCCTGCACCGCCTCGAACCACCGCCGCATCTCGGGCCCGGCGTCGCGGTCGGCGATCGCCACGAAGAGCGTGCGGCGCGCGCCGAGCAGGTTCGGCAGCGCCACCGCCTTGCCGTTCAGGTCGTGCGCCTCGAGCCGCGGCACCTTCTCGCCTGCGCCCGGCAGCGCCGCGGCCCGCCCCGCGAGGAGGAAGGCCGCCGAGGCGGCGAGCAGGCGCGCGAGGATCCGCATCCCCTCGATCCTGCGACCCGCCCGGCGCTGCGGCAACGTGCGTCCGCCCCGAGACGGGTAGACTCGGCGGCCCGGAGGAGCCCGATGGCCGCGAAGAGGAAGACGCCCGCCGCTGCGAGGAAAGCCGCCGCGAAGAAGCCGGCGCCGAAGAAGGCCGCCGCGAAGAAGCCGGCGCCGAAGCAGGCTGCCGCGAAGAAGCCGGCGCCGATGGCCGCCCGCCGCGACGACTACGGCGCCCCCGCCGACGTCTGGTTCGCGAAGCAGCAAGGCCCGGCCGGCGAGCTCGCCCGGAAGCTGCGCGCCATCGTGAAGGACGCGGCGCCCGACGCCGTGGAGGCGCTGAAGTGGGGCTTCCCCTTCTACACGCGCGGCGGCGCCATGCTCGCCTTCGTCCGCACGGCGAGGACCCACGCGTCGATCGGCTTCTTCGCCGAGGGCCTCGACGATCCCGACGGCCTGCTCGAGGGCTCCCCCGCCGCCGGGCGCCACGTCAAGGTCCGCACCGACGCCGACCTGCGCCGCGACGTCTTCGCGCGGTGGCTCCGGAAGCCGGTCGCGCGGTGATCCCGAGGTCGCTCGGCCTCGTGGCGCTCGTCGCCGTCTCCGCGCTCGCCGCCTGCGGCGAGGAGCCGGGCGACGCGTCGTTCCGGTGCCTCGCGACGCACCCGAACCGCGGCCCGGCCGATCTCGCGATGGACACATTCCTCCGCGTCCACGAGCTCCCGACGCTCGAGGCGCTCGCGAGCGCGTGCGACCTCGCCGGCGATCCCTGCCCGCCCGAGACCCTGATCTCCCGGGACGCCGCGCTCTGCCTCGCCGCCGCCGAAGGGCTGGACGAAGGGCTCGAGGGCCGCCGTGCCTACCTCGTCTTCCAGCATGTCGAGCGCGCGCCGCTGTGGATCGTCCAGAACCTCACCGACCGCGAGGACGATCCGCACAGCTGGTCCGGCGAGAGCGTGTCGCTCGACGCTCGCACGGGCGAGGTCGTCGACCGCGGGTACTGGCTCTCGATCGAGTAGGGCTACAGGAACGAGTCCTGGTACCCCGGGTCTTCGATCCCGAGCGCCGCCGCCGTCGCCTTGAGCGGCTTGAAGGTGTCGAGCATCACCGCGAGCTCGCTGGTCTCGCGCGAGCCGATCGAAGCCTCGTAGGCCCCCGGGTGCGGCCCGTGCGGGATCCCCGCCGGATGGTGCGAGATCGACGCCGGCCCCACGCCGCGGCGGCTGGTGAAGTTGCCGCGGCAGTAGAAGAGGAACTCGTCGCAGTCGACCGACGAGTGCGGGTACGGGCAGGGGATCGCCTCGGGGTGGAAGTCGGTCGGCCGCGGCACGAACGAGCAGACCAGGCCGCCCCGGATCGCGAAGGTGCCGTGCCAGTCCGGCGGCAGGTGCACGAGGCCGACGCGCGGCTGGAAGCTCAGGATCGGGAACGCCCACGGGTAGACGGTGCCGTCCCAGCCGACGACGTCGAGCGGCGACTCCGCGGTGACGAAGCCGTGGAACGCACCGCTCTTCTTCACCACGAGCTGCCGGAGGCCCTCGTCGACCGGCCCCTCGAACGACGGCCGCCGGAAGTCGCGGTGCGAGTACGGCGCGTCCATGCGGAGCTGGCCGACCTCGTTGCGCCACTGCCGCGGCAGCCGGAGCCCGCCGAGGCACTCGATCGACAGCCAGTGCTGCTCCTTGCCCTCGTCGGGCAGGAACCGGTGGGTGAGGCCCCGCGGCACGAAGACGTAGTCGTCCTTCTCGAAGCGCACGTCGCCGAGCACGGTGCGCAGGGTGCCGCCGCCCTCGTGGACGAAGTAGAGGTCGTCGCCGTCGCCGTTGGAGAAGTAGACCGGATCGGCGGCGCCCGGCCGCACGATCGAGAGCACCACGTCGTCGTTGAAGAGCAGCGGCGTGCGGGCGTCGACGGCCGGCCGCCCGCGCGGCTCGAGCTTGCCGGAGAGGTAGTGGCGCTTGCGCAGCGGCCGCTCCTCCACCGTGTCCGGCAGGTTCAGGATCATCGGGCGCTCCTCGGTCGGGCCCCACTCGGCCATCACCGCCTCGCAGATCTCCAGGGAGAACTCCACCTCGGTGGCGGAGAAACTCTCCGGCGAATACTGGAAGCGGATGTCCGACCCGGCCAGCCGCGGCAACCGCTCCTTCACCCAGCGGGTCCCGCGCTGCGCAATGCGAA
>CAZDGH010000422.1:0-4783 GCA_964504805.1 uncultured Myxococcales bacterium | reverse complement strand
AGCCCTCGCAGTCGCGGTCGTCGCAGTCGACGCCGCCGTCGCCGTCCTCGTCGGCGCCGCCCTCGCAGACCTCGGGCGTGCAGGCCGGCGCCGCAGCGCAGGCGGGGTCGTCGCAGCCCTCGCTGCCGTTGCCGTCCTCGTCGCCGGGCGCGAGGCAGTCCTCCCGCGGGCCGTCGCAGCCCGGCGCCGAGGCGCAGTCGGGATCGCCGCAGTCGGCGAGGCCGTCGGCGTCGTCGTCCCGCCAGTTCGAGCAGTCCTGCTCGTGCTGGACGCAGGGGATGGCGCAGTCGGGATCGTCGCAGTCGGTGTCGCCGTCGAGGTCGTCGTCGGCGCCGTTGCCGCAGTCCTCGGCGGGCAGGCACGCCTCGTCGAGGTCGCAGTCGACGTCGGCGCAGTCGACGCGGCCGTCGCCGTCGTCGTCGGCGCCGTCGTCGCAGAGCCGCTCGTGGGCCTCTTCCGGCGGCGGCTCGCCGGAGGGCTCCTCTTCGCCGCCGCAGGCCGCGGCGAGCGCGAGGACGGCGAGGGCTCTCGCGATGCGCATCCCGAGAGCCTAGCACCCGGGTCGGCGCCAGGAACGCGCACGCGCCGCCCCCGGTGCCGGGAGCGGCGCGTGGCGCGGCGGCCGCGTGGCTACCGGACCACGAACTCGGCCTGGTCCGACATCTCCGACTGGCGGTTCGAGTCGGGGTAGGTGGCGAAGATCACCCACACGTACCGGTCCGGCGCGAGGTTCGCGCCGACGCGGCGGCGGATCTCCAGCTCGCCCGCGCGCTCCTCGAGCTCGAACGCCTGCGGCTCCGCGAGGGCGTCGCTCATCGACGCGACCACCAGCGTGTAGACGGCGCGCTCGGTGCGGGAGAGGTCCGGCGCCCGGAAGTGGAACTCCGGATCCGCCTCGACCTGGACGCCGTCCTTCGGGGCGACGATCTCCGGCGCGTCGCCGAGCTGGCCGGCGCCGCCGCCGCCGTCGCCGCCCGGCGCCACGCTGCCGATCCGGCGGAGGCCGAGGCTGCCCCAGGTGGTGAGGTTGCCGGTCACCGTCCGGCGCAGGGCGCGCGGCACGTAGCCGCTCTTGTTGGCGGCCACGGTGTAGGTGCCGGCGGGGACGCGGAAGGAGTAGCTGCCGTCGGCGGCGCTCACCGCGGTCATGCCGTTCGACAGCGTGACCCGGGCGCCGGGGAGGCGGCGCGAGAGCGTCGGCGACTCGAACACCACGCCGCGGAGGACGCCGGTGCCGACGGAGCGGGCGAGGCCGACCGAGCCCCAGGTCTCCGACGCCGACACGGTGCGGGAGACCATGTTGGTGGTGTAGCCGCTCTTCGAGGCGGTGACGCGGTAGGTGCGGCCGCGGGTGACGCGGAACCGGTAGACGCCGTCGGCGCCGGTGGTGGCGGTCGCGCCGGTGGAGAGGCGCACGGTCGCGCCGGCGATCCGGGCATCGGAGTCCGGGCGCTCGTAGACGACGCCGATGAGCGTGGCGTTGCCCTGCTCGACCGCGCCGCCGCCGCCGCCGCCGGCGGAGCCGCCGCCGCCGGAGCCGCCGCCGCCGCCGTTCCGGACCAGGCCCATCGAGCCCCAGGTGTCGGCGCCGCGGACCACGCTGCGGCGGATCGACTTGGTCTGGTAGCCGGACTTCGACGCGGTGATCGTCTGGGTCCCGGCCGGGACGCGGAGCGTGTAGTAGCCGTTGCCGTTGGTGGTGGTGGAGCGGCCGGCCACGGTCACGGTGGCGCCGCCGATGCGGGCCGAGGTGTTGGCGCCCTGGTAGATGACGCCCTGGAGCACGGCCTCGCCGGACGCGGTGCCGCCGCCTCCGCCGCCGCCGCCCGGGGAGCCGCCGCCGCCGGAGCCGGCCGGCGCGCACTCGCGGACGAGCGCCATGTAGTGCGACCAGTTCCAGTAGCGGCCCGGGTCGGTGTGGTCGTTGCCCGGCGCCTCGGCGTGGCCGATGACGTGGGTGCGATCGACCGGCACGCCGTGGCGGCGGGCGATCTCGCAGGTGAGCCGCGCCGACGCGCGGTACATCGCCTCGGTGTACCAGGAGGCGTTCGAGACCCAGCCCTCGTGCTCGATGCCCACCGAGTAGCGGTTCACGTCGCGGGCGTGCCAGGCGGTGTCGGACTCGCGGACCATCTGGGTGATCTGCCCGTCGGAGGAGCGGATCACGTAGTGGGCCGAGACCGAGGCGCGCGGGTTCTGGAACCAGGAGATGGCGCCGGCGTAGCTGCCCTGGGTGGTGTGGATGACGATCCGGCGGACGCTCTGGCCGCCGCGGCCGCGGGAGTAGTTCGACGAGGAGGCCGGCACCCAGCGATCGATCGAGCCGCCCTCGCCGACGCCCTGCGAGGTGCGGCCCCACAGGCCCTGCTCCATCGCCGCGGTGACGTCCTCGGGCACGCCGGCGCCGGGGATCTCGATCACCTCGTCGCCGACGGTGAGGCCGGCGCCCTCGTAGTAGACGGTGAAGACCTCGTCGACGAAGGCCTCGACCACCATCGGGTCGACCTCGCCGGCGTAGCGCGCCACGGCGTCGCGGAACGCCTCGACGCCCTGCTCCTCGAGCTCGATCGGATCGTCGACCTGCTGCTCGGCGTAGAGCCGGAGCAGCGCGGCGCCGGCGCGGATGTTCGCGGCCGGATCGGTCTTGAGCTGCTCGGGATCGACGTCGAGGATCTCGGCCGCCTCGGCGATCATGTCCCGGTCGTCGCGCTGGACGAGGTTCATGATGCCGTAGCCGCCGTCGAGCGTCGGCTCGCCGTCGCGCATGTCGAAGCGGCTCTGGACGTAGCCGAGCGACTTGAGCAGCTCGGCGTCGAGATCGAACTCGAGGGCCGCCGCCTCGAACGCCTCCGAGAGCGGGCCCTGGTTCCAGCCGTGGGCGCCTTCGCCGCCGCCGCCCGCGGGCAGGTCGCCGTCGGGCGTCGACGCCTCGCCGCCGCACGCCGCGAGGACGGCGAGCGCGAGGGCGGGGATCCAGCAGGTCTTCGAGAGCCGGGTCGTCATGGTGGCCTCCGTGGCTCCCTGGCTAAGCAGCGGAGGTGCCAGCGCGGCTGGCGCATCGCCGCGCAGGGCCGAAGCACGCGTGGTCACGTCGGAATTCCTGACCGTCGCGTTCTGGGACGAGGAAAGCTCCTTTACAGGCCAGGTGTCGCGGGCGAGGACACGAGCGGCGGGGGCCTCGGCGGAGGGCGTGCCGGAAAAGGGATGCAACCACGGAGGCTTGCGGCGCACCGTCCGAACTCTGGACAGGGGCCGGAGCCGGCCTCCCACCCGTGGCCGCGGGCCCCCAAGGCACTTTCCGAGCGCCGAGGTCGCGTGGTACCCCCGGATGCGGGGGTCCCACGATGGCGGAGCTGATCTTCTTCCGGCGCGGCGAGGAGCTCATGCGCGTCGCGCTCGCCGGCCGCACCGTGCTCGGCCGCGGCGCCGCGAGCGACGTCTCGATCCCGCACCCCGAGGTGTCGCGGGCCCAGGCCGCGGTCGAGGCCGACGGCGACGGCCACGCCCTCGTCGATCTCACCGGCCGCGGCACCGTCGTCGGCGGCCGCACGGTGGAGCGCGCCCCGCTCGCCGACGGCGACGAGGTCGTGCTCGGCGACTACCGCGCGGTGTACCGCGCGGGCTCCGGCGCCGACACCGCCCGCACCGCCGCCGGCCGCGAGCACACCGAGACGGTGACGAGCCGCACCTTCGTCCCCGAGGCGGCGGTGCTCGTCCTGCGCGGCCGCGGCCAGGAGCGCGTGGTCCCGCTGGGCGACGAGCTCACCATCGGCAAGGAAGCCGGGAACACCGTGGTCCTCGACGATCGCTTCGCCTCGTCGGTCCACTGCCGCCTCACCCGGATCGGCGGCGGCGTCCTCCTCACCGATCTCTCCTCCACCAACGGCACCTGGGTGAACGGCGTCCGCGTCGGCCAGGCGGAGCTCGCGCTCGGCGCGGTGATCCGCGTCGGCGAGAGCGAGCTCGCGCTGCTCGCGCCGGAGAAGGGCGCGCGCCCGGCGTTCGAGGGGATCGTCTCGAGGCACCCGGCGATGCGCGAGGTGTTCGACCTCGTCGATCGCGTCGCGCCGTCGACCGCGCCGGTGGCGATCCTCGGCGAGACCGGCACCGGCAAGGAGCTCGTCGCCGCGGCGCTCCACGCCCGCAGCGAGCGCGCCCGCGGCCCGTTCGTGCCGGTGAACTGCGCCGCGATCTCGAGCGAGCTCGTCGAGAGCGAGCTGTTCGGCCACGAGAAGGGCGCCTTCACCGGCGCGGCGGGGGCGCGGAAGGGCGCGTTCGAGGAGGCCTCGGGCGGCACCATCTTCCTCGACGAGGTCGGCGAGCTCTCCGCCGACGTGCAGGCGAAGCTGCTCCGCACCCTCGAGCTCGGCGAGGTGAAGCGGGTCGGCTCCTCGAAGCCCTTCCGCGTCGACAGCCGGGTGGTCTGCGCCACCCACCGCGACCTGCGCGCCGCGGTGAAGAAGGGCACCTTCCGCGAGGACCTCTACTACCGGCTCTGCGTGATCCGCGTCGAGCTGCCGCCGCTGCGCGCCCGCGCCGACGACCTGCCGCTGCTCTGCGAGCACTTCCTGGAGCGGCTCGCGCCGAAGGGCATGCGGCCGGCGCTCGAGCCGGCGGCGCTCGAGAAGCTGGCGCGCCACGGCTGGCCCGGGAACGTGCGCGAGCTCAAGAACGTGCTGTCGAGGGCGCTGCTGCTCCGGCGCGGCCCGAGCGTCACCGACAAGGACGTGCTCTTCGACGGCGGCGAGCCGGCGCCCGCGCCGGCCGCGGCCGCCGAGGCGTC
>CAZDGH010000421.1:4073-4786 GCA_964504805.1 uncultured Myxococcales bacterium | reverse complement strand
GTCGCGTCCGGCCTCGCCTTCCTCGGCGGCGAGACGCTCGAGCACGGCCTGCGGCTCGGCGCGGCCTGGGAGGAGCGGGGCGGCGTCGGCGCGCAGGCCGGCTACCAGGGCGAGGTGCGGCTCTCGGACCGCCTCGTCCTCGAGGTCGGCTTCGGCGTCCGCGTCTTCCCCGGCGGCGTCGCCGCGGAGCGGCGGGTCCGGCGCGGACGCGGCGGCGGCGATCGGCTGGTCGCGCTCGAGGAGCTGCAGGCGATCGTCACGCCGTACACCGGCGCGTCGTTCCTGCTCTACGTGTTCTAGACTCCGCGGCATGGCGAGCGGACGGGTGCGGGCGCGCGAGCTGGGGCTGCCGCTCGGGCGGTTCTCGCCGGGCAAGCACAACGCGATCACCGACGTCGAGGGCGTGCGGGTCGGGCACTCCACGATCGTGCGCGGCCGCGGCAAGCTCGTGGTCGGCAAGGGCCCGGTGCGCACCGGCGTCACCGCCATCCTCCCGAACGCCGGCAACGTCTTCGAGGAGCGCGTCGTCGGCGGCGGCTTCGTGCTCAACGGCGCCGGCGAGGTCGCCGGCCTCACCCAGGTGATGGAGTGGGGCCTGATCGAGACGCCGCTCCTCCTCACCAACACGCTCTCCGTCGGCGCGGTCTCCGACGCCACGGTGCGCCACCTGGTCGAGCGCTACCCCGGGATCGGCCACGAGCTCGACGTCATCA
>CAZDGH010000421.1:0-4063 GCA_964504805.1 uncultured Myxococcales bacterium | reverse complement strand
GGTGGTCGGCGTGTGCGACGACTCCTGGCTCTTCGTCGTCGCCGGCCGCCACGTGCAGGCGTCGCACGTCTTCGTGGCGATCGAGGGCGCCCGCGCGGGCCCGGTGGCGGAGGGCAACGTCGGCGGCGGCACCGGGATGGTCACCTGCGACCTCAAGGGCGGGATCGGCACCTCGAGCCGGAGGCTCCCCGGGGCGCTCGGCGGCTACACCCTCGGGGTGCTGGTGATGTCGAACTTCGGCCGGCTGCCGCACCTGCGGGTGGCCGGCCTGCCGCTCGGCGAGCACCTCGCCCGGACGATGAGCCACGTGCGGCGCCGCCGGACGTACGGCTCGATCATCGCGGTGCTCGCCACCGACGCGCCGCTGCAGACCCACCAGCTCAACCGGCTCTGCAAGCGCGTCGCCCTCGGCATCGGCCGGGTCGGCTCCTACGCGGCCCACGGGTCGGGCGAGATCGTGGTCGGCTTCTCCACCGCGAACCGCGTGCCGCGGCGGAGCCGGAAGATGGTCTACCGGATCCGGGTGCTCCTCGACGCGCGCCTCGACCCGCTCTACGAGGCGGCGATGGAGTGCACCGAGGAGGCGATCCTCAACGCCCTGTGCATGGCCGAGGACATGGAGGGCGCCGACGGCGTCGTCTCGCCGGCGCTCCCGCTCGACGAGGTGCGCGCCTTCGCGGCGCGCGTCGGGCTGTCCCGGCGCCCGTAGCGTTGCCAGGCAGCGGCGCTCCTGCTATCGAAGCCGGCCTGCAGCTTCCCCCACCGTCCGGCCCGAGCGCCGGGAGGACCGATGGCCAACTCGAAGAGCAAGCACGTCCGCCTCAAGAACCGCCGCGCCACCGCCTTCAAGAAGCGGATGAAGCGGAAGAAGGCCGCCGCGAAGACCGCCGCCAAGAAGAAGTAGGCGCGGCCGGATCAGCGTCCGCAGCCGCCGCCGAGGCCGGCGGCGAGGGCGAGCAGCAGGATCACCAGGCCGGCGAGGGCGGTCGGCGCCAGGACGAGCGCGACGAGCTTCCGCGTGCTCCTCCGCCGCGCCTCCTCGACGAGCCGGTCGGCGAGCGCGAGGCCGGCGCGCCGCGCCTCCTCCGCCGAGACGCGCTTCGCCTCCGAGCTCGAGCGCTCCGCCCGCGGCTCGGGCGCGAGCGCGCCGGGCGCCCCGCCCTCGAGCCGGGAGAACCGCTCCTTCACCGTCCGAGCTCGAAGGCGCCGGCCCGCGGGCCGGTCGCGGCCGACGCCTCCTCGGCCACCGCCGCCGGGCGGGTGCGGTCCTTCGCCCAGGTGCGGAGCCGCTCGATCTCCTCGCGCATCGTCCGCGAGAGCGGGTGCGTCTCGGAGATGGCGCGCTCGATCGCCGCCTGCGAGAGCTCCTGCGACTCGGCGAAGCAGTCGTAGAGCGCGGCCACCACCGCCTGCTCGATCTCCGCGCCGGAGAAGCCCTCGGCGAGCGCCGCCAGGCGGCCGACGTCGAACTTCCCCGGCTCGCGGCGCCGCTTCCGCAGGTGGATGGCGAAGATCGCCGCGCGCTCCTTCTGCTTCGGCAGGTCGACGAAGAAGATCTCGTCGAAGCGGCCCTTGCGGAGCAGCTCCGGGGGCAGGCCGTCGATCCGGTTGGCGGTGGCGATGACGAACACCGGCGCCGTCTTCTCCTGCAGCCAGGTGAGCAGGTGGCCGAAGACGCGGGTGGAGACGCCGCCGTCGTTCGAGCCGCCGGAGACCCCGGAGAGGCCCTTCTCGATCTCGTCGATCCAGAGCACCACCGGCGCCACGCTCTCGGCGACCTTGATCGCCTTGCGCATGTTCTCCTCGGAGCTGCCGACGAGGCCCGAGAAGATCCGGCCCATGTCGAGGCGCAGGAGCGGGAGCTTCCAGGCGCCGGCGACCGCCTTGGCGGTGAGGCTCTTGCCGCAGCCCTGCACGCCGAGGAGCAAGAGCCCCTTCGGCTCGGGGAGGCCGTACTGCCGCGCCGCCTCGGAGAACGCCGAGGCGCGGCGGTCGAGCCACTGCTTGAGCAGCTCGACGCCGCCGACGTCGGAGAGCGCCTCCTCCGCGCCGTGGTACTCGAGCAGGCCGTTCTTGCGGATGACCTGCTTCTTCTCCTCGAGGATGAGCTTGGCGTCGTCGCCGGAGAGCCGCTGGTCGTCGACGACGGCCTTGGCGAAGGCGTTCTCCGCCTCGGAGAGGGTGAGCCCCTTCGCCGCCTGGACGAGGCGGTTCGCGGTCTCCTTCTGCAGGTCGATCTGCACCCGGCCGCCCTGGCGCACCACCGCGATGATGTCCTTGAGCAGGCCGAACAGCTCGCGGCCGGTGGGCAGCGGCACGTCGATGACGGTGAGCTCCTTCTCGAGCTCCACCGGGATCGCGAGCGTCGGCGAGACGATCACCACGGTCTTGTAGGTGCCCTTCAGGTGGTAGGCGAGCTCGCGGAGGCGGCGCACCACCGCGTGATCGACCAGGTACGGGTGGAAGTCCTTGAGCGCGACGATCGCCGAGCCGGTCAGCTTCTCGATCGCGTCGAGGGCCTCGATCGGATCCTTGTGGCGCGGCTCGGTGCGGGCGCCGCCGGCGCGGGTGAGGCCGGTGGTGATCGACCAGTGCCAGAGCTCCTTGCCCTGGGCGCGGGCGAGGCTCTCGAGGACCCCGTCGAGGCGCTGCTCCTCCCAGGTGAGCAGGTAGAGCAGCGGGTAGCGGGCGCGGACGTGCACGTCGAGGTCGTGGACGAACGCGGGCTCCTTGGGCGGCGGGGCCTTGGGCGAGCTCATGCGCGAGAGGGTATCGCGGGTCGGCGAAAGAGGCGTGAATAGGCGGCCGGGCGCTGCGTCTGGGGGCGCCGGCAAGCCCCGTTGACTCCAAGTTCCCACGCACGGTAGAAGCCCCGCACGAGGTCAAGCGGAATCTATTCCTGAAGCGCGCACGAGGGGGTTCGTGCGGCGCTTGGCTCTCTGCAGTCGGTCCCACAAAACCGGTCCCGGACCCCGGGACCACCGAGGTTCCTCGCATGCGTCGCATCGTTCTCGTGGTCGTCTCGCTCGCGGCCCTCCTCGCCACCGGCTGCACCGCCGGCGTGCAGAAGACCATGAAGCCGTCCGAGCTCCACCCGTCGCTCTCGGCCTTCGACGCCGACGACCAGAACCCGTTCAAGAAGGAGGGTTCGAAGGTCGAGTACATGGCCGTCGACATGCAGAACTACGACCAGTTCTTCAAGGACGCGGCGACCCTCCAGGCTTCGATCGTGTACGCCGAGCTCACCCTGAAGGACATCTCGGCCACCCTGACCGAGCTCGCCAAGGGCCAGGGCATCGAGGTTCCGGCCGAGGGCGCCGACTGGGCCGCCATCGCGAAGCAGCTCGCGGAGAAGAAGGACTCCTTCAAGCCGGAGGAGCTCGCGAAGGTGAAGGCGTTCGCGGACCGCCTCAAGGTCCTCGCCGAGCTGCTCGCCACCGTCCCGGAGAAGGGCCAGGCGCTCATCACCGCCGGCGCGAACTTCAAGAACACCGCGCAGGCCGACTTCTCGTCGAACCCGACCAAGGTCCCGGGCGTCCTTTCGGGCGTCGCCTCGGCGGTCTCGAACCTCCAGGACGCGGTCACCCGCGCGCCGAACCTCATCTCGTCGATCACCCCGCTGGTCGAGGCGCTCGCCGCCCTCGCCGGCTAACGCCGACGTAGCGGAAGCGCCGTGCGAGGCCCCGGGACGACGCCGTCGTCGCGGGGCCTCGTCGTATCCGGCGTCACCCTCGCTGCGAACCCAGGAGAGACCCACATGAAGAAGCTCTACGCGACCCTCGCCGCGCTCGGCGTGGCCACGCTGCCGCTCGCCGCCGGGGCGGGCGCCCTCGACAAGCTGGAGAAGGCCGCCAAGAAGGCCTCCAAGGCCGTCGGCGCCGAGGCGAAGTACGGCAAGATCAAGCCGAGCGACGTCAACCCGACGCTCTCGGTCATCGACGCCGACAAGACCGTGAACCCGTTCCTCTCCGCGTCCGCGAACGGCGGCAAGCCGGCCCCGGCGGTGGAGTACGTGATCTCGGGGAAGAAGAACTACGACACCTTCTTCAAGGACACCGCCACG
>CAZDGH010000420.1:0-4789 GCA_964504805.1 uncultured Myxococcales bacterium | reverse complement strand
GGCGCTCTCGCGCGACGGGCCGCTCTCGGCCGGCGTGCCCGGCGCGGTGGCGGGCTACCTCGAGCTGCAGCGGCGGTGGGGCAAGCTGCCGCGGTCGAAGGTGCTCGCGCCGGCGATCCGCGTGGCGCGCAAGGGCTTCCTCGTCGACGCGAAGTACCGCGACATGGTGAACGTCCGGCTCGAGCTCCTCGCCGCCGATCCCGAGGCCGCGCGGATCTTCCTGGTGAAGGGCCCGACCGGCTGGCAGGCGCCGCCGCTCGGCCACCGGCTCGTGCAGAAGGACCTCGCCGAGACGCTCACGGCGCTCGCGAAGCAGGGCCCCGCGCCGTTCTACCAGGGCGCGATCGCCAGGAAGCTCGCCGCCGACATGAAGGCGCGCGGCGGCCTCGTCACCGCCGAGGACCTCGCCGGCTACCGCGTGCGCGACCGCGCGCCGCTGACCGGCACGTACCGCGGGCGCCTCGTCGCCTCGTCGCCGCCGCCGTCCGCCGGCGGGCAGGTCGTGCTCACGCTGCTGAACGCCCTCGAGTCGCTGCCGCCCGGCACGCCGTTCCGCGACGAGCCCGCGCTCCACCGCTACGTCGAGGCGTCGAAGCGCGCCTTCGCGGACCGCGCGCTCCTCGGCGATCCCTCCTTCGTGCCCGATCCCACGCCGGCGCTGGTGCGCAAGGAGCGGGCCGCGAAGCTCGTCGCCTCGATCGGCCCGAGGGCGACGCCCTCGGCCTCGGTGCCGCCCGGCGCCTTCGCCGACGTGGCGCCGGCCGCGGCGCCGCTCGCGCCCACCGGCTCGACGCACACGACGCACCTCTCGATCGTGGACGAGGCGGGGAACGCCGTCGCGCTCACCACCACCGTCAACTACTCGTGGGGCGCGGGCATCGTCGCCGGGGGCACCGGCGTCCTCTGGAACGACCAGATGGACGACTTCGCCGCCGCCGCCGGCGCGTCGAACACCTACGGCCTCGTCGGCGCGCGCGCCAACGAGGTGGCGCCGGGGAAGGTGCCGCTCTCGTCGATGTCGCCGACGATGGTGTTCGAGGGGCCGAGCGCGGCCTCGCCGCTCCGGCTGGTGATCGGCAGCCCCGGCGGCCCGCGGATCCCGACCACCGTGGCGCAGGCCATCGTCGCCCACCTCGACCACGGCGCCGACGTGGAGCGGGCGATCGCGCTCGGGCGGGTGCACCACCAGCACCTGCCCGACACGGTGTTCGTGGAGCCGTTCGCCCTGGACCCGCTCACCCGGAAGGCGCTCGAGGCCCGCGGCCACGTCGTCGTCGAGCAGGCGCCGTGGTCGAACGCGACGGCGATCGCCATCGACCCGGCCACCGGCGTGCGCAGCGGCGCGGCGGATCCGCGCGGCCTCGGCACCGCCGCCGCGCAGTAGGCCGGCCCCGAGCCCCGAGGATCAGTCCGGCAGCTGCTGGTTCACCCAGTCGCCGAGGATCTGGTCCTTGAGCAGGTAGCCGTCGGCGCCGCACTCCTCGGCGATCCGCTTCACCGTCGGCTCGTCGGCGCCGGAGCAGAGGATCACCTTGATGCCCCGGAAGAGCGTGTTCTTTTTCAGGAACCGGCAGTAGCTCGCGCCGTCGACGCGCGGCATGTTGATGTCGAGCAACACCAGATCGGGCCGCGTCGACTTCTTGAGGATGAGCGAGGTCGCGCTCTCGGCGTCGAGGGCGATGCGCACGGTGAAGCCCTTCGGCTCGAGCTCGCCGCGGAGCAGCGTGGCCGCGAGCTCGCTGTCGTCGAGGATCAGGACGGAGCGCTTCTGGGCCAGGGCCGCGTGGAAGCGGGAAGGGAGATCGTCGGGCGGCGACGGCGCCAGGACGCCGTCGGCCTCCTCCGCGTCGGCCACCGCGGGGTCGACGACGTCCGAGAGGACGAGCGCCCGCCCCTCGAACCCCCGCTCCTTCAGCAGGCGGATCGCGGCCTTGGCCCGCCCGGTCTCGGCGAGGAGGGCCTTGGCCTCCTTGGTGTCGGAAGCCAGGTCCTCGGGCCGCTCGGCTGCTCGGACGTCGTGCCCCGCGCCGGCCAGGGCCAGGGTGATGAGGTCGCGGGCGAGCTCGCTGCCATGGCAGAGGAGGATCTTCACGTTGAACTCGTGGCGCGGACGATAGCACGCGATCGCTCCCGCGCAGAGCTTGCCCGGCCTCCCCGCGCCACCGATAATCCCGGTGAAATCAGCGCCGTTTTTCCGAGCTCTCACACCCACGGAGCCCATGTCGCAGCCCGGCGATCGCAGCGAGCCCGCCCGCGGGATCTCGGAGGTCCAGCTCTTCTGCGTGCAGCTCCTCGGAGCGCGCTACGCGGTCGAGGCGGGCCTCGTCACCGAGGTGGTGCGGCTCGGGCCGCTCACCCGCCTCCCGGCGGCGCCGCCGTTCCTCCCCGGCGTCTTCAACCAGCGCGGCGAGGTCCTGGCGGCGATCGACATCCACGTCCTCGTCGACCAGCCGGCGATCCCGGTCGGCCCGGCGACCCGCGCGGCGATCGCGCGCTGCGGGGGCTGGAAGGTCGCGGTCATCACCGAGGGCATCGAGGGCCTCATCTCCGTGCCCGCCCACCGCGTCGAGCCGCCGCCCGGCACCGGCACCGGCATCGCCGAGTTCCTCTCCGGCGTGACCCGCGATCCGAAGGGCCCGGTCGCGCTCCTCGATCTGCCGCGGCTGGTCGAGTCGGCGCGGGCGCGGAGCGTCGCCGCGTGATCGAGGGCGGCAACATCCTCCTCTTCCAGGTGGGCGCGCGGCTCTTCGGCTGCGCCGTCTCCGAGGTCGGCCAGATCGGCGCCGGCGCCGCCGACCTCGAGGCCGAGCGCGTCGAGCGCACCGTCCTCGGCCCGCCGTTCCAGGGCACGCGGTCCCTGGTCGTGTCCTGCGCCGACGCGAAGCGCGAGCTGGTCATCGACCAGGTGGTCGGCGTCCGCAGCGTGGCCGCCGAGGAGCTCCGCGACGTGCCGCCGATCGCCGCCGCGTGCCTCGGCACCCGCGCCGTCCGCGCCCTGGCGATCTTCGACGACGCCATCACCCCGATCATCGATCTTCCGGCGCTCCTCACCGAGACCGCCCGATCCGAGAGGCCCCACGATGCGAGCTGAGAAGGACGTGAAGCGCGGCCCCAAGAAGGCGGCGGCCGCGAAGGCGCCCCGGGCGAAGGACAGCGACGCGGCGCGGGTGGCGAAGGCGCTCGAGGCGTTCGCGGAGGGCCGCTACGACGAGCGCGTCGACGCCTCGTCGATCGCCGACCCGGAGCTGCGGCGGATCGCCGAGGCGGCGAACGCGGCGGCGGCCCACGCGGCGGCGGAGCTCGCCGAGGCGCGCGAGCGGGTCCGCACCGTGGGCGCCGGCGTGGACGAGGCCATCGAGGCGATGGTCCGCACGGTGATCCAGGGCGACCTCTCCCGCGAGGTGCGCATCGGCGCCTCCGACGCGGCGCTCGCCCCGCTCGTCTCCGGCGTCGGCGAGGTGATGGAGACGCTGAAGCGCTTCGTGGTGGAGATCCGCGACGCGGTGCTGCAGCTCTCCACCGGCGCCTCCGAGGTGCTGGCGGCGGCGACGCAGAACGAGTCGTCGATGACGGAGCAGGCGAGCGCCGTCCACGAGACCACCGCGACGATGGAGGAGCTCAAGGGCGCCTCGCACCAGATCGCCGAGAACGCCCAGACGGTGGCGGCGATCGCCGAGCGCACCCTCTCCTCGGCGCGCATGGGCGAGGGCGCGATCCGCTCCTTCATCGACGCCATGGAGCGCGTCCGCAAGAACACCGTCGACGTCCACGGCTCGATGCAGAAGCTCTCCCGCAGCGTGGAGCGCATCGGCAGCGTCGTCGACGTCATCGACGAGATCGCCGACCGCTCCGACCTGCTGGCGCTGAACGCCGCGCTCGAGGGCGCCAAGGCCGGCGAGGCGGGCCGCGGCTTCTCGATCGTCGCCGCCGAGATGCGGCGCCTCGCCGAGAACGTCATGGAGAGCACCAAGGAGATCAAGGTGCTCATCGGCGAGATCCGCGCCTCCACCAACGCCGCCCAGTCCTCCTCCGATCGCAACGCCACCATGGCGGCCGAGGGCGAGAAGCTCGGCGCCGCGGCGATGGAGAACGTCAGCGGCATCCTCGGCGGCGTGCAGGAGACGAGCGACGCCGCCCGCGTCATCCACCTCGCCACCCAGCAGCAGCGCACCGCCACCGACCAGGTGGTGCAGTCGATGGCCGAGATCGAGGAGATCACCCGGCAGGCGCAGAGCGGGTCGCGGCAGGCGACCGGCGCGGCGGCCGAGCTCACCAACCTCGCCGAGCGGCTCTCCGAGCTGGTGCGGCGCTTCAAGGTGGAGTAGCGGCGCCGCGCGATGGCCTCCGAGCAGATCCGCCAGAAGCTCCTCGGCAAGTTCCGCGAGGTCACCGCCGACCGCGTGGAGCGGATCTCGTCCGCGCTCCTCGCCATCGAGCAGGGCGGCGCCGCGGCCGGCGACGACCCGGCCCGCGAGATCGCCCGCGAGCTGCACACGCTCAAGGGCGAGTCGCGGATGATGGGCTTCGTCGCGCTCTCGCAGGTGGTGCACGCCGCCGAGGATCTCCTCGTGCGGGTGAGCACCGAGCGCAAGGGCGAGGGGCTCGACGCGATGCTCGAGGCCTGCGCCGCGATCCCGCGGCTCCTCGACGCGCCGCCCGACGCCAGCCCCGAGGCGGCGGCGCTGCTCGCGAAGCTCCGCGCGCTCGCCGGGGGCACGCCCAACGTGGTGGCCGAGGCGCCGCGGCCCGCGCCGCCTCCCCCTCCGCCGGCGACCGCGCCCGAGCCGAC
>CAZDGH010000419.1:0-4812 GCA_964504805.1 uncultured Myxococcales bacterium | reverse complement strand
GCCGAGGAGCCGCGGGGCCTCGCCCGGCGCCAGCACGCGGAAGGCGCGCTCCTCGATCCAGTAGGCGGGATCGAGGCCCTGGCCACAGGCGCGGACGCCGAGCGCGACGCCGCGGGCGAGCAGCTCCTCGGCGCCGTCGCCGTCGGCGTCGGCGGCGTAGGCGACGCCGTCGTAGAGCTCCATCGCGCCCTTCGGGCCGAGCCGGCCCCGGGCGAGCAGGGCCTCCGCCGCGGTCGCGCCGGGGCTCCCGAGGTCGACGGCGTGGAGCGCGCGGTCGAAGCCTCCGCCCTGCATCACCGCGCAGTCGACGCCGCGCTCCTCGAACACGAGCGGGATCCTGGCGGCGCCGCGGGCGAGCGAGCCGGCGAGCCGCCACTCGGCGTGGCACCAGCGCTCCGGTCCTCCAGGCGCGGCGTGGCGCCGCGGCACGAAGGTGTGGGCGGCCGCGAGCCGGAAGCCGGTGCCCTCCTTCTCCAGGGAGAGGAGGAGGGCGAAGCGGTCCGGGCCCTCCTTCTCGAAGAGCGCCACGGGGCGCACCAGGGCGACGAGCTCGGCGGTGCCGTCGCCGTCCACGTCGAGCTCGACGGCGCCGTCGACCGCGAGCTCCTCGGCGAGGGTCTCCGCCTCGAGGGCGGCGCGGACCGAGGCCGGGGCCGCGGGCGCCCACAGCGCCGCGGGGAGCTCGAGGTCCGAGGGCGGCGCGGCGGCGGCCGGGCCGTGGAAGCCGCCGAGCGGGCGGGCGCCGGGCGGCGGCGGGTACTCCGACGCCGCGGCGGGGAAGAGCGGATCGTCGCGCTCGGGGAGCTGCCCGGCGGCGGCGGTGGCCGTACCTGGCCGGGACGAGGCCACCCCCGCGTCTTCGCCCCACGTCTCCTTCGCGGGCGCTGCGGCACAGGAGAGGAGGGCGTGGCCCGCGAGGACGTACGCGGCGAGACGGCTGGCGCGCTTCACGCAAAGCAGCATCGATCGGACCTGATGAGGGCGCCAGGAAGCGGCTCCGAGGGCCGTCGACCCTCGGGTTTTCGGCGTGCGGGGAAGAATTCCCCGTGCGTTGCCTGGTATGGGAACGGCCGACTATACTGCGCGCCTTCGCGGGACCCGGAACGCCAAAGGTGCGCCTGCTTTCCTCGGGGCGGACGCAGGCGCTCGCGCGATGTCCTCTTCGACGCCGGCCTCCGCTGCGAGGCTGGCCACGGATGGTGGGGAGTCATGATGCGTCGACAGCTGCTGGTTCTCGCGGGCCTCGGCCTGCTCGCGGCGACCGCCGCTCCGGACCGCGCCGCGGCCCAGAGCTTCCAGTCGGTGCAGTACGCCTCGACGTACATCCCGATCACCGGCGGGACGGTGCTCCCGTGGACCACCGCCGGCTTCCAGCAGGAGTTCATCCAGACGCAGGTGCCGCTCGGCTTCGACTTCGTCTGGCAGGGCACGACGTACAACGCGGTCGACCTGTCGTCGAACGGCGGCATCTCCTTCACCATGAACTGCGGCTGGGGGTGGGCGGGCAACTGCCTCTCCGGCAACCCCGGCCTCGCGCCGCAGCAGTGGGAGCCGCAGAACTACGTCGTCGCCTGGTGGAGCTACTTCGGCATCGACCCGAACGCCCAGGGCGGTCCGGGCGAGGTCCGCTACGAGACCTCCGGGAACCCGGGCGGACGCGTCTTCACGGTGCAGTGGCAGAACGTCTACGAGATGGACTGGCAGCCCGCCCCCGGCGCGCCGACGACGTTCAGCTTCCAGCTGAAGCTCCTCGAGGGCTCGAACCTCGTGCAGCTCTCGTACGGCCCGAAGATCGCCGGCGCCGACATCGTCAACGTCATCGCCGGCGCCGCCGCGGAGGACCAGTTCGGGAACAACGGCGCGATGTTCCTCCCCTGCCAGCTCAACTGCCAGGAGGCGGACTTCCCCGAGAACCAGACGATCCAGATCGGCATCCCCGACGACGCCGACCTCACCGGCAGCGCGCGCCTCGGGCCGATCACCATGAACGGCCCGGACATGACCTTCGAGGTCTTCGCCGACCTGCGGAACAACGGCCGGGCCCAGGCCGACAACTTCACCTTCGACGCCTACCTCTCGCCGGATCGCACCATCGAGCCCGGCGTCGACACCTACCTCGGCCGCTTCCCGGGCTTCGTCACCATGGCGGGCCAGAGCTCGAACACCTCCTCGTTCGTGGTGACCACGCCGCGGCCGGCGAACGGCAGCTACACCGTCGGCGTCGTCATCGATCCGGACGGCGCCGTCTTCGAGGCCACCGAGGGCAACAACGTCGGCATCATCCCGGAGCCGTTCCTCGTCGGCGCCGACCTCGTCGGCACCGTGAGCGGCCCGCCGGTCACCGGCCCCGGCGAGGAGGTCCCGATCCGGATCACCATGCGGAACCGCGGCTCCGATCCGACCGGCCCGTTCCGCTACCAGGTGTGGATGTCGCAGGACGCGACGCTCGACGCCGTCGACACCCTCGTCCTCGACGCGACCCGCTCGCTCAACGGCGTGGAGAGCGTCGCCGGTGACGAGCTCGGCTTCGTGCCGCCGAACACGACCCCGGGCCGCTCCTACTACCTGATCATGGTGCTGGACGTGGACGGCGCCGTCTCCGAGGCGAGCGAGCTGAACAACAACGCCATCTCGCAGCAGACCGTCGCGCTCGTCGGGCCGAACCTGCACCTCGACGAGGTCAACGTCGCCGGCGGCCCGACCGTCGTCTACTACGGCACCGAGATCGACGTGGAGATCGAGCTCACCAACGACGGCGGCGCCACGGCCCGCGGGTTCGTGCTCACCACCGTCCTGTCGGACAACCCGGTCATCACCATCAACGACCAGGACGTCCTCTCGACGCCGGCCGCCTGCTTCGCCGACCCGGACTGCACCGGCGAGTGGACCGGCACCTGCGAGAGCTTCGGCTGCGTCCCGTCGTGTACCGTCGACGCCGACTGCCCGAACGAGACCAGCTGCGACCGCGGCGGCTGCCGGAACGTGGTGCTGCCGGAGGAGAGCAAGCTCTACCGCAAGCGCATCCTCCTGCCGACCACGGACATCGCCGGCGAGGCGCTCGAAGAGGGCGAGTGCTTCATCGGCGTCATCGCCGACAGCGTCGACAGCGTGATCGAGAACAGCGAGGGCGACAACGTCAAGCGCGCGGTGCAGAACCTCGTCTGCCGCTACCCGTCGCCCGACGCGGCGGTGACCGCCCTCGCGCTCCCGGAGCGCGCGGCGGCCGGCGAGACGGTGAGCGTCTTCCGCGTCGTGCGCAACGCCGGCAACTTCGGCGGCGAGATCCCGTACCGCTACTACCTGTCGACGAACGACGTGATCTCGCCGAACGACATCGCCCTCGAGGTGGTCGGCCAGGGCCTCACGCCGTCGGTGACGCTCGATCCGTTCACCGAGAGCCAGACGGCGGACCGGCTGCTCATCCCGTCGAACCTGGCGCCGGGCCAGTACCGCGTCGGCATCGTGGCCGATCCGGATCGGGCGCTGTCCGAGCTCGACGAGACCAACAACGTCTTCGTCGCCGCGCTCCCGCTGTCGATCTCCGGGCCGGAGCTCGCCATCGTCGGCTCGCAGCTGCCCGACGCGGTCGTCGGCCTCGGGTACGTGAACCAGCTCCGGGCCACCGGCGGCGACGGCTCCTACGCGTGGCGCCTCGTCGGCGGCGCGCTGCCGCCGGGCATCGCCCTCGGCGACGACGGCACCGTGGCCGGCACCGCGTCGGAGCAGGGCACGTACGCGCTCGACGTCGAGGTCACCTCGGGCGGCGCCACCGATCGCGCGCTCCTCGTCCTCCGGGTGGTGCCGGTGACCGGCGCCCTCGCCGTCGCCAGCCGCTCGGTGCCCGCGGCGTACGTGAACGTGGCGTACGAGACGCCGCTCGCAGCCCAGGGCGGCGTGCCGCCGTACGCGTGGCGCGTCTCGGGTGGCGTGCTCCCGGGCGGCATCCGGCTCACCCAGGCCGGGGTGCTCGAGGGCACCTGCCGGCTCGAGGGCGACGCGGTCTTCACCGCGGAGGTGACCGACGCGCTCAGCAACGAGGCGAGCGCCGAGCTCCAGCTCCGCTGCGTGACGCCGGGCACCCTGGTGATCCTCACCACCCGCCTCGCGGACGCCTTCAGCGGCGACTTCTACGACGAGGACGTCCAGGCGGACGGCGGCGACCCGGAGAGCTACGCGTGGTCGACCGACGCGGCGCGGCTGCCGCCGGGCCTCGAGCTCTCGCAGAGCGGGACCCGGGCGCGGCTCACCGGCACGCCGACCCGCGCCGGCGTCTACTCGGTGCCGATCCGGGTCGAGGACGCCGACGGCAACTACGACCAGGTCGAGCTCGTGCTCTCGGTGGTCGCCGGCCGCATCGACGTGCAGGCCGACGCCGAGCTGCCGCACGCGCAGGCCGAGGTGGCCTATCCGGAGACCGCGATCGAGGTGACGGGCGCCTCGGGCACCGTGACCTTCCGGGTCTTCGCCGGCGAGCTGCCCGCGGGCCTCTCGCTCGCCGCCGACGGGAAGGTGACCGGCACGCCGCCTTCGGACGTGCAGGTCGGCAGGTACAACTTCGTGGTCGAGGCCGTCGACGCCGAGGGCGGCGTCGGGCTGGGAGCGTTCTCCATCGTGGTCGATCCGAACGTCGCGACGGACGGCGGCACCGAGCCCATCACCGAGGTGGACGACGGCGGCTGCGGCGGCTGCGGCGCCGGCACCGGCTCGCCGGGCGGCCTCGCGCTCCTCGGCCTGGCGGCGCTCGCCCTCGCCGGCCGCCGCCCTCGCGCCTCCCGCGTCGCCGCCCCGGCGCTGGTGGCGCTGGCGGTGTTC
>CAZDGH010000418.1:0-4832 GCA_964504805.1 uncultured Myxococcales bacterium | reverse complement strand
CCGACGACGGCGGCCAGGCGACGGTGATGCGCCCTCGCCCCGGCGTCGCGCCGCCCGCGGCCCCGGTCGCGCCCGCGGCCCCGTCGCGGCCCGCGGTCCCGCTCGGACCTCCGCCCGGCTTCGGCGCGCCGCCGCAGCTCGCGGCCGGTCCGGCCGGCGCGCGCCCGGCGCCGCCCGCCGTCGCCAAGGCCGGCGGCGGCGGCAAGGGCCTGCTCCTCGGCGTCGGCATCGGCGTCGGCGCGGTGGCGCTGGTCGCGGCGATCGTCGGCGTGGTGCTGTTCAGCGGCCTCTTCGGCCCGTCCGGCTCGGTCGGCGTCATCCGCGTCGACGGCGAGGGCATCACCCGGATCTCCGTCGACGGCCACGTCGTCTCGAACGGCGGCCCGTTCGCGAAGGACTTCCCGACCGGCGAGCACGTGGTGCAGGTGATCGGCCCCGACGGCGCCGAGCTCACCAAGGCCGTCACCGTGATGGCGGGCGAGCAGGCGCTGGTGAGCGCGAAGTTCGAGAAGCCGGTCGCGACCGCCTACCTGGTGGTGATCCCGCTGCCGCTCGAGGCGGAGATCCTCCTCGACGGCAAGGTGATCAAGGAGGCGGGCCCCGGCCAGCCGCCCGGCCTCGACATCCCGGCGGGGACCCACGAGCTCGTGGTCCGCGCCCCCGGCCACAAGGAGCACAAGCAGTCCTTCGAGGCGAAGGGCGGCGAGCGGATCGGGCCGATGATGGTGAAGCTCGAGGCGGGCGCCGCAGGTCCCGAGGCCGAGCTGACCTCCGAGCCGCCGGGCGCGACCGTGCTCCTCGACGGCGAGGAGAAGGGCGTCACCCCGACGAAGGTGGCGCTCGACCCGTCGCGGTCCTACAAGGTGACGTACCGCCTCAAGTGCCACAAGGACTTCGAGGCGACGCTGCCCGCCTCCGCCGAGCCCGCGAAGCTCGCCGGCACGCTGGAGAAGGACCCGGGCTGCACGCCCTGACGGGAACCTCGGCGGGCGCCGGCGCGTACGCGTAGGAGAGGTCTCTCCCTTCCGGTGCCGGGCCGACCTTCCCGGCAGGACTGCCATGGCCGCCCGCAAGAAGAAGCAGGACGATCCGCTGCAGCACCTGCCCGCGTGGGCGAAGCGGCTCGCCGAGCGCTACTACACCAAGACGGTCTCGACCTTCCTGCTCCACGGCGCCGTCCGCGACCTCCAGCCGGCGGGCGAGGGCGACGACCTGCGCTTCGTGCCGCTCAAGGCGTTCCTCGCCGACGAGCTGTTCGGCGCCCGCGACATCGTCGTCTTCTACGACCGCTCGAGCGGGATCCGCTGCGCGACGCCGGAGATGCAGTCGGACCTCTCGCGGGCGCTGCAGGGCTACGACGCGATGTACGGGACGCAGTACGCCCAGGCGATCCCCAAGGACCCGGCGCGGGCGCTGCAGATCCTCGAGTCGTACCTGCGCGTGCGCCTCGCCGAGGGGAAGAGCGCGGCCGTGGTGATCGACTTCGCCGAGACGCTCGCGCCCGCCGGCGACTACTCGTACATGAGCGCGGACGATCGCTTCTCGCTGGTGACGCTGGTGAAGTGGGCGCAGGACCCGGTCTTCCTCGCGGCCGACTGCTCGTTCGTGCTCGTCTCCGAGAACGTCGCAGAGCTGCACCCGAGGCTCTCGCGGAACCCGTACGCGGCGTCGATCGACATCCCGCTCCCCGACGAGGCGGAGCGCGAGGCGTACATCTCCTGGAAGATCGACGGGAAGCTCTCGGCCGTGTCGGACGTGCCGCTCGAGGGCCTCGCCAAGTCGACCGCCGGCCTCTCGCGCGTGCACCTCGACCGGCTCCTCGCCGAGGCGGTGGAGCGCGGCCGGAAGATCACCCCGCAGCTGCTCAAGGAGCGGAAGAAGGAGATCATCCAGGCGGAGTGCCACGGCCTGCTCGAGTTCATCGAGCCGAAGTGGGGCCTCGACTTCGTCGCCGGCCACGGCAAGGCGAAGGACATGCTCCGCGGCGCCTCGGCGGCCCTCAAGAACGGGCGCAACGAGGTGCTGCCGATGGGCTACCTCGTCGCCGGCCCGGTCGGCACCGGCAAGACGTTCCTCGCCACCTGCTTCGCCGGCGACATCGGCATCCCGTGCGTGAAGTTCCTCAACTTTCGCTCGCAGTGGCAGGGCGCCACCGAGGGCAACCTCGAGAAGATCTTCAACCTGCTCAAGGCGATGTGGCCGGTGGCGGTGATCATCGACGAGGCCGACGCCTTCCTCGGCGACCGCAGCTCGTCGGGCGACTCCGGCACGTCGAACCGCGTCTTCGCCGCGATCGCCTCGTTCATGGGGAACACCGAGTACCGCGGCAAGATCATCTGGTTCCTGCTCACCTGCCGGCCGGACCTGCTCCCCATCGACCTCAAGCGCCAGGGCCGCGCGGAGGAGCACCTCGCGCTCTTCTACCCGTCGAGCGACGAGGAGCGGGACGACCTCTTCCGGGTGATGGCGAAGAAGGCCGGCGTGGAGACGCAGCTCGCCTCGTTCTCGGCGCTGCTCCCCTCGGGCGAGAAGAACGTCTCCGGCGCGGACATCGAGGCGGCGCTGGTGCGCGCGCGGTTCCGCGCGGTGGCGGCGGGGCGCGACGAGGTCACCGAGGAGGACCTGAAGGCGGTGATCGCCGACTTCGTGCCGCCCTCGTACCCGCTCGAGGTCGAGCTGCAGAACCTCGCGGCGGTGGCGGAGTGCACGAGCCGCGAGCTCATCCCCGAGCCGTTCAAGAAGCTCGACCGCAACGAGCTCGTGCGAAGGATGCAGGAGCTGAAGGTGCTCCTCGAGGAGTCGTGATCCTCCTCGGGCAGGTCTGGGCCGCGCCGCTCACCGCGGCCGGCCTGCTCCACGCGCTGCTCCTCGGCGCGCGGCCGGCGGGCGTCGCCGGCGGGGCGGTGGAGCTGGTGGCGCCGTCGCGCGGGCCGCTCTCCTGGTTCTTCCGGCGCATGCACGTGAGCGCGTACACCTGGGGCGCGTGCATCGTCTACCGGGAGGCGCGGCTGCTCGCCGACGAGGGGCTCCGGCGCCACGAGCAGGAGCACGTGCGGCAGTGCCGGGCGCTCGGGCCGCTGATGCTGCTCGCCTACCCGCTGGCGTCGCTGTGGGCGCTCGCGCGCGGCCGGCGCGTCTACGCCGACAACGTCTTCGAGATCGCGGCGCGGCGCGCGGCGGCGGTCTTCCTCGCCGAGCGGGCCGCCGTCAGGGCTTCACCCGGAGCCGCTGGCCGATCTGCAGCTTCTTGACCGAGCGGATCCGGTTCCAGCGCTTCAGGTCGTCGACCGAGCAGCCGTAGCGGAGCGCCACGTGGCCGAGGGTCTCGCCCTCGGCGAGGACGTGGACGCCGTCCGCGGGCGGCGCGACGCGCTCGACCGGCGCCGGGGGCGCGGCCGGCGCGGCGGCGACCGCCGGGACGGCGACCGCGGCGGCGCGGTGCTTCTTCGGCAGCGCGCCGGGCGGGAGCGGGATGATCAGCTCCTGGCCGAGGCGGAGCTTCCGCACGTCCTTGATGCCGTTCACGCGCTTGATCGCCTCGACCTCGGTGCCGAAGGCGAGGGCGACGTGGCCCAGGGTGTCGCCGCGCTGGATCTTGTAGGCGCGGAAGGTGAAGCGCTCCGACGGCTTCACCTGCGCGAACCGCTCGGCGAAGCGCGCGGCGGTGCCCGGCGGGAGCTTGAGCGCGTACGGCTTCTGGCCGCGGTCCACCGGCGGCGTCGCCCAGCGGCGGAGCTCGGGGTTGAGCGCCTTCACCTCCTCGACCTTCACGCCGGCGCAGCGGGCGATCACCGCCAGGTCGGTGGCGTCGGGGAGCTCCACCACCTCGAAGGCGAGCGGCTCCTGCCGCTCCACCGGGGGGAAGCCGAACGCCTCCGGGTGCTTGGCGATGAGCGCGGCGGCGATGAGCTTCGGCACGTAGCCCTGGGTCTCGGGGCGGAAGGCGCGGGTGGCGGCGAGGGCCCAGAAGTCGGTGGTGCCCTCGCTCTGGATGCCCTTCTTCACCCGGCCGGGGCCGGCGTTGTACGCGGCCCAGGCGAGGTACCAGTGGCCGAAGTCGCCGTGGAGCTTCTTCAGGAACCGGGCGGCGGCGTGGGTGGCCTTCACCGGGTCGCGGCGCTCGTCGATCCAGAAGTCGACCCGCAGGCCGTAGGTCTTCCCGGTGGGCTCGATGAACTGCCACGGCCCGGCGGCGCGGGCCCAGGACGTCGCCTGCGGCGAGAAGCCGCTCTCGATCATCGCCAGGTAGACGAGGTCCTCGGGGACGCCGTGCTCCTTGAGGATCTCGCGGAACCCCGGCGCGTAGCGGCCGGCGCGGGCGAGCCACTTGCCGAACCACTTCCGGCCGGGCCCCTGGAAGAAGGCGAGGTAGCCGGCGACGCGCTCGTTGTAGTCGACCGGGATGTCGTACTTGCCGGCGACCGCCTCGAGCGGGAACGGCAGCGTCCCGATCGCCGCGGAGAGGCTCGGGTCCTCGTCGGCCTCGACGAAGGCGAGCGCGTCGTGCAGCCCGGCGCGGAGCGGGCTCGCGGGGCCGAGGCTGCGCAGCGCGAGGCGCAGCGGCGCGGAGGGGTGCGCCTCGAGGAGCGCGGCCTCCGCCTCGTGGACCGCGGTGAGCTCCTCGTCCGGCGCCTCGTCGGGCACGGGCTCGGCGGCCTCGGCGGTGGCCGTGGCGGCGAGCAGGAGCAGGGCCGGCGCGAGGGAGGTCATCGAGGCGCGCGATGGTAGCCCAGGAGGCGGCGATCCCGTGCGGGGGGCGGGGGTCGGGCGGGGGCGGCGGGCGGGCGGGGGGCGGCCCCGCCGCCCCGGCTACTTCCGAACCGCCTTCTCGC
>CAZDGH010000417.1:0-4851 GCA_964504805.1 uncultured Myxococcales bacterium | reverse complement strand
GCTCCAGGCCACGGGCGAACCGCGCCCCGGCTCGGAGTCGGGCCTGCTCGTCGACGCCGACCTCTTCCTCGCCGTGCGCGGCGACGCGTTCCGCGCCGCGCTCGACGTGGGCTTCGCGCAGGAGGCGCTCGAGCACCTCGACCAGCCCGCGGACGCGCCCTTCCGCGCCTCCGAGCGCCGCCTCGCCACCGCCGGCCTCGGCGCCGTGGTGGCCCTCGGCTCGTTCGACGTCGCCGCGCGGCTCGGCGCCGGCCTGCCGGTCTCGCCGCCGGCGCCGCCCGCGGGCGAGGAGGCGGACGGCGGCGTCGAGCGCCTCGAGGGCTACCTCGGCGTGCTCTACAGGACCGGGCCCGGCGGCACCGGCCTGCTCGCCCGCTACGCGGTGACCTCGGAGGCCGGCGCGTTCGAGCCCTTGCCGGCCACCGCGGGCGCCCGGGTGACCCACGTGGCCTCGGCCGCCGCGGACGTGCCGCTCGGCCCGCTGACGCTGCGGGAGGGGCTCGCCGTCGGCCTGGTCTCCCGCGGCGGCGGCGAGGCGGCGACCACGCCGTACGACGTCACGCGGCTCGAGCTCGCGGCCAGCCGGGCGCTGCTCGTCGCCGCCGACTACCGGCTCGCCCTCGTCCCCGACGCGCCGCTCCACTACGGCGCGGTCGAGGCCTCGTACCGGCTCGGCGTCGTCCGGCTGGGCGTGGTCGTCGACGGGGCGGGCGGGCCCGTGCAGGACGAGGTCGCCCGGGCGTTCCTGCGGGTGGAGGCGCTCTTCGACTCCGACGAGCCTTCTTGGTAGATCTCGGACATCCATGGCCAATCCGAGGAGCATCGCCACCGTCGCGATCGCGACGCTAGGTACGGCCGGCGCCATCGCCGCCGCCGTGTGGGTCTTCCGCACCCCACCGGACACCGCCGCGGGGCCCAGGCTCGCGAGCCTCACCGCGGCCTACAACGACGTCACGACCAAGCGCGCGAAGAGCCTGGCGTTCCAGGCCGGCGAGGTCGGCCAGCCGCTGTACGCCAGGGACTCGGTGAAGACCGGCGAGGAGGCCCGCGCCGTCGTCACCTACGACGCGGGCGGGCTCCTCTCCGTCGACCCGTCGTCGCTGGTGGTGATCACCGCGCCCGACGCCGGGGGCGTGCAGACCCTGATCATCGAGAGCGGCTCGCTCTCCGGCGAGCTCGTCGGCCGCGTCGGCGGCCCGCGCACCCTCGCCCTCAAGGACGGCAGCGGCCGCGACCTCGCGACCCTCGTCCCCGAGGTCGCCGCCGGCGAGGCGCTCAAGTACCGCATCCGCGTGCTCGAGGGCGACCGCACCGAGGTGGCGATCCTCAAGGGCGCCGCCGAGGTGAGCCAGGGCGGCAAGAAGGTGCGGATCGGGTCCGGCCAGGTCGTCGAGCTCTCGCGGGACGCGATCTCCGCCCTCGAGCAGCTCCCCGATTTTCCGGCCTCCGAGCGCCCGGGCGTGGACGCGCAGGTCGATCTCGCCGGGGGGCCCGAGCGCGCCGTCACGCTCGCCTGGGGCGTGGGCGCCCGCGCGGCGCGCTACCACCTCCAGGTCGGCCGGCAGGTCGGCAGCGGCTTCGCGTTCGACTCCATCGTGCTCGATCGCGTCCAGGCCGAGCGGACGGCGGCGTTCGAGCCGAAGGAGATCGGCACGTACCTCTGGCGCGTCTCGTCCGTCGACGCCAAGGGCCGCGAGGGCGAGTACGGGTTCGCCCGGCGCTTCACCGTCCTGAGCCTCCCGGGCGGCGAGCCCGTCGCGGCGCCGGAGCCGGCGGCCCTGCCGCTGCCCACGCTGGCGGCGGTGAAGCTGGCCGCGAAGGTGACCGGCGACCTCACCCGCACCGCGGCCGACGGCAAGTCCGGCCCGGCGAAGGGCGCGATCACCCTGGTGAACGGCGACGTCCTCGCCGCGGGCTCCTTCTCCACCGTCGCGCTCGGCAAGAACGAGCTCTTCCTCGCGCCGGGCGCCCAGCTCACGGTCCGCGGCGGCAAGGCCGGCACCGAGAAGGCGCCGTGGCTCGAGCTCGGCCAGGACGAAGGCGTCGTCGTCGCCAGCCTGACCGGCGGGGCGATCGCCGGCGCCACGATCGAGGCGGGACCGGCGCGCATCGAGGCCGCGGCCGCGCGCCTCCGCTCCGAGCGCCGCGACGCCTCCACCCGCGTCATCTGCGAGAAGGGCGAGGCGACCGTCTCCGGCGCGGGCAAGAGCGTGCCGCTCCCCGCCGGCCACGCCGTCGAGGTGACCGCGGCCGGCCCCGGCGAGGTGGTGAAGCTCCCCGCCCCGCCGCCGCTCGTCGATCCGCCCGAGGGCAAGGAGTACGACGCGGTCGACGCCACGCCGAAGGTGGACTTCGCGTGGGGCGCGTCGGCCGGCGCCGCCCGCTACCGCTTCGTGATCGCGCGCTCCCGCTCCCTCGCCGACGTGGTGGTCGAGGAGACGACGACCGCGCAGGCCTTCTCCACCAACACCCTGCGCCCCGGCCGCTACTACTGGGCGGTGCAGGCGATCGACGGGAACGACTTCCAGGGCCCGCCGCCCGCGCCGCGCTACTTCTCGCTGGTGAAGGACGACAAGCCGCCCTCGATCCAGATCGTCTCGCCGGCGGCGGGCACCACCACCGCCGAGGATCGCGTGGAGATCGTCGGCAAGACGGCGCCGGGCGCGCGGGTGAAGGTGAACCTCAAGGACGTGGAGGTCGGCGCCGACGGCGGCTTCCGCGCCAGCGTCCCGCTCCTGCCGGGACCGAACTCCGTGAACGTCGAGGCGATCGCGCCCTCGGGCAAGTCGGCGATCGAGTACGTGCGGGTGCGAAGGGAGTAGCCGTGCGGCTCTCGCTGCGGACGAAGCTCCTCGGGCTGTCGCTGCTCCTCGCCGTCGGACCGCTCTCGCTCGCCGCGCTCTTCACCGTGCGGTGGCTCTCCGCCGACAAGGAGAGCTTCGTCTACCAGCTCGAGGGCTTCGCGGCCCTCGCCGCCGCCCGCGAGGTGGAGGACAACCTCCAGTCGGCCTCCCGCGAGCTCGGCCAGATCGCGCTGCTCTCGGCGGATCCGCGGATCCCGCCGGAGGAGCGCCGGCGGCTCGCGGCGCAGCTCTTCGGCGCCTCGGGCTTCCTGGCGGTCTCCGCCAACGCCGCGGGGCGCGAGGTGCTCTCCGCCCGCGACGACGACCGGCTCGGCAAGGCCGGCGACGCCGGGCGGCAGCTGGTGCCCGACCCGGCGTGGGCGCCGGCGGACGGCACGCTGCTGGTGCGGAACGTCTCGCCGTCGGGCGCGGTGCCCGCGGTGGCGATCGCCCGGATCGTCTCGAACCCCGGCGGCCCGCCGATCTCCGCGGCGGCGGTGGTGCCCGCGGCGTCGCTGCTCGACACCGAGGCGTGGAGCTCGCCGTACGAGACCTTCGTCGTCGACGGCGACGGCCGGCTGCTGGTGCACCCCGAGGGGACCCGGGTCGCCGCCCGCGAGGACCTCTCCGGGCTCGAGGCGGTGCGGCGGCTCCGCGAGGGCGGCGCCGGCGCCACCGGCTACGGCACGCCGGCGGGCCGCGTGCTCGGCGGCTACGCGCCGGTGCGGTCGGGACGCCTCGGCGTGGTGCTGCAGATCCCGGAGGAGGCGGTGACCGAGGCGGTGGGCGCGCTGGTCCGCAACGCCGCCGCGCTGATCGCGCTGATGCTCGCCGCGTCCGTCGCCCTCGCCGTGCTCCTCGCCCGGAGCGTCGCCGGCCCGGTGGGCACCCTCACCGCCGCGGCCGGCGCCCTCGCCAGAGGCGACTTCGGGGCCCGGCTGCCGCCGGCGGGCCCCGACGAGATCGGCCAGCTGGCGGCGGCGTTCGCGCGGATGCGCACCGACCTCGAGCTCCGGGAGAAGCAGCTCAAGGAGGCGCAGGAGAGCCTGGTGCAGTCCGAGAAGATGGGCGCGCTCGGCCAGCTCGCCGCCGGCATCACCCACGAGGTGAAGAACCCGCTCGCCGGGATCATCGGCTTCGCCCAGCTCTGCCTGAAGCTGGCGCCGGAGGGGTCGCCGCTCATCCCGCACCTCCAGCTGATCGAGAAGGAAGGGAAACGCTCCCGGGACATCCTCGAGAACCTGCTCCGCTTCGCCCGCAAGGAGGACCTCGCCCTCGAGGAGCGCGACGCCGGCGAGGTGGTCGCCGCCGCGCACCGGCTGGTGGCGCACCAGCTCCAGCTCGCCAAGGTGAAGGTCGCGACCAAGCTCGGCAAGGACCTCCCGAAGATCCGCGTCAACGAGACGCAGCTGCAGCAGGTGCTGATGAACCTGATGCTGAACGCGATGCACGCGATGCAGCCGAAGGGCGGCACGCTCGAGCTCGCGACCGGCCGCGCGCCGGACGGCCGGGTGGTGATCTCGGTGAAGGACGAGGGCCACGGCATCAAGGAGGCCGACCGGAAGAAGCTCTTCACGCCCTTCTTCACCACCAAGGAGAAGGGCAAGGGCACCGGCCTCGGGCTCTCGGTGAGCTACGGCATCGTCAAGGACCACGGCGGCGAGCTGAAGGTGTGGAGCCAGGAGGGCGTGGGCACGGTCTTCTACGTCTACCTGCCCGCCGCCGGCGAGGCGCGCGCCGCGTAGCGCTACGGCGCCGGGTCGGACGCGCCGACGAGCGCGCCGGCGAGGCCCACGCCGAAGATGGTGCTGCCGGCGCCGAGCGCCAGCGTCGCCGCGGGATCGCCCTCGGGGATCACCCCGAGCAGCGAGCCGACGGCGGTGCCGCCCACGCCCGCGGCGTAGGTGCCGCCCAGGGACGGCAGCTCCCAGCCGGGCCTCGCGCCGAGGTGGAGGACCGCCGACGACGCCAGCGGGGGCGCGAGGACGACGCCGCCGATCCCGATCAC
>CAZDGH010000416.1:0-4858 GCA_964504805.1 uncultured Myxococcales bacterium | reverse complement strand
CGCGACCGGCGCGCGGTGCGGCGGGCGCGTGGCCGCCGGGAGCAGCATCAGCCGCTCGAGGGCCACGCGCGCGTCGCGGAAGCGCGCCTCGGCCTCGGCCACGGCGGCGCCGGCCTGCCGCGCCAGGAAGAGCGCGTTGACGGCCGACTGCAGCGGTCCGCCGAGCGCGTGGCCGACCGCGGCGATGGTGCGGGAGACCACGGAGAGCGGCGGCTCGCTCAACGCGCCCTCGTCGGCGCCGCGCGGACGCGGGCGATGGCGTCGATCAGCTCGCCGATGTCGAAGGGCTTGCGCATGCACGCTGCCGCGCCCGCCGCCGCGACCTTGGTCATCAGCTGCGGCACCGGGTAGCCCGAGACGGCGATGGAGCCGATCGTCGGGTCGAGCGCCTTGATCCGCTCGAGCAGCTCGGCGCCGTCGACGCCCGGCATCACCAGGTCGATGACGCAGACGTCGATGGCGCCGTCCCGGATCGCCTCGAGGGCGACGCCGGCGTCGGTCGCGACGGTGGCCCTGAGGCCGGACGCGACCAGGGCCTCGGCGGTGGAGCGCGCGTCCCGCTCGGCGTCGTCGACCACCAGGACGAGCGGCCGCTTCGCGGCCCGGCCGAGGGTGGCGATCACGTGCTCGATCGAGAACGGCTTCGGCAGCACCGCGAACGCGCCCTCGCGGAGCGCCTCCTGCACCAGGCTCTCCATGGCGAACGCCGTCATCAGGATCACCGGCGTGCCGGGGCTCTTCTGCTTCACCGCCCGGAAGAGATCGACGCCGTGCATCCCGGGCATGCGGATGTCGGAGAGGACGAGGTCGACCGGCGGGCCCTCCTGGATCGCCCGCAACGCCTCGGGGCCGTTGCGCGCCTCGACCACCTCGAAGCCTTCCAGCTCGAGGTTCGCGGCGAGGGTCATGAGGAGGGACGCTTCGTCGTCGACGACGAGGACGCGGGCCATGGTGCGGTCTCCTAGGCTGCCTGCTGCGCCTGCGCCGGCGGCAGCTCGATGACGAAGCGGGCGCCCTTGCCGGGCTCGGACTCGACGCGGATCGTGCCGTCGTGCCGCGCGATCAGGTTGGCGACGATCGCCAGGCCGAGGCCGGTGCCCTTGGTCTTGGTGGTGAAGAGGGGCTGGAAGATCTGGGCGGCGACCTCGGGCGGCATCCCGGCGCCGTCGTCGGTGACGGAGAGCTCGAGGCGCGTGTCGCCGCCGCCGCTCGCGGCGACGACCACGCTGCCCTGGCGGCCGTCGGGCATCGCCTCCACGGCGTTCTGCACCAGGTTCACCAGGATCTGCCGGAATTGCTCCTTGTCGAGGGAGGGCACCGGCAGATCGGCGGGGATCCGGGAGGTGACCGCGACGCCCGCCCGCGGCGGGACGAGGCCGATCGCCTCGTCGACGAGCGGCCCGAGCGGGCAGGGCGCCCGCACCGGCGGCCGCTCGCGGGCGAAGTCGAGGATCTCGCCGACGATCTTCGCCATCGCCTTCCCCTCGCGGTCGATGACGCCGAGGAACTGCGCGACCCTCGGGTCCTGCGCGGGCGCTCCCGCCAGGCGCTTCTCGATGAAGGCGTGGGCGTTGCGGATCGCGGCCAGCGGGTTCCGGAGCTCGTGGCCGACGCCGGCCGCGAGCTGGCCGATGGCGGCGAGCTTCTCGGCCTTCACCTGCGCGTCCTGCGAGGCGCGGAGCTTCTCCATCGCCTCGTCCAGGGCCCGGGACTTCGCCGCCTCGGCCTCGGAGAGCGCCTCCACCTCGGCCTGCCGCACGGCGATCTGCTTCGCCTCGGCGACGCCGCGCAGGCAGGCGGCGACGAGCACCACGTCCTCGAAGACGACCCAGCCCGCGTGCTCGAGGAAGCGCCACCACTCCGGCGTCGAGATGCCGTAGATCGACTCCGGCCAGTAGAGGCCGCGCAGCAGGTGATCGGCGACCACGAAGGCGCTCGCGGTCACCAGCACCGGCCAGTCGCGGTAGGCGGCGAGGAAGGCCAGCGACCCGAAGATGTGGAAGTGGGTCTCGATGCGGCCGCCGCTCAGGTGGATGAGGAGCGCCGACCACAGCACCTGCGCCGCCGCGATCACGTGGCGGGTGACCAGCGAGGCCGGCTCGAGGAAGATCAGCGCCAGCGGCGGGAGCGTCAGCGTGCCGCCGAGCAGCACCGCGGCCCAGACGTGGACGTGGACCCGGCTCTCGCCGCCGGCCCAGGTGTAGGGCGATAGGAAGATCGCCAGGACGATCCCGAACACCCACTGCCCGACGAGCAGGGCGCCGAAGGTGCGGTCGGTGCCCACCGCGACGCTGCGCAGGTGTTGCCGGAACAGCGTCTCCGCTCTCGCGGCGACGGCGGTGCTCATCGCGCCTCTCCTTCGTCGAAGGGCCGCGCGTCTCCCGTGAGCGCGCAGCCGAAGACCCCGGTCTCGTGGCGGGCACCTTCGCCGCGGAGCACCGCGGCGACGGCGTCGGCGCCGGCGTTGCGGCCGGCGTGGCCGCGGCCGCGGGTGATGCCGCCGGCGAACGCCAGCGCGCCGCCGCGGTCGTAGAGCAGCACCTGGCCCGAGGTGAACGCGCCGAAGCGCGCCGCCTCCTTGCCGCCGGGATCGCCCCGCACGTCGAGGCCGGGGATGGCGCGGGCCTGGTCCCAGAGCCCCTCGACGTCCCAGTCCGGCCCCGCGGCCTCCGGGAGCACGAACAGGACGTGCGCGGAGACCGCGCGGCCGGCGCGGCCGAGGATCGCGGAGAGCTCGGAGAGGCTCGCGCGGGTGCAGGGACAGCGCGGGTGCGCCAGCATCACCAGCGTCGCGCCGTCGCCGCGGGCGATCGCGCTCGCCGCGGGCCACGCCGGCGGCGCGTCGGCGGAGGCGCCCGGCGTCGACTGGTAGTCGGCGAGCAGGGCGGAGCCGTAGGCGCCGGCCCCCAGCCAGGCGACGACACCGCCGGCGAGCAGGACCTTGTGCGCGAGCTTCAACGCCGGTTCCCGGAGCCCACGGTGCCGGCCGCCCCGCCGAGCCGGTCGATCGACTTGCGCAGCCGCGCCAGGCGGACCGCCTGCTCCACGACGTCGAGGAGGCGCTCCGGATCGTAGGGCTTGATGACGACGAGGTAGTCGGACGGCACCGCGCTGCGGTCGCGGTCCGCGAACTCGCGGTAGCCGGTGATGACGACGCCGGCGCGGGCCTGCTTCGCGTCCACCGCGCGGCGGAGGAGCTCGAGGCCGTTCATCCCCGGCATCGAGTAGTCCGTGCAGAGCACGTCGACGGTGCCCTCGGCGAGCTGCCCGAGCGCCGCCTCGGCGCTGCCGGCGGTGAGCACGTCGTGGTCCTGGGAGAGGACCGCGGCGGTGGTCGAGAGGACGTTCGGCTCGTCGTCGACGAGCAGGATGCGCGCGCGGGCGGCGTCGAGGCTCAAGCGGCCTCCTCGTGCGGGGTCGACGAGGCGAAGTGTTGCATGGCCGACAGTATCCGGAGCTACCCCGGGTCGGCGCAACCCCATGGCATGGGCGCGCACGCCGGAACACACGATCCCACGTCGTCACAGCAGCGGCGCTCCGAAGACGTCGGGGCCGAGGCGCAGCCGACGCACGATCGCGACGCCGCTCCGCTCGACGCGGACGTCGACGAGCCCCCGGTCGCGCTCGCGTCGCAGCGCGGCGGCCACCTCGTCGCGGTCGACCTCGGGCAGGTAGAAGCGGCCGAGGCCCTCGAGGCGCAGGCGGCCGTGGCCGAGGGCGCGGGCCGCGATCGCCACGCGATCGTCCGACGGCTCTGGGCGCTCGCGCACGACCTCGACGACCTCCCAGGCAGGCTCGCCGGGGGCGAGCACCACGAACACCGGTTCGCCCGCCGCGAGCTCGGCGGGCAGCTTGGCCGCGTCGGGGCGCTCCGCCTCGTACGACAGCGTCGTGTACCAGCCGGCGAGCAGGTCGTACGGGTCGACCGGCGCGGTGCGGAGGACGACGTCGCGCCCCGACACCAGCGCGACGAGCTTCCGGCCGGGCACGAGCGCGAGCAGGACGAGCTCGAGCGCCACGGCGAGGACGAGCCTAGCGCGCATGGGCGGCTCCCTTCAGGCGGCGCTCGAACGAGAGGCCGAGGGCGAGGGTGGCGACGCCGGCGCCGAGGAACGCGAGCGCCTTCGCCCAGAGCTCGGTCTCGAGCTCGAGGAAGCGGGTGAGCACCAGCACGCCGACGAGCGCGACGCCGCCCCAGAACGGCCCTCGCTCGAGGCCGGCGAGCGCCGAGTGGATCGCCGCGGCGGCGGCGGCGAGGAGCGCCACGTTGGCGACGATCGCGATCGGCACGCCGCCGGCGTCGCAGAGGACGCAGAGCGCGAGCAGCGGGAGCGAGACGAGCGCCGCCCGGGTCGCCGGACGCCTCGCGAGATCGCCGAGCTTCCGCGAGGCGGCGAGCCCCGCGGCGAGGAGCGCCGGGAGCAGCACGCCGGCGAGCCACGGGAGGGCGCCGCCGTCGAGGTCCCCGCCGAGCTCGCCGGCGACGTCGTGGAACGAGAGCGCGAACAGCGCCGGCACCAGCGAGGCGAAGCCGAGGAAGGTCGACACCGGCGCCGCCCGCTCGAGGAACGTGCCGGGGCGCGCGGCGCACGGCAGCGCGAGGAGCAGCGCGGCGGCGGCGAGGCCGGCGAGCAGCACCGCCGGTCCCTCGCCGCCCGCCACCGCGACGGCGCCCGGCAGGCCGGAGGCGAGGCCGAGGCCGGCGAAGAAGAAGAGCGCCCGCGAGCGGCCGGCGAACGAGAGCGCGGCGAACGCGAGCGCGTACGCCCCCGGGAGGAGCGGCGCGAGCGCTACGTGCTCAGAGGAGAACACCGCGAGCGAGACCGCGAGCAGCGCGGCGGCGAGCACCTGCAGCGCC
>CAZDGH010000415.1:0-4885 GCA_964504805.1 uncultured Myxococcales bacterium | reverse complement strand
GCCGGCGGCGGCGCAGACCTCGTCGCTCTCCCGCGGGGAGGCGAACGGCCTCGATCTCCCGGCGCCCACCTCCGCGACCACGGAGGGACCGCTCGCGCTCTCCTGGAACCCCGCGGGCCTCGCGGTCGGCGGCAGGCTCGGCCTCGACTACCTGCACCAGCAGGGCGACGCGGAGGGGCTCACCGGCGACGGCGTCTACGTGGGCGGCGCGATCGCCGGCCCGCTCGGCCTCGGCTTCTCGATGGAGTGGCTGCGACCGCCGGAGCTCGGGCCGCTCTCGACGCTCCCGCGGGCCCGGCGCACCACGCTCGGCGGCGCGCTCGGCGGCGGCCAGGCGGGCTTCGGCGTCGCCGCCCACCTGCACGCCAGCGAGGACGATCCGGGCCTCGACGGCGCGACCTCGTGGGACGTCGGCGCGATGGTCCGCCCCGCCCGCTGGCTGTCGGTCGGGTTCACCGCCGCCGACCTGAACGCGCCCGACCTCGGCGGCGACCGGGTGCTGCCGCGGCGCTACCGCGGCGCGATCGGCGTCCGGCCGCTCGACGAGCTGTTCACGCTCGCCGCCGAGGCGGAGGTGCTCGGCGCCGAGGGCCGCGGCCCGTCGGGCCTCGAGCACGCGGTGCTGGGCTACACCGCCCTGCTCCAGCCGATCGACGGCCTCGGGATCTTCGGCGCCCTCGCCCACCGCGCCGACGGCGGCGAGGCGTCGTTCCAGGCCGGCCTCGTCGCCACGGCCGGCAGCGCCGCGGTGACCGCCGCCGCCGCCGGCCGCGAGGGCCACCCCGGCCTCCTCGCCGGCCTGCACCTCGACGCCGAGCACCTCGGCGGCCTCGACCTCGACGGCACCTCGCGCGTCGCGGTCGTCGACCTCGGCGAGGCGCTCTCCGAGCCCGACGGCCTCTCGCTGTTCGGCGCGCCCGGCCGGGAGCCGGTGCTCGACTTCCTCGAGGGGCTCGCCCGCGTCCGCGCCGAGGAGCGGCACGACGCGGTGCTGCTCGTGGTCGACCGGCTCGACCTCGGCTTCGCCCGGGCCCACGAGGTGCGGCAGGCGATCCTCGAGCACCGGCGCCGCGGCGGCCGGATCTACGCCATGGTGAACGGCGCCGACGACGTCGAGTACTACGTCGCCTCGGCGTGCGACGAGCTGTTCGTCAGCCGCGAGGCGGCGCTGCTCGTCAACGGCCTCTCGGCGCGGGTGAACTTCTACGGCGACACCCTCGGCGCGATCGGCGTCACCGTCGAGGCGGTGCGGGTCGGCCCGTACAAGGCCGCGCCCGACACCTTCATGCGCGGCGAGATCTCGCCGGAGCACCGCGAGGTCGTCGACGCGATGATCGACGACTCCTTCGGGCGCTACGTCGCCGAGGTCGCCGCGTCGCGGAAGCTGACCGAGGCGGCGTTCCGGTCGGTGCTCGACGCCGGCATCCTCTCCGGCTCCGAGGCGGTCGCCCGCGGTCTCGCCGACCAGGTCGCGTACCACGACGAGCTCGAGGACCTGCTCGAGAAGCGCCTCGGGCGGAAGGCGCGGCTCGAGGAGCACGTGCTCCGGCCGCGCCGGCACCGGGGCTGGGGCCGCCCGCCGGCGATCGCCATCGTGCCGGTCACCGGGCTCATCACCATGGGCCGCTCGGAGCGCGATCCGCTCGGCCTCGTCGACAACACCGGCGCCGAGACGGTGGTGAAGGCGCTCGAGCAGGCCGTCGACGATCCCGACGTGAAGGCGATCGTCCTCCGCATCGACTCCGGCGGCGGCGACGCCCACGCCTCGGACGTCATCTGGCGGGCCGCCGTGCAGGCGCGCAAGAAGAAGCCGGTGGTCGCCTCGATGGGCGACGCCGCGGCCTCGGGCGGCTACTACGTCGCCGCGGGCGCGGAGCGGATCTTCGCGGCGCCCGGCACCATCACCGGCTCCATCGGCGTCTTCGCGATGAAGCCCGCGCTCGGCGGCCTCGCCGAGCTGCTCAAGGTCGGCCAGTACCACGCGAAGCGCGGCGAGAACGCCGACGTGCTGAACCTCTACCAGCCGTGGAGCGAGAGCGAGCGCGCGGCGATGCAGCGCTTCGTCGACGCCTCGTACCAGGACTTCCTCGCGGTGGTCGCCGAGGCGCGGCAGCTCGAGACGTCGAAGGTCCACGAGGTCGCGGCGGGCCGGGTGTGGAGCGGCGCCCAGGCGAAGGAGCGGGGCCTCGTCGACGACCTCGGCGGCCTCGACGCGGCGATCGCCTACGCGCGGAAGCGCGCGGGGCTGTCGCCGGACGAGCCCGTCGCCTTCCCGGTCCTCGAGCCGTCGACCGGCCTGCTCTCGCTCGAGGCCACGGCGCTGCAGCCCGCGCTCCACCTGCCGGAGGGCGTGCGGTCGGCGCTGCGGGACGGGGTGCCGGCGGCCTTCCTGCTCCCCAACCGCTCGGGCGTCTGGGCGCTCCCGGACCTGGACGTGAAGATCCGCTGAGGTTCCCTCGAATCTCCCCAGGAAGCCGCGTGTTGGGGATGTAGGATGCCGGTTGTCATGGCCGGACACCCGTGCTAGAACGAGTTCGTTCGCTCGCTCGTGCGTGTCGGCCGAAGTCTCGTGGCCGCCGCTCCTCCCGACCGCCGCCGTCCCCGTGCCCGAGGCGCGGGTGGTCCGCTGCAGGCGCCCGGAGGCGAGCATCGTGGGTTGCGCTTTTCGCTGAAAGTTCGGGTTGCCGTTCGGGCGGTTCGGCCGCCCGCTCCGGGAGAGAGGGGCCACGCCCCGGCCTTCCGGGGGCGCTCGCAGTAGGGGACAGGGGTCCCCGGATCGTGCATGGGTCACAAGGTTCTCATCATCGAGGACGACGAGGCGGCGGGGAAGCTGATCGCCGAGGCGCTCAAGCCACTCTCGATCGACCCCGAGCACCACAAGTCGCCGAAGGACGGTCTGGCCTCGTTCCAGAAGGTCCCTTCGGCGCTCGTGGTGCTGGACCTGTTCCTTCCGGGCACCGACGGCTTCAAGGTCGCGCAGGAGCTGCGGAAGCACGCACCGAAGGTCCCCATCGTGTTCGTGTCGGGCGTCTACAAGGGCGCGCAGGTGGTCAAGGACGTGCACACCCGGTTCGGTGCGCCGCTCGTCGCCAAGCCGTTCCAGCTCGACGATCTGCGCCGCGCCGTCTGCCAGGGCCTCGGCGTCCGGTTCGACGAGCCGAAGCGCGAGGAGGCGCCGAAGCGCGTCGCGCCGCCGGCGCAGCAGGCGGCGATCGGGCCGATGGCCGGCGACCTCCGCCACAAGCCGCTCCAGGCGCTCCTCGGCGAGCTCTACCGCGGCCGCGCCACCGGCCAGCTCGAGCTCACCCGCGAGAAGGTGCGGCGGCGCCTCTGGCTGCAGCGCGGCTACGTCGTCTTCGCGGCGTCGAACGTGAAGGCGGAGAACGCCGGCGGGATGCAGGTCGCCGCGGGGCAGCTCACCGAGCCGCAGCTCCAGGCCGCGGTCGACCACGCGCGCGCGACGCAGTCGGCGCTCCACGACGCGCTGGTCGCCGTGGGCGTGCTCACGCCGGCGCAGCTGCAGGTCGCGCTCAAGAAGCAGACGGAGGAGGTCGCCGTCGCCGGCTGCGGAATGCCCGACGGCTCCTTCCAGTTCTCGCCGATGAAGGAGCCGCTGCCGGTGCCGGAGGCGCGGCAGCACCCGCTCTCCGTCGCGCTCGCGGGCATCCGCCGCCACTACCCGGTGGCCTCGATGCGCGAGTACCTGCAGGGCCGCGCCGGCCTGCCGCTCCACCGCTCGCCGGACCTCGACCGGGACCTCTACACGATCAAGCAGCTCTACCCCGGCGAGCAGGTGACGCCGCTGCTCAATGGACGCACCACGGTGTCCGACGCGCTGGTGCGCACCAAGGAGGCCGAGCTGCCGCTGCTCTTCGGGCTGCTCGGGTTCGGCCTCGCGTCGTTCGCGCCGATCGAGGCGAGCGGCGCGGGCCACACCCCCGGCCCCGCCGGTGGCGCGCGCACCCCGGGCCCGTCCGGCGGCGTGAAGCCGCTCGAGACCTCGCAGGGTCCGCGGGCGACGCCCGGCCCCTCGGCGCCGGGCTCGAACCGCCCCTCGGCGCCGCCGTCGCTCTCGGCGGGGCGGCGCCCCGTCGATCCGGAGACGGAGGCGATCCGCACCTCGATCCGCGAGGAGCACGCGCGGGTGAAGGACGCCGATCTCTACGCGGTGCTCGGCGTGGCGCCGACGGCGAGCGACGCCGAGATCCGGAAGGCGTACATCGCCGCGGCCAAGCGCTGGCACACCGACGCGTTCTCGGGCGTGGACCTCGGCGACGCGCGCCCGCTGGCGGAGGCGATCTTCGCCAAGGTGTCGCAGGCGAACGAGAAGCTCTCGAGCCCCGACAAGCGCGCCGACTACGACATCTACCTGCAGCGCACGGCGGCGGGCCTGCCCACCGACGTGGCCGCGATCCTCCAGGCGGAGGAGATCTTCCACAAGGCGAAGACGCTGTGGAAGGCGAACCGCTTCCAGGAGGCGGAGGCGCAGCTCCGGCAGGCGGTGAAGCTCAACCACGCAGAGGCGGAGTTCTGGCTGTACCTCGCCGGCTGCGTCTACAAGCTCCGGGGCAAGGCGGGCGTCGCCGAGGCACGAGACGCGATCGCCAAGGCCCGCGCCCTCATCCCCGACCTCGTCGAGAACGACTACTTCGAGGCCGTGATCGAGCTCGGCGAGGGCAACCTCGACGCCGCCGAGAAGCTGCTCCGCAAGGTGCTGCTCGAGCGGCCCGAACACGCCGACGCCGCGCGCGAGCTCCGCGCGCTGCGGGAGCGCAAGGAGAAGGAGGCCAAGCAGGGTGGTGGCCTCCTCGGCAAGTTCCTCAACCGAAAGTGAAATTGATGAGCACGAACGAGAACGTGGGTCCGGCGGCGGGTGGCGGCGCGG
>CAZDGH010000414.1:0-4915 GCA_964504805.1 uncultured Myxococcales bacterium | reverse complement strand
GCCGCCGCCCGGCCCGCCCTGGTCGCCGCCGCCGTCGTCGGCGGCCGCCGGCTCGTCGTCGCAGCCGGCCGCGAGCGCGAGCGCGGCCGCGACGGCCGCGGCCACGAGAAGCCCGTACCTCGTCTTCATGGATGTCCCCTCCCCAGGGTCGTCGGGGGACTGTACCGCGGGACGGGCCGGCGCTGTCAGGCGTCGACGCGGGTGTAGGCGCGCTTCAGCTTCTGCCAGAACGACAGCGGCGCGCGCAGCTCGGCGAAGCCCTGGACCGCGAGCGCCTGGAGCCGCTCGAGATCGCCGGGCCGCACGCCGAGGCCGTAGCGCGTGCGCGCGTAGATCGAGGCCGCCTCGTCGAGGCCCGCCGGCATCCGGCCCTCGCGCCGGAGCCGCGCCACGGTCTCCTCCACCGACTCCGCGGGCCGCGGCTCGTGGCCCGCGTCGGCGAGGCCCACCCGCAGGTAGTGCCAGAGGTCCTCGATCCGGTCGGTGTTCGCCTTGCGCCAGTAGGGCCGGCGGAGGTGGCGGAGCTGGATCCAGCGGCGGATCGGCCGCTCGAGGAGGAACGCGGGCAGGAACGGCAGGAGCCAGGTCGACTTGTCCTTCGCCTGCTCGGCGAACTCCTCGAGCGCGCGCTTCAGGCCCTCGACGTCGAACGGATCGCCGTCGCCGGGATCGTGCTGCTCGCCGCCGCCGTCTCCGCCGCCGCCGCCACCGTCGCGGTCGCCGCGTCCGGTGCGCCACAGGTACGGCGACACCACCGCGGTGAAGACGAAGAGCAGGAGGCCGAGGCCGAGCACCGAGAGCAGCGCGCGCTTGCCGACGACGATCTTGCCGCGGCCCTTGTGCACGAGCCGCCGCGACGGCGCGCCGCCCAGCAGCTGCCAGAGCTCGAGGTGGAAGGTCTGCTTCTGCAGGAGGTAGGCGCCGAACGAGATCACGAAGCCGAGCAGGAGCAGGAGCGGGATCGGCAGCCACGCCGAGAGCTTCTCGTCCCGCCATGCGGAGACACGGCCCTCCTCGTTGAGGATCACCATCACCGAGCCGACCCAGCCGAGGGCCGGCAGGAACGCGGCGAACAGCTCCCAGCGGTGCTGCAGCGAGAGGAAGCCGCTCATGAACCCGAAGGCGCCGAGCACGACCGGGAGCACCACGATCGACGGCATGCCGGAGGTGCCTGCGAAGATCAGGAAGACCGTGCCCAGGAACGCCCACGCCGGCAGCACGATCGCGGTGCGGAGGCGGAACAGCGAGAGGGCCTGGCCCACGGGGACGCCGAGCAGGCCGGCGCCGAACGAGAGCGGCACCTCGACGAGGTCCGAGGGGCTGTGGTTGTAGGCGAGGATCGTCACCACCGCAGCGACGATCCCGCCGCCGGCGAAGGCGAGGAAGGCGATGGCGGGGCGCCGCGCGAGCTTGAGCGCGTCCTTGAACGGCGGCTTCCACGCGGAGACGACCGGCGTCATCGCGGCTTCTCCAGCGAGAGCGCGGTGCCCTTGCGGCGCAGCCGGTAGAGCGTGGCGCCGGCCGCCCGGGCCGCCTCGCTCGCCAGCGCGGCGCCGGAGACGATCTTCTCGTCGAGCCGCGGCATCACCCGCCGGCGGCCGGCGAGCTCGCGGAGGCGCTTCCAGTCGAGGCGGTTGTCCTCGGCCCCGGGCGGGAAGCGGAAGAAGACCGCGCGCTCGGCGAGGCTCTCCTCCGGCGGCCGCGTCACCAGATCGCGGGCCTCGGCGACGATCATGGTCAGCTCGTCGTGGCGCACTCCGACGAGCGGCGTCACCGCGCCGGAGACGAGGATCGCCGCCGCGCCTTGCTTCTTGGGGACGAGGCGCATCGCCTCCGCCGGCGGCATCAGCCCCTGCCACGCCACCTTCGCCCCGAGCGCGCGCCACCGCCGCTCCTCGCCGCGGCGGCAGAGGAGATCGGTGACCACGACCGCGCCGCGGCCGGCGAGCGGCACCGCCAGCGTCACCTTCTCGCCGCGCCGCGAGAGCTCGTGGGCGAGGCCGACCCAGCCCTCGACGAGCAGATCGAGCAGCTCGGCGAGGAGCGGCGCGCCGGCGGCGAGCTCCGCGGGCAGGTAGGTGTCGAGCAGCAGCGTCACGTCCTTGCGCTGGTACGGCACCGACTCCGGCTGCCGCACCACCAGCTCGCCCGCGCGCACCGACAGCTTCCAGTGCACGCGCCGGGTGTCGTCGCCGGGGCGGTACTCGCGGAAGCGGAAGAGGTCCTCGGTCGGGAGCTTGGCGAGCTGGGCGATCGGCCCCTCGGCGCGGGCGAGCGAGCGCGGCCGCTCCGCGAGCACCACCGGCCGGAGGAGGGGCAGCACCCGGAGGTGCGCGGTGGCGTGGGCGGAGACGCGGACGCGGGTGAGGCCGAGCACGTCCTCGTACCAGATCGTCGCCGGGCCGAGCCGGTACTCGCCGCGCGGCGTCCGCGGGAGCGGCGCGGAGATCGTGGCCTCGGCCCGCGAGACCTTCGGGTGGGCGACGAAGCGGGTCTCTCCGCCGAGGCGCTCCGGGAGCCGCTCGTGGATCTGGAGGCGGAACCCCGGCGGCACCGGCAGCCGCGCCAGCGAGAAGCGCTCCTCCACCGCGTCCCCCGCGTCCACCACCGACGGCGCCAGCTCGCGCTGGATCCGGCCGCCCTTCTTGCGCACGCGCTCGTCGAACGCCTGCACGCTGAAGGCGGAGACGAAGATCGCCACCGTCGCCGCGGCGTAGACGAGCCCGAGGCCGAGCACGGCGAGGACGCCGAACTGCGCCCACTTCGCCGAGAGCGCGAGGCCGACCATCCCGAGCGACGCGCCGAGGAGGCCGATGCCGCGGCCGGTGAGCACGCGCACGTGGCGGTCGAGCGCCTCGGCGAGGCCGGCGAGGCCGGTGAGCCCCTCGGCGGCGACGACGCGCCGCTCCCGCGCGACCTTCCGGGCGATGGCGACCAGCTGCACCAGCGCGGTCGGGATCACGAACAGCGCGAACAGGCCCGAGAGGCCGCCGATGGTCTCGGCCACCTCGGCGACGTCGAAGAAGAGCGCGGCGAGCACGCCCACGAGCCAGGGCGTGACGAACAGCAGCACCGAGTGCATCCCGGCGCGCGCGAGGAGCCAGAGCGTGCGCATCGCCTAGACCGGCGCCGGCACCTGCTCGAGGACGCCGGCGACGAACTCCCGGCCGACCCCCGAGTCGGAGAGCATCACCCGGTGGCCGAGCACGTCGGGCGCCACCGCCTTCACGTCGTCGACGCCGACGTAGTCGTGGCCGACGAACATCGCCCGGGCCTGGGCGGCGCGGGCCAGGAGCAGCGTCGAGCGCGGCGACACCGAGCGGAGGTTGCGGGCGTCGGCGCGGACGGCGCGCACCACCGAGACCACGTAGCTCCGCACCTCGGCGGAGACGTAGATCCGCGGCACCGCCTCCTGCCAGCCGAGGAGGTCTTCCTTGGAGATCACCGGCGAGACGTCGGCGAGCACCGGGTCGGGCGCCAGGTGGACCTCGAGCATCTTCGTCTCGGCCTCCTCCGGCGGGTAGCCGACGGAGAGCATCATCATGAAGCGATCGAGCTGCGCCGCCGGCAGCGGGTAGGTGCCCTCGTCGTCGAGCGGGTTCATCGTCGCCAGGGTGATGAACGGCTGCTCGAGCTTGTGGGTCACGCCCTCGACGGTGACCTGCCGCTCCTCCATCACCTCGAGCAGCGCCGACTGCGTCTTCGGCGTGGCGCGGTTGATCTCGTCGGCGAGCAGCACGTTGCAGAAGACCGGGCCGGGCTGGAACTCGAAGCTCTTGGTGCGGAGGTTGAAGACGTTCGCGCCCGAGACATCCATGGGGAGGAGATCGGGCGTGAACTGGATGCGCTTGAAGCGCGAGCCGATCGAGGCGGCGAACGACTTCGCCAGCATCGTCTTGCCGACGCCGGGCACGTCGCGGAAGAGGACGTGGCCGCGGGCGGCGACGGCGACGAGCACGCGCTCGATGACGTCGTCCTTGCCGAGGATGACCCGGCGGATCGAGGCGCGCACGGCCTGGTACTGCTCGCGGATGCGGCCGAGCTCCGGGCCGGGACCGCCGACTCTCTGCGCCGAGGGGAGCGTGCTCACCGGGGGCGTGCCTCCTGCGTCTCCTCGACGACCTCGTCGTCCTCCTCGCGCCGCGGCTGCCACGCTCCGACGAGGAGGTAGTGGCGCAGCTGCAGCCAGAGGTAGCGGGCCCGGGAGACGTGCTTCTCGTGGTACTGCGAGGCCCACGCCTCGACCTGCTCGTGGGCGATGCCCCACGCCGCCGCGTACTCGTGGACGACGCGGAGCTCGCTGCCGTCGGGCATGCCGTCGACCATGGCGGTCTCGCACATGAGCTCGACGAGCTGCGCGCGCCGGTCGTGCGGGACGAACCGCGCGACCGACGCCGGGGGGTGGACCTTGAACTCGTCGTCCCAGGTCGGCGGGAGCCCCTCGGACGCGAGGAAGCCGTCGACGAAGGCGCGCTCCTTCGGGTGGAGCTCGCCGTCGGCGGCGCAGATCGACACCAGCGGGTAGAGCAGCGCGCGCGGGGGCAGCGCGGCGTCCGGGACCTTCGCCGCGGGCATAGGCGGCGGCGTCCGGCGCCGCGCCGCGACGGCGGTGGTGCCGGCGCCGGAGACCGCCTGGCCGCCGCCGCCGTAGGCCATCGCGAACGGATCGCAGACGGTCTCGATGCGCTCGCCGGCGTGGAGCTTCTTCTGCACGTCGGTAACGGAGGCGTTCACGAACACCGCCGAGAGGAGCTCGCCGACGCTCGCGTAGCCGTCGGCGCGGGCCCAGGCCTCGAGCGCCGCCTCGAGCTCGCCGCGGAGGCCGAGGCGCCGCGGCCGGGCGGTGGCCTCGACGTACGCCTCGACGCCGCACGCGGCGCAGCGGTGGGTGCCGAGCGCCTCGGGCGCGAGGAGC
>CAZDGH010000413.1:0-4921 GCA_964504805.1 uncultured Myxococcales bacterium | reverse complement strand
TGTCGCCGCCGGCGTCGAGCAGCGCCGGCGCCTTCGGCAGCTCGCGCGCCGCGATCACCTCGGGCGGAAGCGGCTTCGGCGGCGGCGGCGCGGCGGGCGTCGCCGCGGCGGGCGCCGGCTTCGGCGCGGCGGGCGGGCCGGCCACCGGCTGCGCCTCGGCGACCGGGCTCGTGTTCGGGGTGCCGGCGTTGAGCTGCACCTCGACGCCCTCGCCGACGCGGATCTGCCCGGGCTTGAAGGACTGCGCGGCGCTCGCGTGGGCCGCCTCGATCTCGTCGTACACGCCGTTGATGAGGTTGCGCAGCATCTCCTTGTGCTGCTCCTCCATCAGCTCGCGGACGACCTCCTTCAGGTTCTCGGCCTGCTTGATGTCGGCGTACGACGTCTTCTTCGAGGCCAGGATGTTCCCGCCCACGAAGAGGTGCGTGATGATGTGCGCCGCGTCGATCCCCGAGTCCTCCGTCTGGATATGGTAGATCTTACCCTTGTGCTTGATGTTGTGGTTGAAGCCGGTGACGAAGTTCTTGGGGACGGCCATGGGCGGGTGCCGAGGAGTGTAGGCGGCGCAGGTTCCGGGGTGCAAGGCAGGCTACGGGCTCTCAGCGGATCGTGAGCTCGGCGGTCGAGGTCGCCTGGCCGAACGGCGTCGTCACCACGATCGGCCCCGAGACGGCGCCCTCCGGCACCGTGAACGTGAGCAGGTTGTTCGACCACTGGGTGATGTTCTCGCGGGGGATCGGCACGCCGCCGAGCGTCGCCGCGCCCTCGGCCGTCGGCTCGTCGAGCAGGTGGGCGCCCTGCACCTGCACCGTCGCCTCGACCGTGGCCTCGGCGGGCTCCGGCCCGGCGAGCGTCGGCGCGACGGTCGGCTTCACCGCCGGCAGGATCACCTCGGCGCCGGCCTTCTCGCCGTCCTCGTCCTCGACCTCGACGTAGAACCAGCGCACGTCCTCGGCGGGCATGCCGCTGTAGCGGAACTCGACCAGGCCGGAGACGTCGTAGGTGACGTCCTGCCCGGGGTCGCCGCGGCGCGGGTCGTCGGCGAGGACGTGGAGCGTGTAGACGAGCGCCTCGGGCGGCGTGACGTCGTCGGTCGCCGCGCTCCAGCGCAGGATGACGCTGTTGGCGTCCACCGGATCGCCGATCGCGCTGGTGAGGCCGGCGAAGACGGGGTGCGTGGGGACGGGCTCGCCGCCGCCGCCGCCGGAGCCGCCCTCGCCGCCGCCGGTCGGCGGCGTCCGCTTGTCCTCGGGGCCGCACGCCAGGGCGGCGAACAGCAAGAGCCCTGGGGCGAGGGCGAGGGCGATCGGCAGTCTGCGCACGTCGTGGCTCCTCCCGGGGGCTCCCGGCGAAAGCCCGCCATCATTCGCCCGCGGCGCGCGACGCGTCAACGGCGTCGCCTTGTCGCTCCCGGCGCGCGGACGCTAGAGTCGGCCGCTCCGGTACGAGGGGGTGCACCATGGCGCGCGCGTCTCGACGTTCCTCCCTGCCCGCTCTCGGAGCCGCCGCGCGCCGGCGCGCCCTCCCCGCCCTCGCGGTCCTCGCCCTCGCCCCGCTCGGCTGCGACGACGAGGAGGCCCCGCCGGCCCCGGCGCCCACCCAGGAGCGCGAGCGCCTCGGGCCGCCGCCGCGGCTCCACTGCCCCGGCGCCGCCGGCTGCGAGGGCGGCTCGGACGGCACGCTCCTCGCCGGCGCCGCCAAGGTCGACGTCACCCCGACGTGGTTCGAGAAGGTGAAGCTCGACTACCTGAACGAAGGCGACTGCCAGAACGGGCAGGAGCGGTGCGGCGAGCTGATCGATCCGCTCGCCTTCAAGGACTGCGGCACCGACAAGCTCTGCCGCGGCGACGACGGCTACGTCGGCCCGGACGCCGACGGCACCGAGGGCGACGACGTCCTCGACTACTTCCGCGACTGTGGCAAGGACGACCTCTGCCCCGGCGACGCCGGCTACGCGGCGCCCGACGAGGGCGAGGGCAACGGCGTCTTCGACGGCCACTGGATCGCGGGCTTCTCCACCAACCGGCCGATGCTCGGCACCCACGATCCGATCTGGGCCCGCGCGTTCGCGGTGCAGTCCGGCGACGTCACCGTGGCCTGGGTGGTGGTCGACGCGGTGGGGTTCTTCTGGAACAACCTCGACAACCCGCCCGACGACCAGGAGACGATCGCCCAGTTCCCGGAGCAGGCGACCCGTCCCGGCATCCGCCAGCGGGTGAAGGCGCTCGCGCCCGACCTCGCCGTCGACTACGTGATGGCGGGCTCGACGCACACCCACGAGGCGCCGGACACCATGGGCCAGTGGGGCTTCGCCGACGAGTACCGCGCCGGCGGCGTGCCGACGAGGCGCGGCGTCAACGACGCCTGGCTGTTCGACACCGTGATCGAGGGCGCCGCGCAGGCGGTGGTCGAGGCGGTGCGCGGCCTGAAGCCGGCCCACGCGTACGTCGGCGGCGCGCGCACCGGCTTCGACGGCGTCGTCCGCGACAGCCGCGATCCGCCGGTCTTCGACGACACCGTCCGCGTGCTCCGGCTCGCCGACGCCTCGACCGACGAGACCATCGCCACGGTGCTGAACTGGGGCAGCCACCCCGAGGTGCTCTGGAGCTCGAACAACCTGGTCACCTCGGACTACGTCCACTACGCCCGCGAGGCGATCGAGGGCGGCCTGCCGGCGGCGGGCGAGAAGCCGGCGCGGCCGGGACAGGGCGGCGTCGCGGTGTTCGTGATGGCGCCGATCGGCGGCCTGATCACGCCGGGCAACAAGCACCCGCTGAAGGCCCGCGACGGCGGCACCGTGGACACCAACTCGTTCGAGCGGGCCCAGGCGAACGGCGAGACGATCGCCGAGGCGGCCTTCGAGGCCCTCGCCACGGCGACGCGGATCGAGGACCCGTTCGTGGAGTTCGGCGCGGAGCGGGTCGAGTTCCCGATCGACAACACCATCTTCAAGGTGGCGGCGATCCAGTACGACCTCTTCGCCCGGCCCTACTACCACTTCGATCCGCGGCTCCCCGACTCGGAGACGAACAAGGCGTGGATCCGCTCGGAGGTGGCGATCCTGCGGCTCGGCCGCGCCACCTTCGTGACCGCGCCCGGCGAGCTGTTCCCTGAGCTCGCGGTGGGCTTCGGCGAGGGCGCGCTCGGCGGCCGCCCGTGGGCCGACGACGACCCCAACCCGCCCGACCCCGCGCTGATCCCGGAGCTCTCGCCGCCGCCCTACCTCGCCGAGCTCGCCGGCGGCGGCGATCCCGACACCACGTTCGTGGCGGCGCTCACCCTCGACCAGATCGGCTACATCGTCCCGCGCTACGACTTCGAGGTCGGCGACGTCCCGTACCTCTACGAGCCCGAGGGCGACCACTACGAGGAGACGAACTCCACCGGGCCCGAGGCCCAGGACATCGTCTTCCGCGCGCAGAAGGCGGTGGCCCGCTGGACCCCGCCGCTCGTCGCGCCGCCGGCCGCCGAGTAGCGGCGGTCAGCCGGTGCGGAGCCGGACGTAGAGGCCGCCGGGCTGGTGGAACGTCAGGTAGACGTTGCCGGCCCGGAGCTGGGCGCCGTCCTGGAGCGCCCGGGGCAGCCCCGGCTCGAGGCGGGCGCCGTCGAGCCAGCTGCCGTTCGACGACTTCGCGTCGCGCACCGTCCAGCCCGTGGCCCCGCGCATGAAGAGCAGGTGCTTCGACGAGACGGTGGCGTCGGAGATGGCGATGTCGCAGTCCTGCGCGCGCCCGACCACGACGGCGTCCTTGCCGGAGGCGAGCCGCAGCGAGAGGCCGAGCGCCTCGCCGCTCGGCGGCTTCGAGGCGGGGCCCGGCGTGCGCTCCGGGGTCGGCGGGGCGACCGGGATCACCAGCGTCGCCCGCGACGCCTGCGGCGGGCGCCACGGGCCCGGCTCCCAGATGAGCCAGTCGTGGTCGAAGCGCTTCAGGAACGCGGCGAAGTCGGAGCTCCGCGCCTGCTTCGTGAGCAGCGAGAGGAGGTAGCTGCTCACGCGCGGCCCTTGCCGTCGCGGGCGGTGCGCGACCGCTCCTCGAGCTTGCGGTGCAGCTCGAGGTTGAAGGGATCCACCTTGAGCGCGTCCTCCCACGCCGCGAGCGCCACCGCGCCCTCGCCGCGGGCGTCGGCCTGCGCGGCGCGGTAGAGGTGCTGGCGCGAGAGCTGCTCCGCGTCGGGGCGCTTCGCGAGGTGCTCGCGGCGCCGGCGCGCGACCTCGGCCGGCAGGAGCGCCTCGAGGCAGCGGCCGACGCCCCGGAGGTTCCCGCGGGCGAGGTCGAGGTCGAGGCGCGTCCGCGGCTCGGTGAGGACGCGCACCGCCTCCTCGATCCGCGCGGCGAGCGAGTCGAGCTGCGCGGCGATGCCCGGCGAAGGCCCCGCGGCGCGGGCGCGCCGGGCGGCGTCGAGGGCCTGCTTCCCGCGGCGGGTCGCCTCGTCCATGGAGACGTCGTGCGGCAGGTCGAGGAGGTCGTAGGGGCTGCCGCCGAGGCGCTTGCCGTAGTGGGCGAGCAGGAGCGTCGCCGGACCGTCGCCCGGGCCCGGCGTCGCCGGCCGCGGCGTCGGCGGCGCCTGGGCCGGGAGGTTCCCGAGCACGCGATCGATCGCGGCCTTGGCCTCGGCGTCGAGGCCGTGGAACTGCACCGCGAAGCCGGCGGGCATCCGCCAGGCCTGCGCCTCGGCGGGCGTGACGTGCCGGACGACCTCGGCCTCGAGCACGAGGGCGGGCTCCGGCGGCGGTCGCTCGCACGAGAGCTGCACCCGGCTGAAGAGCCGCGGGAGCACCCCCGCGCACTCGAGGAAGGCGCCGCCGCGAGAGAGGTCGGCGCAGGTGAGCGACTGGGTCCTGCCGCCCGGCTCGCGCACCTCGACCACCCACTTCGCCACCCGCCGCGGCTCCGCGGGGACGGGCCGCGCCGCGTCCGGC
>CAZDGH010000412.1:4113-4952 GCA_964504805.1 uncultured Myxococcales bacterium | reverse complement strand
GAGCGCCGCGTGCTTGTTCTTCTGCGACGGGTCGACCTCCGCCTCGCGGTCGAGCATCGCCTTCGCCGCGTCGAGGCGGCCGATCGAGGCGTAGCCCTCGCGGCAGAGGCGCAGCGCCTCCTTGTGCCGCGGCATCAGCCGCAGCGCGCGCTGCCAGACGAGCAGCGCGCGGTCCTTGCGGCCGCGGCCCTCGTCGAGCGTCCGGCCGAGGGTGACGAAGAGCTCGGCGGCCGCCTCGGGCGTCTCGGCGCGCGCCGCGTCGCGCTCGAGCAGCGAGCACAGCTCGTCGTGATCGCCGCGCGCCTCGTAGATCGCCCGGAGCGCTTGCACCGCCGTGACCGAGCGGGGCTCGGCGTCGAGCACCTGCAGGAAGAGCCGCTCGGCCCGCGGCAGGTCGGCGAGCTTCTGGTGCAGGAGCGTCGCGAGCTTCTCGGTGAGCGCCGGGACGTCGGCGCCGTCGGGCAGCTTCTCGAGGCGCCCCTCGTAGAGCCGGACGAGCTCGTCCCAGCGGCTGCCCTCCTGGTACGCCGTCTCGAGCGCGGCGAACGCCGCCTGGTTGCCGGGCGACGCCTCGAGGGCGGCGAGGAAGCTCTGGATCCGCTCGTCAGCGTGCACGCGGAGCGCCCCCGGCCGTGACCGTCGCCGCTCGCGGGTGGCGCGAGGGCGGCGGACGGCCCGCGAAGTGGCTGCTAGAAGCGCCGGATTCTAGGCACCGGCTGTCGGGAGGGTCAACGCCAACCACCCGGTCGGACGGCGGTTTTCGGCCGAGCGGTCGGGGGGGGGGGGGGGGGGGGGGGGGGGGCGGGGGCCGCCGGCGGGGGGGGCGGGCGCCCCGCGGC
>CAZDGH010000412.1:0-4103 GCA_964504805.1 uncultured Myxococcales bacterium | reverse complement strand
AGCGCAGTGCGCACCTCGGCGGCCGCGTGCGCGAGGCGTGAAGCGCCGAGCCACCCGCTTGCCGGAGCCGGGAGTCTGGAGCCTGGAGCCTTCCTTCAAAACGAGTACTTCAAGTGCGGCAGCACCGCCGCGCCCACCGCCGTGCCCGAGTCGACGACGGTCGCGAGGCCGTTGACCTCGAGGCCGATCGAGAAGTGGCGCAGGTGGGTGAAGTACTCGACGCCGGGGCCGCCCATGACGAAGAAGCCGTCCTCGTCGAGCACGCCCACGGGGCGGCTGATGGCGACGCCGGCGGCGGCGCGGACGTAGAGGTGCGTGCGCTCCACGGCGTTGTCGTCGGCGAGGCGCAGGAACGAGAAGCGCGCCGAGCCGCCGCCGAGCAGGCTGTGGAAGTCGCCGCGGGCGCGCTTCGGATCGACCTTGGTGTCGTCGATGCCCTTGTAGGTCGCCTCGGCGCCGATCGACTGGCCCCAGGCGACGAGGCCGAGTTGCAGCGCGTCGGTGACGTCGTAGCCGGCCTCGAAGCCGAGCAGCGCGCCGTTCGAGAACGCGCCGCCCTCGCCGGGCACCGAGAAGTAGAAGACCGCGCCGATGTCGGAGCCGACCCAGAAGCCGCGCTCCACCTCCGCGAACGCGACGCCGGCCCTGTCTTCGGGCTTTCCGGCGCCGCCGTCCTCCGCGGCGAGCGCGGCGGCGGGGGCGAGGACGAGGACGAGGACGAGCGTGAGCGCGCGGGCGACGGCCATGGATCCTCCGGAGCGACGGACACATACCACGAGGTCGCGCGACAGGCTCGTGTCCGGCCGCGAGGTAGGGCGAGGTGTGCACGATGCGCAGCCGCGGGCTTCGTCGACCACCCGGCCCGCGCTACGATGTCGACCGACATGTCCCAGCCGATCGCGGGCTCGCGCAGGGCCCAGGAGTATCCCGAGGGCAGCCCCCTCGCGGATCCCGAGAACAGACGCAAGTTCGACGCCGCGAAGGAGGTCTTCTACCACCTCGCGAAGGGCATCAAGCAGATCGCCCTCTACCGGCACAGCGTCGCGAAGTACCCGGAGTTCCTCGAGCGCGCGCACCAGTCGCTGGGCGGCTTCCTCGAGACCTACGGCCTGCTCTCGGTGAAGGTCGAGACGCAGAGCTTCAACATGTTCAAGGAGCCGCTCACCGACGACGCCGATCTCGCCTTCCGGTTCCACCGCGACGGCATCCGGCACCTGATCTTCCGGCCCGGCCTCGAGCTCCAGGAGCTCGTCGACTTCACGCTCATCGCCACCACCAACTACGACGCGCCCGAGCACCGCGGCGAGGACGTGATCCAGAACCTCTGGAAGGCGAACTTCGGCCACATCGAGTACGTCGTCGTCGAGGGCTTCAAGATCGCCGAGATGTCCGAGGAGCAGGTCGAGATCGAGGTCGACAAGATCGTCAACTACCTCTACGGCCGGCTCCGCTCGAACTCCGAGGACTACCTCCGCTTCGCCCGCGTCTCCGCCGACGACCTGGAGATGAAGCTCGCCGGCGTCGACCAGGTCCGCGGCGCGGTGATCGCCGGCGAGACCGCCACCGACAAGCTCAAGGAGGCCGTCAAGGAGGAGCTGCGCGTCGACGAGGAGGAGCGGCTCCTCGGCAAGCTGGTGATCGCGATCTTCCAGGTGCTCGAGGACGGCGGCGTCGAGGACCGCGCCTCGATCGAGGAGATCTTCGTCCAGATGCTCGACGCCCTCCTCCTCCAGGAGGACTTCCAGGCGATCAACAGCATCCTGGTGAAGTTCCGCTCCTTCGAGCGCGACGTGCGGCGCGCCGAGCAGTTCCGCGGCCTGCGGCAGTTCTTCCTCGCCAAGATGGGCGAGCAGGAGCGCATTGGCCGCATCGGCGAGATCCTCAACAACTCGCGGCCGAAGAACCTGCAGGAGGCGTTCCGCTACCTGGTCGCGCTCGACCAGCACGCCATCGTCCCGCTCCTCGAGGCCCTCGACAAGATCGAGATCGCCGAGCACCGCGTGATCGTCTGCGACGCGCTCGCCGCCATCGGCAAGGAGACCCCGGACCCGTTCATCGCCCGGCTGCAGAGCGACAAGTCGCAGCTCGTCCGCGACATGCTCTACATCATCGACAAGCTCGATCTGCCCAACAAGATGGAGGTCTACGGGCAGGTGCTGAAGCACCCGAGCCTCCCGGTGAAGCTCGAGGCCCTCGGGGTGATCTCGCGGAGCAAGAGCGAGCAGTGCCGCCGCTTCATCGTCGACGCGCTCGCCGATCCGGTGATGCAGATGCGGCTGCAGGCCGCGCGGGTGCTGCCGAACTACGGCGCCGACAAGGCGCTCGTCGACCTGATGCGGGTGGTGAAGGCGCCGGAGTTCGAGAAGAAGGCGTTCGAGGAGAAGGCCGGCTTCCACCAGGCGCTCGGCTCGACGATGCTCCCCGGCGCGCTGGCGTTCTTCCAGCAGGAGCTCGCGACCAAGTCGCTCTTCGCCAAGGCGAAGGTGCGCGAGGCGAAGCTGCTCGCCATCGCGGGGCTCGGCGCCTGCCCGTCGATCGCCGCCTACAAGATCCTCCAGGGCGAGGTGGAGAACAAAGGCAACGAGCTCGAGGTGCTCACCGCGGCCCGCAAGGCGATGCACGGGGTGAAGAAGCAGCTCTTCGGCGACGCACCCGAGGGAGGCTGACGATGGCGATCGGCGAGCGCGGCGGCGGCATGCAGATCTCGAAGTCCGATCCGAACGCCGAGCGGGTCGACCAGTTCGGCCGCGGCCACAGCGAGAAGCTGCAGACCCACGGCAAGAACCTGCTGTCGTCGCTCTACATGCTCATCCGCTCGGTGAAGCTCTACGACCCCGAGAACGCGATCTTCACCAAGCCGCTCGAGCTCCTGAACAACACCATCAACCACGTGGTCGCGGCCGAGGGCCGGCTCGAGGTGCAGGCGCTCAAGGAGTCGTTCTACGTCAACAACATGCTGGTCAAGACCGACATGGGCGCGCTCGACAACGTGCGCTTCCTCTGCTCGGAGCTGCAGCGCCTCGACGTCGGCGGCTTCACCTGCACCCGGCCCACCTCGGTCGCCGAGCTGCGGGCGTTCGTCGGCATCTTCCGCAAGGGCCAGGACTCCGAGCCGGAGGAGGACGGCCTCGCCGGCCAGAAGCTGGCGCAGATCCGCCTGACGAAGTTCTCCGCCATCAAGGAGAAGCTCGACAAGGAGGACCAGAGCCAGGACGACGAGCAGAAGGTCGACCGGAAGAAGTACGCGCTCACCGTCTACGCCCGCGGCGTCCTCTTCCTGCAGAAGTACTTCGAGGCGCTGCGCGAGGGGAAGGCGACCAGCCAGGGGAAGATCAACCGGGTCATCCAGGATCTCGTCGACATCTCCTACGAGCAGACGACGCACTTCCTCGGCATGACGTCGATGCGCCGCGAGGACGACTACCTCGTCTACCACTCGATCAACACCGCGCTGATGACCATCGTCTTCGGCGCCGAGCTCGGCCTCGACAAGCCGCACCTGCGCGACCTCGCCAACATCGCCATGTTCCACGACGCCGGACTCGCCACCATCAAGCCGGAGATGCTCGAGAAGAAGGGCGGCCTCACCGCCGAGGAGAAGAAGGAGATCGCCCGGAGCCCGCTGCGCACCGTGCAGACGATCTTGCGCGAGAAGGGCATCTCCAAGTCGGCGATCATCCGGGTGGTGACGACCCACGAGCACAAGAGCGACTTCGGCACCGCGGTGCGCGACAGCCGCGGCGCGATCCAGATGATCATCCCGAAGTCGAACCTCGGGGTGTTCTCCAAGATCCTGTCGATCTGCTGCGTCTACGACTCGCTCACCTCGAAGCGGCCGTTCCGCGACGCCTACGGCCCGGAGATCGCGCTCACCCTGATGTGGACCGAGATGCGGCACAAGTTCGATCCGGAGCTGCTCAAGGTCTTCATGAACGTGATGGCGATCCAGCCCATCCGCGTGCTCGGCAAGGCGCGCCAGACCGTGAGCCTCGGCTGACCATGCGGCGGAGGCTCCTCCTCCTCGGCGTGCTCGCCGCCGCCCTGCCCGCCGCGCCCGCCTGCGGCGGCGAGGCCCTCGTCGACGCGGCGCCGCCGAACGCCGA
>CAZDGH010000411.1:0-4965 GCA_964504805.1 uncultured Myxococcales bacterium | reverse complement strand
GGCCGCGGCGGAGCGGGTCGAGCGCGAGGTCGGGGCGATCGAGGTCTGGGTGAACGTCGCGATGGTCTCGGTCTTCGCGCCGGTCCACGAGACGACCGCCGCCGAGTACCGCCGCGTCACCGAGGTGACCTACCTCGGCTACGTGCACGGCACCTGCGCCGCCCTGCGGCGGATGCGCCGGAGGGACCGCGGCACGATCGTGCAGGTCGGGAGCGCCCTCGCCTACCGCAGCATCCCGCTCCAGTCCGCGTACTGCGCGGCGAAGGCGGCGATCCGCGCCTTCAGCTCGTCGCTCCGCACCGAGCTCCTCCACGAGCGCTCGAGGATCGAGGTCGTGCAGGTCCACCTGCCGGCCCTCAACACGCCGCAGTTCGGCTGGGTGCGGAGCCGCCTGCCGTGCGAGCCGCAGCCGGTGCCGCCGATCTTCCAGCCGGAGGTCGCCGCCCGGGCGATCGTCGACGCCGCGCGCCGCCCGCGGCGCGAGCGCTGGGTCGGCGCGCCGACGGCGAAGGCGATCCTCGCCGAGCGCCTCGCGCCGGGCCTCGCCGACCGGCTGGCGGCGCGCCGCGGCTGGGAGGGACAGCTCGGGCCCGAGCCGGCGCGGCCCCGGGCGGACAACCTCGACGCGCCGCTCCCCGGCGACGCCGGCGCCCGCGGCAGGTTCGACGCGGTCGCGAGGCCCCGCAGCCTGCAGGACGCGCTGGCCCGGCGCCGCGGCCTCGCCGGAGGCGCGCTCCTCGCGTCGGCCGCGCTCGCCCTGCTAACCTGCGGCCGTGCTGATCTTCGTCAGCGATCTCCACCTCCGGCCCGGCGCCACCTCGCACATCTCGCGCGCCGCGCAGTTCGCCCGCTTCTGGCAGCGCATCGAGGCCTCGCGGCGCGACAACGTCGCCCAGCTCTGCTTCGTCGGCGACCTCCTCGACCTCGTCCGCTCCCCCGCCTGGCAGGGCGGCAAGCTCCGGCCGTACCACGAGCCCGGCCCCGCGCTCGCCGCGGCGGTCGACGGCATGGTCCGCGACACCGTCGAGGCGGAGCGGCCGTTCTTCGACGCCATCCGCGCGAAGGTCGAGAGCGGCGCCCTCGAGGTGCACTACGTCGTGGGCAACCACGACCGGCTCCTCCACCACGCGCCGGCCGCCCGCGCCCGCCTCCGCGCCGCCCTCGGGATGCCGGGAGGCGACGCGCCGCTGCCCGCCGAGCTCGTCTTCCCGCGGCACGGGGTGCTCGCGTACCACGGCCACGTGGTCGACCACCTCTGCCACGACCCGTCGGGCGCGCCGCCGCTCTCGGACCTCATCGCCGCCGAGCTGATCGTCCCGTTCCCCGAGGCGATCCGGAAGAACCTCTCCCTCGACGACCCGCACCTCGACGACATCGACGACGTCCGCCCGATCGTCGCGGTGCCGACCTGGGTCCGCACCCTCGCCCGGAGCGAGGAGCAGCGCCTCGGCAACCAGGTCGCGAACGTCTGGGCCGGCCTGGTCGAGTCCTTCCTCGGGAACGCCACGGTGAAGGACTGGTTCAAGGAGAACCACAAGGCGCTGCGCTTCGACTTCGCCCAGAAGGTGAAGCTCCTCCTCACCCTCTCCGCGAAGCGGGGCCACAAGGAGGACGGCAAGCTCGAGGAGCTCTACTACGTGTTCTTCAAGCTCTTCGACGGCCGGTTCGCGAAGAGCGCCCTCAGGGAGCTCGAGAAGCGCGAGCACGAGGGGCTGCGCTTCGTCGTCAACGGCCACACCCACTTCGCCGGGATGAAGCCGCTCGGCCTCGTCTCCGGGAAGCCCGCCTGCTACTTCAACGTGGGGACCTGGCGGCCGGTCCACCAGCTGGGCCACGTCCGGAAGGGCCAGCCGGCGTTCCTCGCCTACGACGCCATGGCGTACCTGGTCTTCTTCGACCCCGGGGACCCCCTCGGCCGCGACTTCGAGTGGTGGCAGGGCGCCGCCACCTCCCTGGCGTAGCCCCTCCGGCGCGGGGCGCCAGACCACCTTAGATCCCGGTGGAGGCGGTCTCACGGCTGCGCTATGGTGCGCGCCCGCCGGCCCCCGCTCGTGCGGTCGGGCCCCCCGGAGCCTTCGGACATGGCGTCACATCAGAGCGAACTTCCGATCTGGAACGTCCCGTTCGTCGAAGAGCAGTACGCACGCTGGCTGGCCGACGAGTCGGCCGTGGACGAGGAGTGGCGGGCGTACTTCCGCGCCCTCGGACCGAAGAACGGCCTGAAGCTCGGCCCCTCGTTCCGCCCCACGAGCATCTTCGCCTCGCGCGCGGCGCCGAAGAACGGCGCCGCCGCGCTCGCCGGCTTCGACGCCCACGCCGCGATGCAGGACCGCGTCGTCCAGCTCGTGCAGGCGTACCGCTTCCGCGGCCACATGTTCGCCGACCTCGACCCGCTCGATCTGGCGAAGGTCCAGGCGCCGGACATCTCGCTCGAGGAGTTCGGCCTCACCGAGGCGGACCTCGACAAGACCTTCACCGCCGGCGGCCGCACCGGCACGCTCCGCGAGCTCATCGACCACTTCCAGGCGACCTACTGCCGGAGCATCGGCGCCGAGTTCGCCCACATCGAGCTCAAGGAGATGCGGACCTGGCTGCGCGACGAGATGGAGGCCACGCGCAACCGCCTCGAGCTCTCGCACGACGAGCAGATCGACCTGCTCACCAAGCTCATCGACGCCGAGACCTTCGAGCAGTTCCTCCACCTCCGCTTCCAGGGTGCGAAGCGCTTCTCGCTCGAGGGCGCCGAGAGCCTCATCCCGCTCTGCGACCGGATCGTCACCTCGTCCGCCGCGCAGGGCGTCCGCGAGATCGTCGTCGGCATGGCCCACCGCGGCCGCCTCAACGTGCTCGCCAACGTGATGGGCAAGCCGGCCCGCGACATCTTCGCGGAGTTCGCCGACGAGGATCCGAACCTCTACATCGGCCGCGGCGACGTGAAGTACCACCTCGGCCACTCCACCGACCGCGAGATCGGCGGCAAGACCGTCCACCTCTCGATGGCCTTCAACCCGAGCCACCTCGAGTTCGTCGACCCGGTCGTCACCGGCCGCGTGCGCGCCAAGCAGGATCGCCGCGGGGACGTCGATCGCCGCGAGGTGCTCTCGATCCTCATCCACGGCGACGCCGCGTTCTCCGGCCAGGGCATCGTCGCCGAGCTGTTCAACATGGCGGGGCTGCGGGGCTACACCACCGGCGGCACCATCCACGTGGTGGTCAACAACCAGATCGGCTTCACCACCATGCCGGAGGACGCGCGCTCGACGCGCTACGCCACCGACGTGGCGAAGATCGTCGGCGCCCCGATCCTCCACGTGAACGGCGAGGATCCCGAGGCGGTCGCCCAGGTCGTCCGCCTCGCGGTCGGCTTCCGCCAGAAGTTCCAGCGCGACGTCGTCATCGACCTCTACTGCTACCGGAAGTACGGCCACAACGAGGCCGACGAGCCGGCGTTCACGCAGCCGGTGATGTACCGGGCGATCGCCAACCACCCGTCGGTGCGCGAGCAGTTCACCAAGAAGCTCGTGCAGCTCGGCGAGATGACGCAGGAGCAGGTCGACCGGATCGCGGTGGAGCGCCGGGCCGCCCTCGAGGAGCAGCTCGCCGAGACCAAGCGCGGCTACCGCCGCCGCAAGCCGTCGGCGATGGCGGGCCTCTGGGCGAAGTACGCCGGCGGCGCCGACCGCGACTCGCCCGAGGTCCCGACGGCGCTGGCGAAGGCGGAGCTCCAGGAGCTCGGCCGCCGCCTGGTCGCGCTGCCCGAGACGTTCAAGCTCAACCCGAAGCTCGCGAAGAACCTCGTCGAGGCGCGGCGCGAGATGGCCGAGGGCACGCGGCCGCTCGACTGGGGCATGGGCGAGAGCCTCGCCTACGCGTCGCTCGTCGCCCAGGGCGCGCCGGTGCGGCTCTCCGGCCAGGACGTGGAGCGCGGCACCTTCTCGCACCGGCACGCGACGTTCTTCGACTTCGAGACCGGCGCCCGGCACATCCCGCTGCAGCACGTGAAGCCGGGACAGGCGCGGTTCGAGGTCTACAACTCGCCGCTCTCGGAGGTCTCCGTCCTCGGCTACGAGTACGGCTACAGCCTCGACACGCCCGACGGCCTGGTCATCTGGGAGGCCCAGTTCGGCGACTTCGTCAACGCCGCCCAGGTCATCTCCGACCAGTTCATCGTCTCGGGCGAGGACAAGTGGCACCGGCTCTCCGGCCTCACCCTCCTCCTGCCCCACGGCTACGAGGGCCAGGGACCGGAGCACTCGTCGGCGCGCCTCGAGCGCTGGCTGAACCAGTGCGCCGAGGACAACATCCAGGTCGCCAACTGCACCACGCCGGCGCAGATCTTCCACCTGCTCCGCCGGCAGGTCGTCAGGCCCTACCGCAAGCCGCTGGTGGTGATGAGCCCGAAGAGCCTCCTCCGCCACCCGGAGGCGACCTCGACCCTCGACGAGCTGGCGACCGGCACCTTCCGCCGGGTGATCCCCGACGCGCTCTTCGCGCCGGGCGGGCAGGACCCGTCGAAGGTGAGCCGGGTGCTGCTCTGCACCGGCAAGATCTACTACGAGCTCGCCCGCGAGCGGCGGGAGCACGGGCGCAACGACGTCGCCATCGTGCGCGTCGAGCAGCTCTACCCGACGCCGCTCGACGCCATCGCCCAGGCCCTCGCGCCGTTCGCGGGCGCCCGGGAGATCGTCTGGGTGCAGGAGGAGCCGCGCAACCAGGGCGCGCGGATCCACATGTACGGCGAGCTGACCCGGAGCGGCTTCCTGAAGAGCCCGCTCCTCCACGTCTCCCGGCCGCCGTCGGCCAGCCCGGCCACCGGGTCCCACGCGAGCCACGGCCTCGAGCAGCGCCAGATCCACGAGGCCGCGTTCGCCCCCATCGTCCACCCGTCCTAGACGGGCACGCGGAGCTGAAACGAGATGCCGGTGAACGTCACCGTGCCGTCCCTCGGCGAGTCGATCACCGAGG
>CAZDGH010000410.1:0-5016 GCA_964504805.1 uncultured Myxococcales bacterium | reverse complement strand
CCAGGCCGGCCGCCACGGCGACGCTCGCGATCGCCCGCTTCCGCCGGCGCGCGCCGGGCCGCGGCGCCAGGGCGGCGGTGCCGGCCAGCACCTCCTCCTCGACGGCGGCGAGCGCGGCGTCCACCTCGGCCATCGACGCCGGCCTCGCGCCCGGATCCTTCTCGAGGCAGCGCAGCACCAGCGCCTCGAGCGCCTGCGGGATCCGGTGCGGCACGTCGTCGAGCTGGCTCGGCCGGGGCGGCGCCACCGTGCGGTGCTTCACCACCAGGTCGCCGAACTCGCCGGTGAACGGCTTCTGCGCGGTGAGCATCTCGAAGAGGATCACGCCGAGCGCGTAGACGTCGGTGCGGTGGTCCGCGACCTGGCCGCCGACCTGCTCCGGCGACATGTACTCGGGGGTGCCGAGGATCGCCCCGATCTTCGTGCCGGGTCCCTCCACCAGCTCGTCGCCGAGCTTGGCGACGCCGAAGTCGAGCAGCTTGACGAAGTCGTGGCGCCCCGCGCGCTCGGTGAGGAAGACGTTCTCGGGCTTCAGGTCGCGGTGGACGATCCCGGCGCGGTGGACGGCGTCGAGCGCCTGGGCCATCTGCCTGGCGATGGGCAGGCAGCGCTCGGCCGGCATCGCGCCGCCGTCGCCGATGGCGGCGCGCAGCGTCTCGCCGCGCAAGAGCTCCATCAGGTAGTACTTGTCCGCGCCCTCGTGCTCGACGAAGTCGGTGATCTCCACGATGTTCTCGTGGGAGATCCGGTTGACCGCCCGCGCCTCGCCGAAGAAGCGCCGGACCGCGCCCGCGTTCCCGGCGAACTCGGGCCGGAGCATCTTCAGCGCCACCTTGCGGCCGAGCCGCAGGTGCACGGCGCGGTAGACGCGGCCCATGCCGCCCTCGCCGAGCACCTCCTCGAGCCGGTAGCCGCCGAGCTCCGTGCCCGGCTCCGGCAGCGGCCGCGCCGGCGGCTCGGTGCCGGGCTCGAGCGGGGCGGTCTTCGAGATCTCCCCGGGGCGGGAGCGGAGCGGCAGCCGCGCGAGCGGCACCGCGTCGAGCTCGTTCTGGCTCGGGACCGTGCGCGACGCCGGATCCACCGCGCCGAGCAGGCTCTTCAGCTCGAGCGCGCTCTCCGGCCGCTCCGCCGGGTCCTTGGCGAGGCAGCGGTGCACGAGCGCGACGAGGGATGCCGGGATCGGCGGCTGCCCCGGCGGCGGCGCGAGCGGCGGCGGCGGCTTGTGCAGGTGCTCGAGGACCGCGTTCGCGGCGTCGTCACACTTGAACGGCGGCTTGCCCGCGAGCACCTCGTAGAGGATCGCGCCGAGCGCGTAGAGGTCGGCCCGTGCGTCCGGCGCGCGACCGGTGACCAGCTCGGGGGCGGCGTAAGGCCTCGCGCCGCCGTCCTCCTCGATCCGGGCGCCGGGCCCGAGGGCGTCGAGCAGCTTGAGCCGCTGGGCGCCGGGCTCGCCGACGATCAGCACGCGCCGCGGCTCGAGCCGGAGGTGGAGGAGCCCCGCGCCGTGGAGGGAGAGCACCGCGCTCGCGAGCTGGCGCGCGAGCCGCAGGGCGCGATCGTGGGGGAGCGCGCCGGCGGTCGCGAGCAGGCCGCGGAGGTCCTCGCCGCCGAGCGGCTCGAGGGCGACGAAGGCGCAGCCTCCGGGCAGCTTGCCCGACCCGAGCTGCTGGACGAGGAACGGGCTCTCGAGCCGCCGCGTCGCCGCTGCACGCGCCAGGAAGGTGTCCCGCGCGGCCGCGTCCGCCGTATCCGCCAGCACGACGAACGTCGCCCGGCGACCCGAGCGGTCCTCGCCGAGCCACAGGTGCGTCTCGCCGAGGGCGCCGAGGGAGCCCATGGCGCGGTAGTTCCCGAGGTCCGGGGCAGCGGGGATCGGCCGCGTCATCTCACCTTCAGGTCATGGAGCGAATGCGCCAGTAGAACCCGCGGGCGTCATGATACGTGAGCCGGACGCCGCCTGCGGTGATCCGCGAGCCGTCCGAGAGCGGGAGCTCCTGGCCCTCGTAGAGCTTCTTGCCGTCGATCGTGCTGCCGTTGCTCGAGCCGGGGTCGGACAGCCGCCAGGTGTGCTGCGTGCGCTTGAAGACCAGGTGGGTGCGCGAGACCGTGGCGTCGTCGATGGAGATGTCGCTCTCGGGGACGCGGCCGAGGCGCACGTCGGCGCGTCCCGGCAGGAGCTCGAGCTTGATCGCCAGCGCCTCGCCGCCGGGCGGCTCGGCGATCGTCGGCGGCTCGTAGGCGATGGTGCCGGGCCGGTTGCCGACGGGTCGCCACCGACCCGGCTCCCAGATCAGCCACTCGCCCGGCGATTTCACCAGGAACTCCTCGAGCGGCAGCTGCCGCGCGCGCCGCGCGAACTCGAGGAGGAGGTACGCCTTCATGGAGGCTCCCCCGTTTCAAGATCGAAAGGCCTCCATGTTTATCGCGCCTGGGGAGGTGATGTCGAGGCGCCGCGCCGGGCGAAAACCCAAGAAATCAAAAGTGTTACGTTGGTACACCCTAAGTGTCAGCTGCGAGACGGATGCCGGCGAGCTGCCACCGCGCCTCGGGCGGGAAGAAGTTCCGGTAGCTCGCCCGCAGGTGCGCCGCCGGGCTCGTCGCCGAGCCGCCCCGGAGCACGAGCTGCCCGCTCATGAACTTGCCGTTGTACTCGCCGAGGACGCCTCCGAGCGGCCGGAAGCCCGGGTAGGGCCCGAAGGCGCTCGAGGTCCACTCCCAGACGTCGCCGAAGAGCTGCCGGAGCCCGGGCCCCGGCGCCGCCCGAGGGTGGAAGGCGCCGGCTTCCAGGAGGTTGCCGAGGACGGGCGCGGCCGCCGCCGCGAGCTCCCACTCCTCCTCCCGCGGCAGCCGGGCGCCGGCCCACCGCGCGTAGGCGTCGGCCTCGAAGTGGCTCACGTGGCAGACCGGCTCGTTCCGATCGAGGGGCACCCGGCCGCCGGCGAGGGAGAACGTGGTCCACGAGCCTCCTTCTCTCCGCCAGTAGAGCGGCGCCACCCAGCCCTCGGAGGCGACGCGGTCGAAGCCGGCCGAGAGCCACAGCTCCGGTCGCCGGTACCCGCCGTCCTCGACGAAGGCGAGGTACTCGCCCACGGTCACCGGCCGGTCGCCGAGACGGAACGGCGGGACGAAGACCGGGTGGCGCGGCCGCTCGTGGTCGAACGCGAAGCCCGCGCCGGCGCCGCGCTCGACGAGCCCGCCGGCGAAGCTCGTGAACGAGAGCGGCCCCGGGTCCGCGGCCTCGGGCAGCGGGCACCGGTACGCCGGCCCGAGCGGGCTCTGGGCGAAGGCGTGCTTCACGTCGGTGAGGAGCAGCTCCTGGTGCTGCCGCTCGTGGTGCAGCCCGAGCTCGATCGTCGCCGCCACCCGCTCGTCGCCGCCCGCCTCGAGGAGCCGCGCGACGCCGTCGTCGACGTGCCGCCGGTAGGCGCGCACCTCGTCGAGCGAGGGCCGCGAGAGGAGCCCGCGCGAAGGCCGCGGGTGCCGTGGCCCGGCGCCCACGTAGTAGGAGTTGAAGCAGACCGCGTACGCCTCGGCGAGGCGCGGCGTGCCGGCGGGCACGAGCACGAACGTCTCGAAGAACCAGCTCGTGTGCCCGAGGTGCCACTTCGGCGGGCTCGCGTCCGGCATGCTCTGCAGCCCGTGATCCTCCAGTGTGAGCGGCTCGCAGAGGCGCTCCGTCGCGGCGCGGACGCGGCGGTAGGCCGCGAGGAGGGCATGGCGGTCCATGTGCCGCAGGGTGGGGCGCCCCGGGGCGCGGCGGTATCCCCCGACGGCGATAGCGCGCCGCGTCCTTGCGCCCGAAGCGTTCGTCCCCGACGATGCGCCCCATGCGCCTCTCCGAGCTCGGCAGCGCCTGGCGCGCGTTGCATGGCGATCTGCGCGGCAAGGTCCGCGTCCTCGTGGTCGACGACGAGGACGTCGTCCGCGAGATCCTCATGGAGATCGTCAAGCTGGGCGGCTGGGAAGCCGAGGGCTGCGCCACCGCGGAGCGCGGCCTCGATCGCCTCTGCGAGGCGCGCTACGACCTGCTGCTCACCGACAAGAACCTGCCCGGGATGACCGGCGTGGAGCTGGTCGCCCGCGCGCGCGCGCTCGGGATCGACACCCCGGCGGTGGTGATCACCGGCTACCCGTCGGGCGAGACGCTCGCCGAGGCGCTGCGCGCCGGCGCCTCCGACTACCTGACCAAGCCGTTCGACCTCCACCACGTCCGCGCGCGGATCGACTCGATCCTCGACGAGCGGCTCTCGTCGCTGCTCTACGACCAGATGGTGCGCGACCTGAAGGCGCTCCTCGAGGCCGAGGGCGGCAAGGGCCAGCTCGAGCCGCTCGGCCGCGATCTCCTCCAGTTCAAGCGCGCGCTCCTCGCCCGGCCGGCCGTGCTCGTGGTCGAGGCGACCGACCGCGACGCGGCGGCGGTGTGCACCCACCTGAACCGCCGGGGCATCCGGGCGGTGCCGGCGAGCCCGGCCTCGGCGCGGGGCCTGGTCGCGGACCCGGCGTCCGCGCCGCTCGTCGCCGAGGTGGCGCTCGACGTCCCGAACAGCGCCGCGCTGGTGCGGCACCTCCGCGCCGAGGACCCGTCGCTCGAGGTGCTGGTGAGCTGCCGGCCGACGCGCCTCGAGGAGGCGCTCGCGGTGGTGGCGAGCGGCGCCTCGGACCTGGTGGTGCACACCGAGGGGCTCGAGGCGCTCGGGACGCGGATCGAGCGGCTGCTGGGCCGCACGCGGCGGCAGCAGCTCCACCTGAACCTGGTGGCCACGCTCTACCGGGCCGCACGCGGCCTCGGCAACGGCGCCGCCGAGCACCTCGACCGGCTCGTGCCCGCGGGGCGGCGGCAGGCGCTCGAGCGCCTCGTCGCCGCCGCGGCGCCGGCGCCCGAGGAGGTCGAGATCGACCTCTCCGACCTGTTCGCGAGCTGAATACAACGAGTGAAAGCCGCCTCGACGACCCCACACCTTCGACCTAGCATCCGACCATGACCCACGACGACGTGCGCCGCGCCGAGGCCGAGCT
>CAZDGH010000409.1:0-5039 GCA_964504805.1 uncultured Myxococcales bacterium | reverse complement strand
GGCTCCCCCGGCGGCGAGAGCTTCTCCGTCACCTTCGGCCCGGTCCCGGTCGCGTCCGGCATGGAGGACACGCGCTGCGTGACCAAGCGGCTCTCGAACCCGACCGCGATCCGCGTCGGCCAGATCCACAACGTCCTCGGCGACTCCTCGCACCACCTCATCGTCTACAAGGTCGACGACGCCCAGGAGCGCCCCGAGCCGTACGCCTGCCAGCCCTTCGCCGACACCCTCGATCCCTCGAAGGGCGCGCCGCTCGCGATCACCCAGCGGCACGAGGAGCTGCTCACGCTGCCGGACGGCGTCGCCTTCACCCTCGAGCCGCAGCAGATGGTGCGGCTCGAGATGCACTACATCAACGTCACGCCCGGCGAGCTGCAGGTCGAGGCGACCACGACGTTCACCACCATCTCCGAGGCGAGCTTCCGCGACGAGGCGTCGTTCCTCTTCATCGGCAGCCCGGACATCGACCTCCCGGCGAACGCGTCGAGCACGGTCGGCCCGGTGTTCTTCCCGGTGCCCGGCAACCTCTACGGCGTGAACTTCTTCGGGATCACCGGCCACACCCACCGCTTCGGCACCAACGTCCACATCGAGGTGGCGGCGGACGAGCAGGCGGCCGGGACGCCGGTCTACGACGTCCCGTTCTGGCAGTGGGACGAGCCGGAGACCGTCTACCACGATCCTCCGTTCCAGCTCGCAGACGGCTCGGGCTTCCGCTTCACCTGCGACTACACCAACACCTCGAACCAGCGCGTCTCGTTCGGCGAGTCCGCCAACGAGGAGATGTGCTTCTTCTGGGCGTACTACTACCCGTCGGAAGGCGCCTTCGTGTGCTTCCACACCGACCAGGCCGGCGGCCACGACATCTGCTGCCCCGGCAGCCCGCTCTGCAGCGCGCTCGGGTTCTGACCGCGCCTCGCGCGCGGAGGTAGCTCCCACCCCCACGACGCCGCGCCGCCGGCTCGCGCGCGAGCCGGTATGACGGCGCGCATGCGGCCCCGCCACGTGCCGCCGGGGAGCTGGGAGTCCCTCGCCCACCGGTGCATGGGACTTCCCTCCGGACGCCGGGCCCTGGCAGCATGGCTCCCGAGCGTTCGTTCGTCAGTCGACACTTCGTCCCCGAGAGAGGCCTCGCCTGGATCGCTGCCACCGCTGGCGCGGCGCCGCCCGTGCCCTCGCGCCTCCATGCAGCCGCTGACCCCGGGCGACACGCCGGCCGGCGATCCGGCGGCGCTCCCCGCGCCCGGGGACGCGCTGGTCGTCCTCCGGGCCCGGGGCTGGCGCTTCCTGATCCCGCTCGCCGCGGTGGAGCGGATCCTCCCGGCGGCGCTGCCCGCGGCGCTCCCGTCGGCGACGAGCGGCGCGGCGGCGGTGCGCGTCGGTGCCGAGCTGCTCCCGGTGATCTTCTGCGCCGCATTCCTGGGCGGAGAGCCGCTCGAGCTCGCCGCCGAGCACCGGATGGTCCTCGTGCGCGATCGCGATCGCGCGGCGCTCCTCTGGACGGACGCGGTCGAGGACCTGGTGGAGCACGAGCCCTTCGTCCCCGAGGCCGCGGGCCCCACGCCGGGCGGCGAGCTGGTGCTCGGCTTCTCCGGCCGCGCGCCGCCGCTCGCGATCCTCGACGTCGGGCGGCTCCTCGCCGCCGCCACCCCGAGCCCCTGAGAGGCCCCATGCCGAAGATCCTCCTGGTGGACGACAGCAAGGCGACGCGCGAGGTGCTGAAGGTCTTCCTCCTCGGCAACCGGATGGAGTTCCTCGAGGCGGTGGACGGGGAGCGGGCCCTCGAGGCGGTGCGGGAGCACCTGCCCGACGCGGTGGTCACCGACCTGACCATGCCACGCCTCGACGGCGCGGGGCTGTGCGCGGCGATCGTCGCCGACCCGCGGACCGCCCACATCCCGATCGTGATCCTCACCAGCCACGGCGATCTGGAGACCCGCGTGCGCTGCAAGGCGGCCGGCGCGCGGGTCGTGCTCGAGAAGCCGGTCACCCCGAAGCGGCTCCACGAGGTCCTCGTCGGCCTGCTCGCCGGCGAGCGGGACGGAGGTCAGGCGTGATGAGCGGGCTCGGAACGGCGGGAGGCGCACCGGCGATGGAAGGCGGCACGAGCGCGGACGCGGGCGGCGAGGGGACGGCGCCGCAGCTGACGTGGCAGCTCTACAAGCGGATGCTGGTGTGGCTGGCGGTGGCGCCGCCGGTGGCCGCCTACCTCGTCGGGCTCCTGCTCCGGCTCGACGACCGCGAGATGGCGATCACCTTCAAGTACGTCTTCGCGCCGGCGGTGCTGTTCTTCGGCGTGGGCTTCCTGCTCGCCGCGATCCACCTCCTCACCACCCGTACGCTGGCGCGGACCGACCCCGCCGAGCGGCTCGTGGCGTTCCTCGAGCTGCCGCGGCGGGTGGAGCTGCTCGCCTACCAGAGCGCCTGGGTCCTCGGGGTGGCGACCTTCACCCTCGTGCTCTGCCTGCTCTTCGACCGGAGCCTGATGCTGGTGCTCTACGCGTTCCTCGTGGCGTGGCCGATGTCGTCGTTCACCGGGATCCCGCTCTGCTCCTCGCTCGACCGGGCCGTGCTGCCGCTGGCCGTCGCCGAGCTGCGGCGCGCGCCGAACGCGACGCTGCCCACCGGAGGGATCTTCTGGCCGCGGCAGAGCTGGTACCTGCCCTACACCTCGGCGGCGATCATCGGCACGATGATCGTGTTCGTCGGCGTCGTGGCGGCGAGCCAGTGGGAGCGCGTCGTCCAGGCGGCGGCCGGATCGATCGTCGCCGGGGAGGGCACGGCGGCGGCCCTCTCCGTCACGGTCTCCGAGCTGGTGGTGCCGCTCACGGTGATCGGCCTCTGGACCCTGGCGGTGGCCTCGGTGGCGAGCTGGTCGGTCGGCGCGCGGCAGCGCGAGGGGTCCCGGGCGATCCGCGCCTCGATCGAGGCCCTCGCCGCCGGCGCGCCCGCGGCGCCCTCGTGGATCGGCACCGACGAGCTCGGCGATCTCGCCCGGCACACGGCGGCCATCTCCTCCGACATGCGCGTCGTCCTCGATCGGATCGAGCGCGGCGACCTCTCGGCGATGGCCGAGGAGCGCTCCGGGCTGCTCTCGTTCTTCCGGCGCTCGCAGCTTGCCCAGGCGCGGCTGGCGGACGCGATGGTCCGGCTCTCCCGCGGCGAGGTCTCGGACGCCGAGACCCTCGGCGGCGACCTGGGGCGCTCGTTCGGCCAGCTCAACGGCGCGCTCCGCGAGACGATCCTCCAGGCCCGGACGATCGCCGAGGGCGACCTGCGGCGGGACATGGAGGTGGAGGGCCCGCTCGGCGAGGCGGTGCAGCGGATGACCCGGCGCCTGCGCGAGGCGGTCGGGCAGATGCAGGGCACCGGCGGCGAGCTCGAGGCGATCGTCGCCGCGCTCCACTCGGCGGCGGCGCAGCTCTCCGCCGCCACCGCCGAGCAGGTGGCGGCGCTCACCGAGACCTCCGCCACCGCCACCGAGATGTCCCAGACCTCCGCGGTGTCCGCGGAGCGCGCCGCGGAGCTGATCCGGAGCGGCGAGCGGGCGGCGGAGCTGGTGGAGGAAGGCGGGCGGGCGGCGAAGACCGCCATCGACGCCATGGCGGCGATCTCCGCCTCGTTCGGCAAGGTCAGCGCCGCCTCGCGCGAGCTCGCGGAGCGGGTCCAGCGGATCGACCGGATCATCGAGACGGTCGGGTTCCTGGCGGACCAGTCGAGCACCCTGGCGATCAACGCCGCGATCGAGGCGGCCCGGGCCGGCGAGGCCGGCAAGGGCTTCGCCGCCGTGGCGCGGGAGGTCCGGGCGCTGGCCCACGACTCGCGGCAGGCGACCGCGGAGGTGCGGGAGATCCTCGGCGAGATCCGGCAGCGGTCCCAGGCGGTGGAGGCGCTGGTGAGCGCCGGGAGCGGCACCGCGGAGGACGGCAGCCGGCAGGTCGCGCGGATGGAGCTCGCGGTCTCCGGCCTCGGCAAGGCGAGCCAGGACTCGGTCCAGCTGATGCGGCAGGTGGAGGCGTCCGCCCGGCAGAACCAGGCCGGCGTCGGGCAGATCCTCCAGGCGATCTCCAGCACCCAGGCCGCGGCGGAGTCGGTCCGCGACGGCGCGCAGTCCCTCTCCGCCAACGCCGGGAAGGCCCGGGAGATGTCGGAGGCGCTCAAGCGCACCTCCGACGCGTACAAGCTGTCCGCGGGCGAGGCGCCGCCCCGGTCGACGTGAGCGGGAGCGGCGTGGGCGCGGCGGACACCCGGGAGGCGCTGGAGCGGACCTACGGGCTCGCGCTCGGCGGCCTCACCGACGAGCAGATCGAGCAGGCCGTCCGGGTCGCCCAGGGCGGCGCCGACGGGCCCGCGCACCTCGGGCTCCTCCTCGACGCGCTGCCGATCGGGGAGACGTACCTCTTCCGCGATCCCGACCTGTTCCGCTGGCTCGCGCGGCACGCGCTGCCCGAGCTCGTGGATCGCGCGCTCGCCGGCGGCGGCAAGGTCCGGATCCTCTCCCTGGGCTGCTCGTCGGGGGAGGAGGCCTTCTCGGTGGCGATGCTGCTCCTCTCGCTGCTGCGGGAGCGGGGGCTCGCCGGGCGCGAGGACGGCCTCGCCGAGGTGGTCGGCGTCGACGCCTCCGCGAGCCGGCTCGCGATGGCGCGCGCCGGGACGGTGCGGGCGTGGTCGGTGGAGCGGGCGCCGCGGGAGCTGTGGGGCCCGTGGCTGCGGCCGCTGCCCTCGGGATCGTTCGAGGTCGACGCCGCGGTCCGCGGGCTCTGCCGCTTCGAGCCGGGCACGGTTGCCGGCGCCGCGGCGGATCCGGCGCTCTCGCGCTGGGACCTGGTGCTCTGCAGGCACGTGCTCCTCTACTGCCGCGGCCCCGTCGCGGAAGGCGCGCTCGCCGCGCTCGGCGCGGGCCTCGCCCGCGGCGCCCTGCTCGCGCTGGCGCCGGTCGAGGCGCACCTGTTCGCCGCCTCGCCTCACCTCGAGCCCGTCCCGGGCGTGTTCTCGGTGGCGGCGCGTCGCGCGCCGGCGCCCCTCGCGGCGGCCCCCGC
>CAZDGH010000408.1:0-5126 GCA_964504805.1 uncultured Myxococcales bacterium | reverse complement strand
GCCGCCGCCCGCGAAGCCCGCGGGGGACGCCGGCCTCTTCGGCGGCCTGGCCAGCGGCGAGAGCCACGGGATCGGCGGGCTCGGCGCGGCGGGCAACGGCGTCGGCCGCGGCGGGGGCCTCGGCGTCGGCTACGGCACCGGCCTCGGCGGCCTCGGCACGAAGGGCGCGGGCGCCGGCGGCGGCGGCATGGGCTCGACCGCGACCCGGTACCGCGGCCACGCCGGCCCGGGCCGCGTCGCGCAGGACCCGCCCGACGGCGTGCCCGCCGATCCCTCCGGCGGCACCTTCGTCGACCACGGCGTGAACCCCTTCGTCGAGACCGCCCGCGATCGCCTCTCGACGTTCGCCATCGACGTCGACACCGCCTCCTACGCCATCGCCCGCCGCCGCATCCTCGAGGGCTCGCTCCCCGCGCCCGCCGCGGTCCGCGTCGAGGAGTTCGTGAACTACTTCCGCTACGACTACCCGGCGCCGGAGCGCGGCTCCTTCGCCGTGCACCTCGACGCCGCGCCGTCGCCGTTCACGCCCGGCCGCCACCTGCTCCGCGTCGGCGTGCAGGGCAAGCGCGTGGCGAACCGCGACCGCAAGCCGGCGCACCTCACCTTCCTGGTCGACGTCTCCGGCTCGATGAGCGGCGCCGACCGGCTCCCGCTCGCCAAGCGCGCGCTGCGGATCCTGGTCGAGAACCTCGGCGAGGAGGACACGGTCGCGCTGGTCACCTACGCCGGCGGCTCCCGGGTCGTGCTCGCGCCGACGCCCGCGCACCGCAAGGCCGAGATCCTCTCGGCGATCGAGGAGCTCCGCTCCGGCGGCGGCACCGCCATGGGCAGCGGCATCGACCTCGCCTACGCCCAGGCGGTGAAGGGCCTCCGCCCCGGCGCCACCTCGCGGGTGATCGTCCTCTCCGACGGCGACGCCAACGTCGGCCGGACCAGCCACCAGCAGCTCCTCGCCGGGATCGCCGCCCACGTCCGCGAGGGCGTCACCCTCACCACCGTCGGCTTCGGCATGGGCAACTACCGCGACCACCTGATGGAGCAGCTCGCCGACAAGGGCAACGGCAACGCCTACTACGTCGACTCGCTCTCCGAGGCGAAGCGCATCTTCCAGGAGAACCTCGCCGGCACCCTCGAGGTGATCGCGCAGGACGTGAAGATCCAGGTCGAGCTGGATCCGGAGAAGGTGCTCCGCTACCGGCTGGTCGGCTACGAGAACCGCGACGTCGCCGACGCCGACTTCCGCAACGACAAGGTCGACGCCGGCGAGATCGGCGCCGGCCACACCGTCACCGCCCTCTACGAGGTGGAGCTCGCCGACGGCGCCCGCGGCAACCTCGCCACCGTGCGCATCCGCGCCAAGCAGCCGCGACACGAGCGCGCCGACGAGCTCGCGGTGCCGTTCGGCGACGACCGGCTCCACGCGCGCTTCGAGGACGCGCCGGCGTCGTTCCGGTTCGCGGTCGCGGTGATGGCGTCCGCCGAGAAGCTCCGCGGCAGCTCGCACGCGGCGTCGTGGGACTACGAGGAGATCCGGCGGATCGCCCGGCGGGCGACGCCGCAGGGGAACGCCGAGCGGGAGGAGTTCCTCGCGCTGCTCGGCCGCGCCGCCCCGCTGGTGCAGGCGCTGGCCGCGCGGTAGGCGCTACTCCTTCTTCGAGCCGCCGTAGAGCCCGTCGACCTTGTCGGCGGGCTTTCCGGCGCCGAAGCTGTGGGCGGCGGAGGGGAAGCTGCCGTCGCGGACCTCGGCGACGTAGCGCCCCACCGCCTCCTCGATCACCCGGTGGAGCTCGGCGTAGCGCTTCACGAACTTCGGCGCGAACGACGGGTTCATCCCGAGCATGTCGTAGACGACGAGCACCTGGCCGTCGCAGTGCGGGCCGGCGCCGATGCCGATGGTCGGGATCGAGAGCGCCTCGGTGACGCGGCGGCCGAGGTCGAGCGGGATCCCCTCGAGGACGATCGAGTAGCAGCCGGCCTGCTCGAGCGCCTTCGCGTCCTCGAGCAGCCTGGCCGCCTTCTCCTCGTCGCGGCCCTGCACGACGTAGCCGCCCATCTTGTGGACCGACTGCGGCGTGAGCCCGAGGTGCCCCATCACCGGGATGCCGGCGCGGACGATCTTGTGGACGACGTCGGCGAACTCCGCGCCGCCCTCGAGCTTCACCGACTCGGCGCCGCCCTCGGCGACGAGCCGCCCGGCGTTCTCCACCGCGGCGTCGACGCTCGCCTGGTAGCTCATGAACGGCATGTCGCCGACGACGTGGGCGCGGTGGGCGTGCCGGGTCACCGCCTTCAGGTGGTAGACGACGTCGTCGACGGTGACGGGCAGCGTGCTCTTCTGCCCCTGGATCACCATCCCCAGCGAGTCGCCGACGAGCAGCACCTCGACCGGCGAGGCGTCGAGGAGCGCGGCGAACGTCGCGTCGTAGCAGGTGAGCACCGAGATGCGCTCGCCCGCCGCCTTCATCTTCCGCAGCGTGTGGATCGTGACCTTGGACATGCCGCGCAGCTTCTACGACGACGCCCGCGGGATCCAGTGGGTGACGCCCTTCTTGTGCTTGCGCACCATCGCCAGCAGGTTCTCGAGGTCCGACTCGTTGTCGACGATGTCGATGTCCGAGGTGTTGATCACCAGCAGCGGCGTGTCGTCGTAGTGGAAGAAGTAGTCGTTGTAGGCGGAGCAGAGCCGCGCCAGGTAGTCGGCGTCGAAGTTGCGCTCGAACTCGCGCGCCCGCTTCTTGATGCGGCCGAGCAGCACCTCGAGCCGCGCCTGCAGGTAGATGACCAGGTCGGGCTTCACCACCCGCGGCTGCAGCAGCTGGAAGACCCGGTCGTAGAGCGAGAGCTCGGCGTCGGAGAGGGTGAGCGAGGCGAAGATGCGGTCCTTGGCGAACAGGTAGTCGGAGACCGTGCTCTGGGCGAAGAGCTCCTGCTGCGCGAGCTCCTGCTGCTGCTTGAAGCGGGAGAGCAGGAAGAAGAGCTGCGTCTGGAACGCGTGCTTCTCCTGGTCGGCGTAGAAGAGCGGGAGGAAGGGGTTCTCCTCCACGATCTCGAAGACGGTGCGCGCGGAGAAGCGGCTCGCGAGGATCCGGGTGAGGGTGCTCTTGCCGACCCCGATCGGACCCTCGACCACGATGTAGCGCGACCGCTCCACGCCGCCTCCGGTGCTCGTTCCGCCTGTCGAGTGGCGGGCATTCAAGCACCGGCGCGGCCCCCGCTGCAACGCGCCGCGACGCGCGCCATCCGCGCGTCCTCCCACGCCTTTCCCACACCCTCACCGCCGGAGGTGGTTGCGCGCGCCACGTATGGCCACGTAGCGTAGGGTCGCTCACCGGGGGGAACATGGCGAACGCCCAGGCCGCAGCCGCCGATCCGCGCGAGAACCCGATGTACGGCGTCGCGCTCCTGAAGATCGCGATGGAGCTGAAGAAGGATCCGTCCCGGACCTTCGAGCAGATCCTCGGCGGCGTCGTCGACGCCATGGGCTTCGAGCCGTCGGACTTCCAGCGGTACGTGGCCCAGAACATGGGCCTGCTCGTCACCACCGCGAAGGCGCGCGGCTACTAGCCGGCGCTCGCCCGCACGCCCGCCTTCGGCCACCAAGGTCGCGAGACGGAAGGGAAAACTTTCCCTTCGGGCGCCTTGCTGCCCCGGGGCGGGTCTGCTAGGAATGCTTCGCTTCGCCCCGCGATCGGGTCGCGTGGGCCAGGATGCAAACCTGCCGGCGACCTCCCATGGCCGGCAGGCGTCCCGGATCGCCGGATGCGGCTCCAAGGAGCGAGCGGCCTCATGAATCCGCAGATGGTGATGTACGAGGAGGAGTTCAACCAGATCACCACCGTGTGCGATCGCCTCACCAAGGAGGCGAACGCCAAGGTGGTGTTCCTGGTCGACAAGAACGGCCAGCTGGTGGCGAGCTGCGGGGCGACCGACAACCTCGACACCACCTCCCTCGCGTCGCTGACCGCCGGCAACATCGCGGCGACCGGCGGCCTCGCGAAGCTGATCGCCGAGAAGGAGTTCGCCACCCAGTTCCTGCAGGGGGAGAAGGACAACCTCTTCATCTGCACGGTGGCCGGCCGGGTGATCCTCGTCGTGATCTTCGACGCCAAGACCTCCCTCGGCCTGGTGCAGCTCCGGGTGAAGAAGGCCTCGAGCGAGCTGACGAAGATCTTCGAGGAGCTCCTGAAGAAGGTCGAGGCGCCGGGCGCAGGAAGCCCGTTCGCCGAGATCACCGACGACGACATCGACAACCTTTTCAGCGAGTAGCTCTCGAAGCGTGGGCTGACGAAGTGGACGCTTCCACCCACTAGGCGAGCGAGGAACCGCCCGTGTCGTTCATCAACTACTCGTCGCGCGAGATCAACTGCAAGATCGTCTATTACGGTCCCGGTCTCTGCGGGAAGACGACGAACCTGCAGTACGTCTACGCGAAGACCAACCCCGAGGCGAAGGGGAAGATGATCTCCCTCGCCACCGAGACCGAGCGGACGCTCTTCTTCGACTTCCTGCCGCTCTCGCTCGGCGAGATCCGCGGGTTCAAGACGCGCTTCCACCTCTACACGGTCCCGGGCCAGGTCTTCTACGACGCGTCCCGCAAGCTGATCCTGAAGGGCGTGGACGGGGTCGTCTTCGTCGCCGATTCCCAGATCGAGCGCATGGAGGCGAACATCGAGTCGATGGAGAACCTCCGCGTGAACCTGGCGGAGCAGGGCTACGACCTCAACAAGATCCCGTTCGTGGTCCAGTACAACAAGCGCGATCTGCCGAACGTGGCGACGGTCGAGGAGCTCTCGAACCTCCTCAACCCGCGCAAGGTCCCCGAGTACAACGCCGTGGCGCCGACCGGCGTCGGCGTCTTCGACACCCTGAAGGCCGTCGCCAAGCTCGTCCTCACCGAGCTGAAGAAGGGCGGCTGAGGTCCGCCCGAGGGCGGGGGTCCATGCACGCGCCTCGCGCGTCACCACGGTGGAGAGCATGCAGCGATTCCTGGCCCCTCTCGCCCTGAGCGTCGCGCTCGTGCTGCCGGCCGCCGCCGGGGCGCAGGCTCCCGCCTCGCCCGACGCCGCTGCCGTCGCCCCTGCCGCGGGCGCCGCGCCGGCCGCTCCCGGCCCCGCTCCGACGCCGGC
>CAZDGH010000407.1:0-5158 GCA_964504805.1 uncultured Myxococcales bacterium | reverse complement strand
ACGTCCAGGGCCACGACCGGATCGCCGTCCGCGGCATCCGCAGCGAGCCCGAGGTGCTCGTGCTCCTCGACGGCCACGAGCTCAACAACCCGTACGACGCCCGGGCGCTGCTCCGCATCCCCGCCGAGAACCTCGAGCGGGTGGAGGCGATCCGCGGCCCGGGCTCGGCGCTCTACGGCGCCGGCGCGTTCCTCGGCGTGGTCAACCTCGTGCCGCGGCGCGCCCTCGGCACCGTGCTCGCCGCCGAGGGCGGCACCCGCCCGCAGGCCGGCGCCCACGCGCTCTTCGGCACCGGCGAGTCGCTCCGGCTCCACCTCGACGCCGACGCGGTGCAGACCTGGAGCTACGGCGCGCTCGTGCTCGAGGACTCCCTCACCGTCACCGGCGACCTGCAGCGGCAGGGGCTCCACGAGGAGGGGCAGCCGCGCGGCGAGGTCGGCGACGAGGGGCTGCTCGTCAACGTCGGCGCCGCCGGCGTGGTGCCGCTCGGCGACGGCGAGGGCGAGCTCGCCGTCCGCTTCCTCCGCGACCGGCGCACGCCGGTGGTCGGCGCCTTCGACGTCTGGGGCGCCACCGCCTCCGAGCTCGAGTGGACGGTGATCCTCGCCGACCTCCGCGCCGGGGTGCCCCTCGGCGCGTCGGTCGACCTCTCGGGCCGCGTCTTCTTCGACCAGCAGCTGGTGCGCCGCGCCTTCGAGGTCGCGCCGCCCGGCTACGTCTCCGAGGGCGTCACCTACGGCGACGGCGTCCGCGAGGAGACCGCCTTCACCACCCAGGCCTACGGCGCCGAGGCCCAGGCTTCGTTCCGCCTCGGCGCGCCGAACACCCTGGTGCTCGGCGTCTCCTTCTCCGAGAAGGCGCTCACCGAGTTCTCCTACCGCACCAACGAGGGCACCCCCGACGCGCTCGAGGAGCCCTCCGACATCGACTTCCCGCAGAAGGACCGGCCGACGCGCCGGGTGATCGGCGCGTTCCTCCAGGACCAGTGGCGCGTCGTCGACCCGCTGGTGGTCACCGCCGGCGCCCGCGTCGACGCCGTCGACGGCTACGACCCGGCCTTCAGCCCGCGCGTCGGCGTGGTGCTCGCCGCCACCACCACCACCAAGCTGAAGCTGCTCTACGGCACCGCCTTCCGCGCGCCGACCTTCCAGGAGCTGACCGAGCGCACGCCGAACACCACCCTGCACCAGGGCCGGTTCGTCGGCGACCCCGACCTCGAGCCGGTGACGATCACCACCTTCGAGGGCGGCGTCGAGCAGCTGCTCCAGGCGGTGGACTCGAAGGTCCGGCTCCGCGGCGACGCCTTCTACAACCTCTTCCGCAACCGCATCGAGGCGGTGGACACCTCGGGCAACCTGCCGGAGCTGCAGAACCGCGAGGTCGGCGTCGACGTCTTCGGCGCCGAGCTCGAGGCGCGGATCGAGCGCGGCCCGCGGAGCTTCACGGCGCTGAGCTTCAGCTGGTTCCGCGCCCGCGACAACAACCCCGACATCCCCGAGGAGCTGCACCTCCTCACCGACGTCCCGCAGTACCGCGCGAACCTCGGCACCCAGATCCCGCTCGCGGGCTTCCTGAACCTCTCGGGCCTGCTCCAGCTCGGCGCCGAGCGCCGCAACAACGCGCGCTCGCCCCTCGAGATCCGGCGGCGCTGGTCGATCCCGGCCTACGCGCTGCTCTCGGCGCAGCTCGCCACCGAGCCGTTCGGCGGCGGCTGGTCGCTCGCGCTCGTCGGGGAGAACCTGCTCGACGAGGCGTACCGCGACGACGTGCCGCGCCCCGACCGCATCCCCGACCAGCTGCCGCGGGAGGGCGTCACCGGCCTGCTCGTGGTGCGGAGGTCGTTCGAGAGATGAGCCCGCGCGTCCTCGTCCCGTCGCTCGCGGCCGCCGCGCTCCTGCCGGCGTGCATCGCCTACAACGAGCCCTGCACCGCGTTCGTGGACGACCCCGACGCGATCGTGGGCTACCTCGGCGACGCGGTGACGCTCCGGGAGGACGAGATCCGCCTCGACGACTCGGCCATGGGCCAGCTCGTCGCCGAGAGCTACCTCGGCGCCTTCGCCGGCGCCGACCTGCCGCGGGCCGATCTCGCCATCGAGAACGCCGGCGCGATCCGGGAGGAGGGCCTGTGCGAGCCGCGGCCCGAGCTGCCCGCCGGGCCGGTGCGCCGCAAGGTGCTCCGTGAGGTGCTCGCGTTCGACGACACCGTCGAGCTCATCGAGCTCACCGAGCAGGGGCTGAAGGACGTCCTCGAGCACTCGTACGCGGGCCTCGGCACCCTCGACCTGCCCGGCGGCTTCCTCCAGCTCGCCGGCGCCGAGGTCGCGGTGGACTGCTCCCGGCCCGCCGAGGTGCTCGGCGAGGATCGGCGCGAGACGCCCGGGCAGCGGGTGGTGGCGATCGTGCTCCGGCCGCGGGCGCCGGTCGCGTGCGCCTCCGACGCCGACTGCGTCGACGCCGCCTACCCGCGCTGCGTCGAGCAGCTCGTGTCGCTCTCGTCGCCGGGCGCGGGCGAGCGCCGCTGCGGGCGCCCGATCGACGTCGAAGCGCCCTCGACGACCGCCAAGGTGCGGCTGGTCGCCAACAGCTTCATCGCCGAGGGGAACGACAACTACTTCGACTTCGCCGACCCGGCGGCGGCGACGTCGCTCGCCAGGAGCGACTCGTTCAACTTCCAGATCGTCGCCAGCTACTTCCAGGCGACGTACCCGGAGGCCGCCCCGTTCCCGGGGAGCCCGGAGGACCGGATCGTCCAGCTCAACTGCCGGTAGGGCGTCGTCGGCGGCGGCGGTGCTAGCCGCCGTCCTTCGACGGGTCGCGGGGCTGCGGGACCACGTCGTTCACCGAGGGCAGGCGCTTGATGTCGGCGCGGGCGACGCGCCACGCCTGCTGGACGATCCAGGAGAGGGAGCGGTCCTGCCGCTCCGCCTCCCGCTGGATCTCCGCGAGCATGTCCTCGGGGAAGTACAGGGACTGCTTGCGGTTGTCGCTCGCCGACATCAGCCGCGCCCCTCCTCCTCGCGGCGGTCGGGGTTCGCCTCCCCGCCGATGACGTCGTTGACCGAGGGGAACCGCATGATCTCCGACCTGGCGATCTTCCAGGCCTGCTGGACGACCCACGAGAGCGACCGATCCTGCCGGTTCGCCTCCTCCTGGATCTCCCGCAGCATGTCCTCGGGGAAGTAGAGCGACTGCTTGCGCTTGTCGGTGCCGGCCATGGCGGAGGCTCCCTTGCGTGGGACAATGGCGGATAGCCGGAGCATTCGACACACAGTTCCGCGCAACGTCAAGGGCGTATGCATCGGAGCGCCTGGCGTTGCCACGCCCACGGGCGCCTCGTACAGTGACTCCCTTCGCCCACCACCGGAGTACCGGCCTTGACGATCCGCACGGCCTCGCCCCTGCCGCTCCTCGGGTGCGCGCTGCTCCTCGTGGCGCAGGCGTGCTCGTGCGACGACAAGCCGCCCTCGCTGGTGCAGCCGGAGATCGCCGTCCGCGCCAGCGCCGATCCGGGCTCGCCGCCGGTCGACGCCATCGCCTTCGGCCAGGTGCAGGTCGGCCAGAGCGGCGTGCAGGAGGTGGCGGTCCACTCGGTGCAGTCGGTCGCCCTCGACCTCGCCGCGATCACCTTCACGGACGAGGACGGCGTCTCGGCGGCGGCGTTCTCCGCCGAGCCGCCCGGACCGCTGCAGATCCCCGGCGCCTCGTCGGCGACGATCCGCGTGCGCTTCTCGCCGACCGAGGTCCGCGCCTACCCCGCGACGATGGTGATCGCCTCGAGCGATCCGGCGAGCCCCAGGGTGGAGCTCGCGCTCGAGGCGGAGGGCGTCTCCGGCGAGATCCGCGTCGTCTCCTGCCTGCCGTCGAGCGAGGCCGCGCCCGAGCGCTGCGCCCAGACGCAGGTCGAGGCGCCGGCGCCGCTCGAGATCGGCGACGTCGTCGAGGGCGCCGTCTCGCACGTGCAGGTCGCGATCTTCAACGACGGCGCCTTCGCGCTGCACGTGAGCTCGATCCGGTTCGAGGATCCCGACGCCGCGGCCGCCGCGGGCTTCGCGATGGACTCCGAGGCGGAGAACGGCGCCACCGTCGACTCCCTCGCCTCGGTGTCGTTCGACGTGGAGATCCTCCCGACCGCCGCGTCGCTCGGGCCGATCGAGGCGAAGATCGTCGTCGCCTCCGACGATCCCGACGAGCCCGAGGTCGTCGTCACCCTGCGAGCCAACGCCACGCCGAACCGGCCGCCGCAGGCGTGCCTCTACGTCCGCCGCATCGAGCGCAAGGACGGCACCGTCGAGGAGTTCGGGCCCGGCGAGGTGATCCCGACCGTCGAGCCCACCGAGACCGTCACCCTCGACGCGATCGCGCGGGAGGGCTGCACCGGCGATCCCGAGGACGGGCTGCTCGTCCAGGACGACTGGACCCTGACCGGCCCCGGCGACCTCGCGCTCGGCCCCGTGGCCGGCGAGCCGTTCCAGCGCACGCTCGAGGCCGAGCTGCCGGGCGACTACACCGTCTCGCTCCGCGTCGTCGACAGCCTCGGCCTGACCAGCACCACCGACGAGGCCGGCGTGCCGGCCGAGGTGACGATCCGGGTGCAGCCGCGGCAGGACATCGGCGTCTACGTGTCGTGGAGCGACGACCGCTTCGTCGACCTCGACCTGCACTTCGTCCGGCCCGGCGGCACCTTCTACAGCCGGACCTCCGACTGCCACTGGGACAACCAGAGCCCGAACTGGGGCGATCCGGCGACGACGACCGACGACCCGTTCCTCGCCATCGACGACATCGGCACCGGCAACCTGGTCGAGGCCGTCGAGCAGAACCAGCCGGAGGCCGGCGACTACCAGGTGTACGTGCACTTCTACCAGGACAACCGCAGCCGCGACGGCGCCCTCGACTGCACCGGCGACGCCGGCTGCGCGGCGCTCTCGCAGGTCTGCTCGCTCGGCAAGTGCATGCCGCCCGTCGAGGCGACGATCGATCTCTACCTGCTCTCCCTGGAGGTCGACCTCGCCACCGAGTTTCCGGCGTTCCGCAACCCGCAGCCGCTGGCGCGCCCGTGCGATCTCTGGTTCGCCGGGATGGTGCGCTGGCCCACGCCGGCGGAGCGGGCGGCGGGCACGGACCCCACCTTCGTCCCCTCCGGCGCGCCCGTCATC
>CAZDGH010000406.1:0-5161 GCA_964504805.1 uncultured Myxococcales bacterium | reverse complement strand
GCGGTTGCGGGCGGCGCCGCCGGCGAGGAGCTCGGCGCGCTGCGGCTGGCGCAGGCCGAGGCGGACCGCTGGCGCGGCGAGCGGCGCAGCGCCGAGAAGCACGCCGCCGAGGCCGTGCGCCTCCTGCCGCGCGGGAGCGCGCGCGGCTGCCGCGCGGTGACCGAGCTGCTCGCCACCGCCGCCACCCACGACGCCGTCGACCTCGCCGAGTCGATCCTCGTCGAGCTCGCCGCGTCGGAGCCCGAGGCCGGCGCCGAGGCCGCGCGGCTGGTCGCGCTCTGCCGGGGCGCGGTGGTGCTGCTCACCCACCACGGCCGGGCCGCCGTGGCCACGCGGCTCGGCGCCGCGGCGGAGCGCCTCGCCGGGACCGCCGCCGCCCAGGAGCCGCCGGCCAGCGCCTACCTCTGCTACCTGCGCTCGATGCGCGGCCTGCACCGCGGCGACCTCGAGGCCTACCTCTCCGGGCAGGAGCGCGCGCTCAAGCTCTTCGGCGAGGCGGGCTTCGCGCGCAACGCCTGCTCCACGCGCTCGAACGTCGGCTTCGCGTACCTCGAGCTCGGGCAGCACCGGCGCGCCGAGGAGGCGTTCCGCCTCGCCCGTCCGGAGGCGGAGCGGCTCGGCGCGTTCCGCGTCGTCGCGCAGGTGGACCTGAACCTCGGCAACGTCCTCACCGTGCGCGGCGCGCTGGGCGAGGCACGGCCGCTCCTCGAGCGGACGCTCCGGTTCTTCGAGGGCCCGGGCGGCGATCCGCGGCTCGCAGGCGCGGCGCGGCTCTACCTGTCGAGGCTCGCGGAGCGGGAGGGCGGGAGCGCCGTCGCCGAGCGCGAGGCGCGGCTCGCGGTGCAGGCGCTCGCGGTGGCGCCGCCGCTCGAGGCGGTGGCGCGGGCGCAGCTCGCGCGGGTGCTCGCGCTGCGCGGCGCGCACGAGGAGGCGGTGGTGCAGGCGCGGGCGGCCGAGGCGATCCGCGGCAGGGTCGGCGGCCTCGAGGAGCTCGAGGGCCTGGTCTGGGTCGCGCTACCGGAGGTGCTGCTCGCCGCCGGCGATCGCGAGGGCGCCGCCGCGGCGGTGGGCCCGGCGCTCGCCCGGCTCCGGGAGCGCGAGGCGCGGATCGTCGATCCCGAGCTGCGGCACAGCTTCGTGACCGCGGTGCCGGAGCACACCCGGCTGGCGGCGCTCGCGAAGGAGCTCGGTCAGTCGCACTCCACCCGCTCGGCGTAGAGGACGCGGCCGTTGAACGCCACGTAGAGAGTCTGGCAGTCGGCCGACTCGATCGCGGCGGGATCGGACGGGAACGCGAGCGCGAGCGGCGGCGGCAGGTCGATGTCCACCGGGTACGAAGGGCCGAAGGCGGGCGTCTCGCCGGGGCCGGAGAGGATCTCGGCCATGAGCAGCTCGCCGGTGTGCTCGTCGTCGCTGCGGGTGAACACGATGGCCCGACCGTCGCAGCTGCGCGACGGGTGCCGCGGCGAGCGCGACCCCTCGTCGAACGAGACGGCGCCCTGGTCCACGAAGCCGAGGTCGCCCGGCGTCGCGGAGGGGCGGAGCGCGACACGCGCGCCCGCGGCGTCGTTCTCGCTCTTGTAGTAGAGCCCGCGACCGTCGGGGAGCACGAGCGGAAGGGCGCTGTAGCCGTTCTGCCCGCCGATGAGCGGGACCTCGCCGACGCGCTCCCAGCCGCCCGCGCCTCGGATCCAGAGCGACGTGTCCTTGTCCCACCAGGTGAAGTCGGGCCGGTCGGAGGTGACGAGCAGCTCCTCGCCGCTCGGCGAGAAGGTCGCGTGGTAGACGCTGCCGCTCCCCTCGAACGCGAACACCGGCGGCCGCTCGAGCGTCGCCAGGTCGGGCGTGTGGGCGTCGACGAGCCGGACGCGGGCGAGCTGCGAGCCGGACTCGGCGCCCGGCGCCTCGAAGCGGCTCGTCGCGAACCAGAGCCAGGTCGTGCCGTCGGGCGCGTGCTCGAGGGCGACGCTCGGGAAGCGGTTCGCGCCCCGCTCGGCGGTCTGCGGCTCGGTCGCGGAGAGCTGTCCGAGGTCGACCGGCGTCGACCAGCAGCGCCGCAGCGCCGGATCGAGGCAGCCCTTGCCGTCGTCGCGGCAGAGCTCGCCCTCCGCGCACGGGCCGCCGGGGCAGTCGCCGCAGGTGCCGGAGCCGGCGTCGCCGAGGAAGCAGGCCTGGTGCGCCGCGCACGGCTGGCACGTGAGCTCGCCGCCGCAGCGGTCGGAGGCGACGCCGCAGACGCCGGGATCGCACGCCTGCTTCGGCTCGCACGCGACGCAGACCCCCTGGGTCGAGCTCTCCTCCGCCAGCTCGCAGGCGAAGCCCGGCGCGCAGTCGCACGCCTGGGTCTCCCCGCACGCGTCCTCGACGAGGCCGCAGCGGAGTCCGTCGCAGACCGACGCGGTGCAGGAGGGGCCTTCGTCCTCCGGGGCCTCCACGGACACGCAGCCGCAAGCGGCGAGGACCGCCGCGAGGATCATCGCACGGCGCATCACGGCGCCTCCCGATCGAGCACGAGGTGGGTGGTGACGCCGGCGTCGTCCACGGAGCGCACGGTGAGCACGTCGCCGTCCACGCAGAAGTCGGCGGCGATCGTGGCGTCGTCGGGATCGCGCAGCGCCGTGCCGTCGGCGACCCAGCGCCGGGTGCCGCGGGCGGGGAGCGCGCCGGAGAGGCGGCACGCGCAGCCGCCGACGGGGACGCACGAGCCCTCGAAGCCGCGGTCGTGCGCCTCGTCCTGCACGAGCGCGCAGAGCTGGTCCGGCGCCACGAGGCCCCGGCCGACGGCCTCGAGGCAGGCGTTGTCGACGTGGGCGTCGAGCACGACCGTCGCCTCGACGTCGTCGACGAGGACGCCGTCGCCGCCGAACGCGAGCGTGCCCTCGGGCGCGAGCTCTGCCGGCAGCTCCTCGGGGCACCCCTCGGCGTCGAGCTCCGAGAGCGACAGCGCGACGCAGCCCTGCCGGACGCGCCACGTCCCCAGGACGTCGCCGCCGCACGGCTCGTACGCCGCGACGAGCTCGGGGCAGGCGGAGGGCGCGCCACCCCCGGGCGCGCCGGCCTCGCCGCCGTCGTCGCAGGCGGCGAGGAGCGCGAGGGCGGCGAACGCGATCGGGCGCTTCACGCCACCATCCTACACGCCGTGCCGCGGCTTCTCGCGGCGGTCGCCGACCGGCCGGGCGGGGACGCCGGCGACGATCGCCCACGGCGCGACGTCCCGCGTGACCACCGCGCCCATGGCCACCACGGCGTGGTCGCCGATCGTCACCCCGTCGACGACGCCGGCGTTCGCGCCGATCCAGACGTCGTCGCCGACGACGATCCCGCGCGAGGTCGGGGGCTGCTCGTGCACCGGGCGATCCGGCGCCAGGCCGTGGTCGAAGGCGTAGAGCGCGGCGCCGCTGGCGATGCGCACGCCCTCGCCGATCCGGATCCCGGCGGCGCCGCCGTCGAGCGTGGCGCGGGCGTTCACGCTCGAGCCCCTGCCGAGCGCGACCGGGCCGTGGACGAACGCGTCCGCGGCTACGCTGGCGAGCGGCCCGATCGTCACCGCGCGGAACGGCTCGGCGAAGATCCGCGCCTCCGGCGCCACGAACGCGGTCGGGTCGAGCTCCACCGTCTCGAGCTCGCGGAGCGCGGCGTGCACCTCGGCCTGCCACGCCTCGGCCCAGGCCCGGTGCTCGGGCTTCAGCCGGAAGTAGAGCCACGGCATCCACGACAGCCGCCGCTTGTGCTGCTCGCGGCGGAGCGCGTCGCGCGCCGCGCTCAAGCCTTCCGCCGCGCGAGCCACGCCGCCACCGCGTGGCCGGTGCCGAACGGCCAGGGCCGGAGCTTCTCCGGCGCGATCGCCTTGTAGCCCTCGAGCTCCTCGCCGACGGCGATCGGGCCCGACGCGCGCACGTGGTAGGCGAGGATCACCTGGTTCATCTCGCCGAAGGCGTAGGCGCCGACCAGCGACTCGACCCGGCCGTCGAGCCCGAGCTCCTCCTTCACCTCCCGGAGCACCCCCGACTCGGGGTCCTCGTCGGCCTCGAGGAAGCCGGTGACGAGGCCGAACATCTTCTCGGGCCAGCCCTTCGAGCGGACCAGGATGACGCCGTCCGGGTGCTCGACGATGGCGGCGACGACCGGCACCGGGTTGCCCCAGGCGACGAAGCCGCAGGCCGGGTCCGGGCAGGCGGGCCGCTCGCGGCCGCCGGCCTCTCTCCGCACGAGCTCCCTGGCGCACGACGGGCAATAGCGCACGGCCACCTCCGCGGCCGAGCCTAGCCCCTTCTTCCCACCGGCCGAAAAGTTGACCGGTCCCGCTATCGGGCGATGCTCGATCGTCCAGGGACCGGAATCCGAAGTGTTTCCGCCCGAGTCCCTCGATGTAGGCCGTGCTCGTACGCCGGAGGAGCCTCGATGGACCGCGCCCGCCCCAGCCGCCTGCCGCTCAAGGGGGGAAGGAACGTCCGCGTCGACCGCTCGAAGGCGAAGGCGGAGCCGAAGGCGGGGCGCCGGGGCTCGGACGCGCCGGAGAAGGTGGCGCGCGGACCGGCGACCTCGGCCGACAAGAAGGAGATCCTCGCCCTGGTCTTCTTCGCGCTCGCCGCGGTGACGGCGCTCGCGCTCGGGTCGTACGACGCCGCCGGCGGCGGGAACCTCGTCGGCCCGGTCGGCGCGTGGTTCGCGAAGAAGCTCTTCGGCGCCTTCGGCCTCTCCGCGTTCGTGCTGCCGGTGACGTTCGCGTTCGCGTTCGTGGCGCTGGTGCGCCCGCAGGGCAAGCGCGTCGGCCTGGTGGCGGCGTGCTCGTACCTCGCCCTCCTCTGCGGCGGGGCGATGCTGCTCGATCTGGTCGCGCCCGACTTCCGCGCCTTCGGCGCCCGGGCGGGCGGCGCCGTCGGCGGCGCGCTCGCCGACAAGATGGTGAAGCTGTTCTCCACCGTCGGCTCGGCGATCCTCGTCGTCGCCGGGATGGGCGTGGCGCTGGTGCTCGCCACCGAGCTCAAGGTCTCGAGGGTGGCGCTCTTCCTCGCCGGCGCGGGGAAGCGCCTCGGGCTGTGGACCGCGGCGTTCGTGCGCACCCAGGTCGAGCAGCACCGCGCCGAGCGCGAGGAGCGGCTCGCCGAGGAGCGCGCCGAGGCCGAGGCGCTCGCGCTCGCCGAGGAGGAGTCGATCGCCG
>CAZDGH010000405.1:2125-5162 GCA_964504805.1 uncultured Myxococcales bacterium | reverse complement strand
GGCGGAGTGGCCGGCCTCCTCGAGCCGCGCGGCCTCGGCCGGGGGCAGGCCGCGGAGCACGTCGATCACCGCGTGCGGCGAGAGCGGCCGCGCCGGCGGCTCCGCGCGGCACAGCTCCTCGAGCGCGGCGTCCTCGTCGGGCGACAGCCGGGCGAGCGCCTCCCGGACCCGCTCCGGCGGAGACGGCCGGTCGGCCCTCCGGCAGAGGTCGGCGAGCGCGACGGCGACCGCCGCGGGCACGGTGCTCGGATCTCGGAGGAGCATGGGGCGCGCACGATCGGGCCCGCCCCCGGCGCTGTCAAGGCGCGTTGTCCCGGGACTCGGGGGCTGTGCTACAACGGCCCGAACTCCATGGAGCCCACGATGCGCCGCCTCGCCCTCGCCCTCCGGACCTCCGCCGCCCGCGCCCTCGCCGCCGCGCTCGCCGTCGGCGCGCTCGCCGCCTGCGGCGGGCCCTCGAGCGACCCCGAGACGAGCATGGAGAACTACTTCGACTGCGCGATCTCGCACGACTGGAAGTGCATGGTGGGGATGCTCCCGCCCGAGCTCGCGAAGAAGAAGGGCAAGCAGGTCCTCGGGATGATGATGGACGACTGGGAGAAGTGCGTTCGCCTCGACTACAAGATCCAGCAGGCCTCGGTGTCGGGCGACTTCGCGACGGTCCAGGTCACCTACGAGTACGACTGGCGCGGCATCGACGCCCGCGACATCACCACCTACAAGGACCAGTACGCGAGCTACACGATGAAGCGCATCAGCGGGAAGTGGTACGTCGTCCCGCCGGGTGCCGAGAAGCTGGGCGCGTTCTAGCGCCTCCCGCGGCGCGTCCTGCGCCGCGCGCCTCCCCGCAGACGATCCGCTCCGATCCGAGGTCCGCCCCCGTGGGGGAGCGGGCGCTTCTACGCTTGACGGGTCCGCGCTGAAATTGATAATGAGTTGCAACATCAAAACAGCCGATGCGCCCCGCGGGCGCGTCCGAGGACGAACCCATGAAGCCCAGCTCCCGTGCCCTCGCCGCCGCCGCGGCGATGCTGCTGCTCCCCCTCGCCCTCGCCGCCTGTGACGGCGGCGCGAGCGGCGAAGGCGACGGCGGCGGCGGCGCCGGCGGCGGCGGCGGGGAGGGCGGCGGTGGCGGCGTCGTGCCGCCCGAGCGCTACGAGTTCACCTCGCGCGACGGCAGCGGCGCGAGCTCGGTCGGCTACGCCGGCCAGACGTTCCGCGCGGTCCTCATCGCCGGCCTGAAGCAGCACATGGCGGGCCTCACCGCGCGCATCGACGACGGCTCCTTCGTGCCCGCCGCCGGCGACGTCGAGGCGGAGCTGGACTTCTGGTTCTCGTTCGACGGCGCGACCTCCTCGGAGCTCGAGCACGGGCTGTCGCTGCCGCTCCCGGCGCAGCAGACGACCTTCGGCGCGCTCCACGCGGGCACGTCGCTGCGGGAGAAGCTCGCGGGCAACGATCCCGAGGGGCAGCACCGCGACTTCGCCAGCGAGCTCTCCGGCTGGGACGAGGCCGGCGTCACCGGCGCCGAGTCCCTGGTGCGCAGCTGGTTCGCGAAGCTCGACGCCCAGGCGGTCGCCCGTGCGAACGGCGACATCCCCACCGACCCGACCGGCGCGCCGATCTCGAAGGTCTTCGTCACCCCGGAGGGCCACGACCTCCGGGAGCTGACCCAGAAGTTCCTCGACGGCGCGGTGACCTTCTCGCAGGCCGCCGACGACTACCTGGACGACGATCTCCCCGGGAAGGGGCTGAACGCGGACCACGCGGCGGTCGCGGACGGCAAGCCGTACACGGAGCTCGAGCACGCCTGGGACGAGGGCTTCGGCTACTTCGGCGCGCCGCGCGATCTCGGCACCATCGGCGCCGCGGCGCTGGCGGCGTCGCCGTACCACGACTCGAACGGCGACGGCTCGATCGATCTCCTCGTCGAGGCCGGCTTCGGCCACGCGGTGCTGGCGGCGAAGCGCGACGCCGGCTCGTCGGCCGAGGCGCCGACGAGCTTCGCGGGCGAGGCGTTCCAGGCGTTCCTCGAGGGCCGCGCGCTCCTCGCCGCGACCCGCGGCCCCCTCGACGAGGCGCAGCGGGCCGCGCTCCTCGACGCCCGGGACCGCGCCGTCTCCGCCTGGGAGAAGGCGATCGCCGCGGGCGTCGTCCACTACGCGAACGAGCAGCTCGTCGATCTCGCCGAGCTCGGCACGGCGGAGTGGAAGTTCGAGGACGCCGCCAAGCACTGGTCCGAGGGCAAGGGCTTCGCGCTCGCGCTGCAGTTCCACCGCCGCTCGCCGCTCGATCGCGCGGCGTTCGACGCGCTGCACGCGGACCTCGGCATGGGCCCGGCGCTGCCCGGCGCCGACGTCGAGGCGCGGCGGGCGGCCCTCGTCTCCGCCAAGGCGCGGCTCGCCGAGGCGTACGGCTTCCATCCGTCCAACGTCGGCGACGACACCGGGACCACCGGGTGGTGAGGCGCGCAGGCCTCACGCTGGTCGCGCTCACCCTCGCGGCCTGCACCAAGGATCCGGCGAGCAGCCTCGGCACGGAGCCGGGCGGCGCCGCGTCCGAGGCGCGCCGGGCGATGCTCGAGGACACCGCCCGCGCGGTGATGCTCCCGCTCCTCGCCGGGTTCGAGACCGACGCGGCCGCGCTCGCCTCCGCGACCGAGGCGCTCGCCGCCGCGCCGGCCGAGCCGGCCCGCCGCGACGCCGCCCGGGCCGCGTTCGACCGCGCGATGGAGACCTGGCAGCAGCTCGAGCCGCTCCAGCTCGGGCCCGCCGGCGATCCCGCCGCGCGCACGGGCGGCCAGGGCCTGCGCGATCTCGTCTACGCCTGGCCCACGGTGAACCCGTGCCGCGTCGACCAGGAGCTCGTCGCCCGCGGCTGGGAGGCGGCGGGCTTCTTCGACGCCGCCCTCGTCAACGTGCAGGGCCTCGGCGCGGTCGAGTACCTCCTCTTCGCCGAGGGCACGGAGAACGCTTGCCCGCCGCAGGTCGAGATCAACGCCTCGGGCGCCTGGGCGGCGCTCACGCCCGAGGAGCTC
>CAZDGH010000405.1:0-2115 GCA_964504805.1 uncultured Myxococcales bacterium | reverse complement strand
CTCGCGGCGCGGCGGGCCGGCTTCGCGTCGGCGGCGTCGGCGCGGGTCGCCGCCCACGGCCGGACGCTCCACGCGGCCTGGCGCGACGGCTTCGCCGACGCCCTCGCAGGCGCCGGGAGCGGCGGCTCGCCGTTCTCGACCACGCAGGCCGCGGTCGACGAGGTGTTCGCCGCGACGTTCTACGTCGACCAGGTGGTGAAGGACGCGAAGCTCGCGGTGCCGGCCGGCCTCTCGACCGCGTGCGCCGCCGACGTCTGCCCCGACCGCGCGGAGTCGCAGCACGCGCGACGCTCCACCGCGTGGCTCGCGGCGAACCTCCGGGGCCTGCAGCGCCTCTACCGCGGCGGCGCCGACGCCGCCGGGAGCGGCAAGGGCTTCTCGCGGCTCCTGCAGCAGGCGGGCGCCGCCGCCCTAGACGCCGAGCTCGACGCCGCGATCGAGGCCGCCAGGGCCGCCTTCGCCGCCGAGCCCCGCGACATCCCCACGCTCGTGGTGCAGGACCCCGCGGCGGCGCAGGCGCTCCACGAGAAGGTGAAGGCCGTCACCGACCTCTGGAAGAGCCAGCTGGTCGCGACGCTGAACCTCTCCGTGCCGGACGAGGGCGCCGGTGACAACGACTGAGGCGCGCGGGCCGTGGGCCCGCCTCGTCGCGCCGGTCGACCCGGCCTCGCTCGCCGCCTTCCGCGCGCTGTACGGCCTGGTGATGGCGTACGGCGCGCTCCGGTTCCTCGCCACCGGCTGGGCCGACGTCCAGCTCGGCGCGCCGCGGTTCTTCTTCCGCTACCCGGGCTTCGAGTGGGTGCCGGTGCCGCCGGTCGGCCTCGCCGAGGTGCTGCTCGCCGTCGAGGCCGCGGCGGCGATCGCCCTCGCGCTCGGGCTGTTCACCCGCCTCTCGGCCGCGGTGGTCGTCGTCACGTTCGCGTGGGTGCAGCTCGCCGACGTGACGAACTACCTGAACCACGCCTGGCTCGCGGTGCTGCTCGGCGCGCTCCTCGCCGTCGCGCCGTCGAACGCGGCGCTCTCGCTCGACGGGCGGCTCTTCCCGCGGGTGCGCCGCGCGCGGATCCGCGGCGGATGGCTGCGGCTCGTGCAGGCGCAGATCGCGCTCGTCTACCTGTTCGCCGCCGCCGCGAAGGTCCACCCGGACTGGCTCCTCCACGGGCAGCCGCTCGGGATCTGGCTCGCGGCCCGGACCGACCTGCCGCTGCTCGGGCCGCTCCTCGCCCTCGACGCCGCGCCGCTCCTCTTCTCGTGGGCCGGGTTCCTCTACGACGCCACCATCGTCCTCTGGCTCTCGCTGCGCCGGACGCGGCCGCTCGCGTTCGTCCTGGTGCTCGCGTTCCACGGCACCACCCACGCGCTCTTCCAGATCGGCGTCTTCCCGCTGCTGATGACCGCGGCGGCGACGCTCTTCTTCGCCCCGGACTGGCCGAGGCGGCTCTTGCGGCTGCCGCACGCCGCGATCGCTCCGGCGCCCGCGCCGCTGCCGCGTGCGGCGCGCGCGCTGGCGGCGGCGGCGTTCGTCGCCTGGGCGGCGGTCGAGGTGGCGCTCCCGCTCCGGCACCTCGCGCTCCCCGGCGACGTCCTCTGGAACGAGGAGGGGATGCGCTGGTCGTGGAAGGTGATGGTCCGCGAGAAGGCGGGGAGCGTCACCTACCTCGCGACCCGGTTGCGCGACGGCCGCACCTTCGAGGTCCCGCCGTCGGCGTACCTCGAGCCGAGGCAGGAGATGGAGTTCTCGGGGCAGCCGGACCTGATCGCGGCGCTCGCCCGCCACGTCGCCGCCGACCTCGAGGCGCAGGGCCACGGCCCGGTGGCGGTGCGCGCCGAGGCCTGGGTGAGCTGGAACGGCCGGCCGCCCGCGCTCCTCCTCGATCCCTCGGTGGACCTCGCGCGGCTGCCGGCCGGCGAGCTCGCCACCGCGCTCCGCCCGGCGCCCGCGTCGCCGCCCCTCGCCACCAAGCTCGCCCTCCGCTGACCCATGCCCTCGCTCCCCGTCTTCGCCGTCTCGCTGCTCCTCGCCGGGCAGGTCGCCGATCCCACGCCGCCCGCCGAGGCCGCGCCGCCCGCCGAGGCCGCGCCGCCCGCCGAGGCCGCGCCGCCCGCCGAGGCCGC
>CAZDGH010000404.1:0-5177 GCA_964504805.1 uncultured Myxococcales bacterium | reverse complement strand
CGGCGGCGGGGGCGGCGGGGGCGGCTCGGGCGGCCTCGGCAACAACTCCTGCGCCAACGAGATCGGCACCGGCGGCAACGGCGGCCGCGGCGGCGACGGCGGCCGCGGCGGCCACGGCGGCGGCGGCGCCGGCGGCATCTCCTACGCGGTCTACCGCTCGAGCACCAACGTCAACACCGCCGGCAACAACCTGTTCGCCGGCAACGGCGGCCCGGGCGGCACCTCGTCGGGCACGAACGGCTCGACGGGCGCTGCGGGGCCGGTGAACTGAGGCGGGCTCCTGCCGGCAGGCTCCAGGCTCCAGGCTTCAGGCTCCAGCAGGCAGGGGGCCTCGGGCTCAGGGCTCGGGCTCACGCCGGCGAGCTGGCGCGTGCGTGAAGGCTGACGTGCGGCGCCCGCCGTCGCGGCTTCGCCACGGCAGCGGCGGGGGGTTGCTGAAGCCTGGAGCCTGGAGCCTGGAGCCTGCGCCGCGAAGCGGCGCCCACGGCGCCTACGGCGCGCTGCCCTGCACCAGCGTGAGCGTGCGGTCGACGACGACGTCTTCGAGGCGATCGACGGTGCCGTCGGGCCAGCGGACGACGAGCTCGTCGACGGCGGTGGCGGCGCCGAGGCCGACGTGGACGAGGTCGGCGTTGGCGCCGAAGTTCGAGGTGCCGAGGTGCCGCTCGCGGACCTGGGTGACGCCGCCGGTGCGGACCTCGATCCGGGCGCCGACGCCGTGGGTGTTCGGTGGCGCGCCGACCAGGTCGAGCTTCAGCCAGTGCCCCTGCCGCGACTCGTTGCGGAAGAGCGAGTGGTGCGGCTGTCCCTGCTCGCGGCGGTAGGTGTTGAAGACCGCGAGGTCGAGGTCGCCGTCGCCGTCGAGGTCGGCAGCCACCGCGCCCCGGCCGATGCCGCGATCGGCGACGCCGGCGACCGAGGCCATGTCGACGAAGCCGCCCGGGCCGCGGTTGTGGAAGAGGGCGTCGGGCTGGAAGGTGCCCTCCGGGAAGTTGCCGGTGGCGCCGATCTTCCCGCTGGTGACGAAGAGGTCGAGGAGGCCGTCGGCGTCGAAGTCGCCCGGCTCGAGCGACCAGTTCACCTTCATGAACGAGCGCGGCTCCGCGGGGCGGCCGCCGGTCCACTCCGCGACGAACGCCGCCAGCTCCCGCTCCCTGGCGTCGGCGCTGTTCGGGTCGAAGTAGCGGAACACGCCCGGCGGCATCGAGAGATCGACGTACCAGGCGTTGTCGGTGCCCCGCAGCGTGGCCTGCTCGTGGAAGCCGGCCGGGAGGTTCCGGTAGAGCGGGTCCTTGAAGAAGTTCGAGATGGTGAGATCGACGCGGCCGTCGTTGTCGAAGTCGCCGGTGCCGACGCCCATCCCGTAGATCCGCGGCTGGACGCCGAGCCGGGGGCCGGCGTCCTCGTAGCGGCCGCCGACGTTCTCGAAGAGCGTCGACGGCACGTAGTGCATGCCGAAGTCGCTCGCCAGCGCCAGGTCGAGGTCCCCGTCGCCGTCGTAGTCGAGGCTGCCGAGGCCGAGCCCGACGACCGGCCCGAGGCCGAGGGCGTCGGGCACCTCCTCGAAGCGGCAGCCGCCGTCGTTCCGCAGCACCCGCGGCAGCTCCGGGACGAGGCCGACGTCGAGCCAGGTCCGGTAGCGGAGCTGCAGCAGGTCGAGGTCGCCGTCGCCGTCGAGGTCGAGGAAGCGCGAGGCCGAGCCGAGGTGCTCGCCGGCGCCGGCGCCGGACTCGAACGAGACGTCGGTGAAGGCACCGGGGCCGTCCGCCCGGAGGAGGCGGCTTCCGCCCCAGCGGGAGAGGAAGAGGTCGAGGTCGCGATCGCCGTCGCAGTCGCCCACCGCGATCGCCAGGGTGTGGTCGTAACCCGACAGCGACCAGGCGGCGGTGACGTCGGCGAAGCGGAAGTCGCCGTCGTTCCGGTAGAAGCGGGTGTCGGCGTCGTCGCCGGTGACGACCAGGTCGAGGTCGCCGTCGCCGTCGAGGTCGACGGCCGCGATGCCGCCGCCGGTGCCGAGCGTGCGCGGGTAGGTTCCGGCCAGGTCGCCGACGAGGTTCGCCCGCAGGGTGAGGTCGGCGAAGCGCAGCTCCGGCGGCTCGGGCGGGAGCGGGTCGGGGACGAAGAGGGAGCCCTCCCCCTCCGACGGCGGCTCGACCGCGATCGGCCGGTACGGCGAGGGCCGGGCGACCGCGGGCCTCTCCGCCCCGGAGGGCCGCTCGAGCGGCGGGACGGGCGGCGGCTCGAAGCGAGGGGGCGCCTCGATCGCGAAGACGCCGCCCCGGCCCGCCGGCACGCCCTCCGGGGTGGCGAGCTCGCCCGGAGAAACGCCCGGCGGCGCGCCCGCTCCTTCGCAGGCGGCGATCGCGAGGGCGGCGACGAGGGGGCTCTTCCGGGCGGACATCGGCGGTCGATTCTACCCCGCCGCCGCCGCTCCCGGCGAGCCTCGGGGTGCGGCCGAAGTTCACTGCGAGACGGGGGCATCCTGCACGCTCGGTATGCAGCCGGGCGGGTTGACGCGAGGGGGAAGACCGGGCAGAACCACACGGTTTTTACCGGTTCCCGACGCGTCGCAGCACCCCTGCAGCCCGAGGTTCCATGTCGACCGAGAGCCCGACCACCCCGCCGCCGAAGACGCCCTCCGCGAGCACGCTGCCGGTCAACATCGAAGACGAGATGCGCCGGTCGTATCTCGACTACTCGATGTCGGTGATCATCGGCCGCGCGCTCCCCGACGTGCGCGACGGGCTCAAGCCGGTCCACCGGCGGATCCTCTACGCGATGTTCGACGAGGGGCTGCTCCACAACCGGAAGTTCTCGAAGTGCGCCGGCGTGGTCGGCGAGGTGCTGAAGAAGTACCACCCGCACGGCGACGCCTCGGTCTACGACGCGCTCGTCCGCCTCGCGCAGTACTGGAACATGCGGTACCCGCTCGTCGACGGCCAGGGCAACTTCGGCTCGGTCGACGGCGATCCCGCCGCGGCCTACCGCTACACCGAGGCCCGGCTCACCGCGCTCGCCGAGCTGATGCTCGCCGACATCGAGAAGGACACGGTCGACTTCGGGCCGAACTTCGACGACTCGACCAGCGAGCCGCTCGTCCTCCCGACGCGGTTCCCGAACCTGCTCGTGAACGGCTCGGCCGGCATCGCCGTCGGCATGGCCACCAACATCCCGCCGCACAACATGGCGGAGGTGGTCGACGCCTGCCTGCACCTCGTCGACAACCCGCGCTGCACCGTGCAGGACCTGATGCAGCACGTGCCGGGGCCCGACTTCCCGACCGGCGGCATCATCTGCGGCCGCGACGGCATCCTCGAGGCGTACCTCTCCGGCCGCGGCAGCCTCACCGTGCGCGCCCGCTACGAGATCGAGCGCGACGAGAAGCGCGACCGCGAGGCGATCGTCGTCTCCGAGATCCCGTACCAGGTGAACAAGGCGAAGCTGATCGAGCGCATCGCCGAGCTGGTGAAGGACAAGAAGCTCGAGGGGATCTCCGACATCCGCGACGAGTCCGACCGCGAGAAGGCGGTGCGGATCGTCATCGAGGTGAAGCGCGACGCCATCGCCCAGGTGGTCGTCAACAACCTCTTCCAGCAGACGGCGATGGAGACCACCTTCGGCGTGATCCTCCTCGCCATCGACGGCGGCGCGCCGAAGGTGCTCGGGCTCAAGGAGCTGCTCGAGCGCTTCATCTCGCACCGCCGCGACGTGGTCACCCGGCGCACCCGCTTCGATCTGCGCAAGGCCGAGGAGCGGCTGCACATCGTCGAGGGCCTGATCGTCGCCCAGGACCTCATCGACCTCGTGGTCGCGCTCATCCGCAAGTCGAAGGACCCGGCCGAGGCCGCCTGGGGCCTCGAGCACATCCTCTCGCCGAAGCTGTACGAGCACGAGCGGTTCCGCGAGCTGCCGCGGATCGACCCGAAGGTCGCCGAGGCCGGCCTCGCCCGCGTGGTCGAGCGCGTGCAGCAGGACGAGGCGAAGTACCCGGGGCTGATGCGCACCTACCTCGGCGCCGGCTTCTCGCACGAGCAGGCGCGCGCCATCCTCGACATGCGCCTCGCCCGCCTCACCAACATGGAGCGCGACGAGCTGGTGAAGGAGCTGGTCGAGCTCGTCCGCAACATCGCCTGGTACAAGGAGATCCTCGGCCACGAGCGCGTCCTGCTCGACGTGATCAAGGGCGAGCTCACCGACGTCCGGGACCAGTTCAAGGACGAGCGGCGCACCGAGATCACCGGCGAGGCGGCGTCGATCACCCGCGAGGACCTGATCGCGGAAGAGGACATGGTCGTCACGCTCAGCCACGCCGGCTACGTGAAGCGCAACCCGATCTCGCTCTACCGCGCCCAGCGCCGCGGCGGCCGCGGCAAGACCGGCGCCGCCACCAAGGAAGAGGACTTCATCGAGTCGCTCTTCGTGGCCTCGACCCACAGCTACGTCCTCGTCTTCACCACCAAGGGCAAGCTGTACTGGCTCAAGGTGCACGAGATCCCGCAGGCGTCCCGCGGCGCCCGCGGCAAGCCGATCGTCAACCTGGTGCAGTTCCAGGAGGGCGAGACGCTCGCCAAGGTGCTCGCCGTCCGGAAGTTCGAGGAGGGCAAGTACGTGGTGATGGTGACCCGCAAGGGCATCATCAAGAAGACCGACCTGATGGCCTTCTCGAACGTGCGCACCGCCGGGATCATCGCCCTCGGCATCGAGGAGGGCGACGAGCTGGTGGCGGTGATGCTGACCGACGGCTCCGCCGACCTGCTGCTCTCCACCGCGCAGGGCATGGCGATCCGCTTCGGCGAGAGCGACGTCCGCGCCATGGGCCGGCAGGCCTACGGCGTGAAGGCGATCACCCTCGAGGAGGGCGACGCGGTCGTCGGCGCCGACGTGGTCGAGAAGGGCGCGGCGATCCTCACCGTCACCGAGAACGGCTACGGCAAGCGCACCGAGGAGGCCGAGTACCGCACGCAGTCGCGGGGCGGGAAGGGCCTCATCACCGTGAAGACCACCGACCGCAACGGCCGGGTCGCCGGCGTCTGCCAGGTGCACGAGGACGACGAGGTCATGATCATCTCCAACGAGGGCATGCTCATCCGCATGGCCGTGAAGGAGATCAGCATGATCGGCCGCAACACCCAGGGCGTGCGGCTCATCACCCTGAACTCGAAGGACGAGAAGGTCGT
>CAZDGH010000403.1:0-5229 GCA_964504805.1 uncultured Myxococcales bacterium | reverse complement strand
GCTCAGCGCCGCGCCGTTAATCCCGGTCGTCAGGCCGGCCAGGTTGGTACGGACAATCAGGCCGGTGGCGGTGTTCTGGACGGTCATCCCTTCGCCGCTTTGCGGGTACAGGATTTGCAGGGAGATGGCGGCGTTAGATGCGTTCAGCGCATCCCACAGCGCCCGCAGCGTTTGCTGACTGGCCTCGCTGATGCCGCTGATCTGGTACACGTCCGGCATGAAGGCCGTGCCGTCCTGCGTGGGTACTTGAAGCACCTGGAAATCGACGCGCGCCGCCCAGGTGATGCCGCCGCCGGTCAGGCTGCTGATTTGCAGCGCGCCGCTGACCGGGTCCAAGGGCATGTCGACGCGGCCGCGGAACGAGGCGCCCTCGACGATGATCACCCGCGGCGCCTGGATGTCGCCGACCATCCGGCACTCGGCGGTGAGCTCCACCGAGTCCGACGCGGTGAGGTTGCCGACGACGACGCCGGAGATGACGGCGTTCTTGACCTTCACCTCGGCCTTGATGATGCCGGAGGGCTCGAGGATGAGGGTCTTGTTGAGGGTGATCGACCCCTCGACGCGGCCGCGGACCGTGAGGTCCTCGTCGCCGGTGAGGTTGCCCGCGATCGTGATCGACTCGCCGATCACGGTCGCGACCGCTTCGTTGCGGCTCGGGTGGATGGCCATGGCTGTCGGGTCTTCCCTTAGCTGCGCTTCGGCACGTCCATGTCGACGTTGCCCTTGAAGGAGGCGCCGTCCGCGATGAGGATGCGCGGCGAGCGGATGTCACCGACCACGCGGCAGTCGGCCTTGAGCTCGACCTTGTCGGAGGCGGCGATGTTGCCCGTCACCTGGCCGCCGATCTCCACGTTCTGCGTCTCGATGTCGGCCTCGACGACGCCGGTGCCCTCGATGAACAGCGACTCCTTGAGGGCGATCTTGCCCTTCACCGTGCCCCGGATGACCAGATCCTCGTCGCCCGAGATCTCGCCGTCGACGACGATGGTGTTCCCGATGACCGTGTTCGCCATGTCTTAGATCCCTTCGGGGAGCTTCACTTCCATCTCGATGGAGCCGTTGAACCGAGCGCCGTCCTCGAGGATGACCTTGGGGGCGCGGATGTCGCCGACGAGCTTCGCGCCGTTGGTGATCCGGACGCGGTCGTGGACGTCGAGGTTGCCGACCATCTCGCCGTGGACGTTCACGGCCGACGCCTCGACGTCGGCGCGGACCTGGCCGCCCTCCTCGACGGTGAAGCCGTCCTTGAGCGTGACGTTGCCCTCGACCCGGCCTTCGACGATCACGTCGCCGGAGCCGGAGAGGTTTCCCTTCACCTGGATTCCCCGGCCGATCACGCCGGTGGGCTGGTCTGCCATCGGTGCCTCCGGGCGCGAGAGCCAGCGCCGGAGCTGCTGGCGCGGCGCGCGGGCTTCGTTGTGCGAGATGCGCGGCAGAGTATCGCCGCGCTCTTCGTGGTGTCAACGACTGGAAACTTCGCTCGTCGACGCGTTCTACACGTGCGCCGCGAGCCACGAGGAGAGGTCGCCGAGCGCCGCCTTCCGCGTCTCCGGCACCTCGTTGAAGAGCTCGTGGTAGGCGTCCGGGTAGGTGTGCAGCGTCTTGTCCTTCGCGCCGAGCGACTCGAAGAACGCCCTCATGGTGGCAGGGTCCGCGATCGAGTCCGCCTCCGGCACCAGCACCAGGGAGGGGAGCGAGAGCTCGGACGCCCGGCGGATCACCTCGAGCTGCGCGAGGTTCGACTCCGAGAACCAGCGCGGCGTCACCGTGCGGTTGTAGAGCGCGTCGCGGTCGGTGGCCCGGCGCACGTCGAGATCGCGGGTGAGCTGGTCGACGGTGAGCTCGTTCTTGATCGGCAGCCACGGCACGAGCTTGCCGGCGAGCTTCGCGGCGGCGACCTTGAGCGCCGGCGGCGTGAGCGCGAGCTTCAGGTACGGCGAGGTGAAGGCCGCGCCGGCGAGGTCGACCGCGGGCTTCTCGAGCAGCCACCGCGCGAGCAGCAGCGCGCCGTGCGAGTGGCCGAGGAGGAAGAGCTTCTTGCCCTTCGCCTCCGCCGCCACCCGTTCCACGAACAGCGAGAGATCGCCGACGTAGTCGCCGAAGGCGTCGCAGTGCCCGCGGCGGCCGTCGGCCTGGCCGTGGCCGCGGTAGTCCACCGCGTGGGCGGCGTAGCCCTGGGCGGTGAGGTGCTCGAAGAGCGGCAGGTAGCGGCCGGAGTGGTCGGCGTAGCCGTGGACGACGCCGACGTGGGCCTTCGGCTCCGGCGGGGCGAAGGACTGCCAGTACAGCCGCAGGTTGTCCTTGGCCGCGAAGAAGCCCTCGCGATGGGTGACGGTGGGATCCACGCGCCGACGGTACCGACCGCGATCCGGCCGGTCAACGTCCGGGAGGCGGCCGGCGGAGGGCGGAGCCGGCGCGGGCGCGCTTCAGCTTCGCCTCCACCGACGCCCGGACGCGCGGGTCCGGATCGCGGCCGAGCGCCTCGAGCGCCTGCGTCCACGCCTCGAGCGCGTCGGCCTTCCGCCCCGCCCTGTCGTAGGCCTCGGCGAGGTGATCGAGGATCTCGGGCTCGCCCGGCGACTGCGCCAGGGCGCGCTCGAGCCACGTCACCGCCCCGCGGGCGTCCCCGCGGCGCAGGAGGAGCCACCCCATCGAGTCGAGGAAGGCGCCCTCGTCGGGACGGAGCGCGAGCGCCTGGTCGAGGAGCGCCTTGGCCTCGTCGAGCCGCACGCCGCGGTCGGCCCAGACGTAGCCGATGAAGTTCAGCGCCGACGCGTTCTCGGGATCGGCGGCGAGGAGGCGGCGCATCAGCGCCACCGCGCCGTCGACGTCGCCGCGGCGCTCGAGGATCGCGGCGAGGGCGAAGGTCGCACGCTCCTCGACCGGCGCCTTCTCGAGCACGCCGCGGAGGAGCGCCTCCGCCTCGGCGTCCCGCCCGCCGTCGTGGAGCGCGCGGGCGAGCGGCACCGCGAGGTCGGGGGACGTCCGGTCGCCGCCGGCGCGCTCGAGCAGCCGCACGCCGTCGGCCACGCGTCCGGCGCGGCGGAAGACGTCGGGCACGAACGCGAAGGCGTCGGCGCCCCGCTCGCGCGCCAGCACGAGGCCCTCGAGGAGCCTGGTGGCCTCGTCGTGCCGCGCCGCGAGCGAGAGCGCGTTCGCCGCGCGCACCCGGGCCTGCCCGCCGAGCTCGCGCGAGCTCCTCGGCACCGAGAGGTACGCCGCGGCGGCGTCCGCGTAGCGGCGCTGGCCCTCGAAGACGAGGCCGCGGTAGTAGGCCGTGCGCGGGTCGCCCGGGCGCTGCCGCTCCGCCTCGTCGAGGAGCAGGAGCGCCTCCTCGTAGTGGCGGGCGGCGAACCACGCCAGCGCCGCGCGGAGCCGCACGTCGCGGCCCTCCCCCGCGCCGGCGAGGAGCTGCGAGAGGTAGGCGCGGGCCGCGGCCTCGTCGTCGCGGCCGAGCGCGAGCCGCGCGGCGCCGAGGAGCGCCTCTGCGTGATCGGGATCCCGGCGCAGGATCGCCTCGTACGCCGCCTCCGCCCGCCCGCGGTCGGCCTTCGCCTCCGCCAGGGCGGCGAGCTTCAGGAGCGAGGCGAAGTCCCACGGATCGCGGGCGACCGCCTCGCGCAGGTGGCGCTCCTCCGCCGCCGCGTCGCGGCGGTCCACCGCGGCGCGGGCGAGCAGCCGGTACGCCTCGGCCTCGTTCGGCTGCACCTTCGCGAGCCGCGCCGCGACCTTCTCCGCCTTGGCGAGCTCGCCCGCCTCGGCGTGGAGGCGCACGAGCGAGAGGTACGCCTCCTCCTCCGAGGGGGCGAGGCCGATCGCCTGCTCGAGCGCGGCGGCGGCCTCGGCGCGGCGGCCGCGGGCGGCGTGGAGCTTGCCGAGGAGCAGCTTCGCGCCGTGGGAGCGAGGGTCGAGGCGCTCGGCCCGTCGCGCCTCCGCCTCCGCCTTGTCGAGCACGTCGAGCCGCGCGTAGAGCCAGCCGAGCGCGAGCCGCAGCTCCGCCGCCTCGTCGTCGTAGACGACGGCGAGCTTCAGCTCCTCCAGCGCGGCGTCGTGGTCGCCGGTCGCCTCGTGCATGCGCGCGTTCAGGTAGTGCAGGTAGGCGCGGGAGCTGGCGTAGCGGTCGATGGTCCGCGCGCCCTGCGCCGCCTCGCGCATCGCCTCCGGATCGGCCGGCGGCCGATCGGCGCGGCCCGCGGCGCAGGCGCCGGTCAGCAGGGTCGCGGCGAGCAAGGTCGTTCCGGCGCGCTTCATCGTGGGCTCGGCCCTCGGGCCGCGTCCCGGCTGGGACCGCGGGGCGGGCGGCGGGGTTCCGTGGATCCTAGGGGGGATGCGGGGGCCCCGCTACCTGCCGCGCCGGGCGACCCGGGGCTCCGGGGGGCGGAGCAGCCGGAGCAGCTCCCCCACCAGCGCCTCGCCCGGGTACGGCTTCACCAGGTGGGCGGCGAAGCCGGCCTGGACGATGCGGCGGGCCGCCTCCTCGTCCGCCCGGGCCGTGCAGGCGATCACCGGCACGTCGGCGGTCTCGTCGAGGCGGCGGAGGGCGGCGATGGCCGCGAAGCCGTCCATGCCGGGCATCATCAGGTCGAGCAGCACCGCGTCGGGGCGGAACGTGCGGACGAGCAGGCCCGCCTCGAAGCCGCTCGACGCGGTCTCCACCGCGAAGCCCGCCGGCTCGAGCCGCGCCCGCACCAGCTCGCGCTCGTCGGCGTCGTCGTCGACCGAGAGGACCCGCAGCTTCGCGTCGTCGCCGGCCTCGAGCTCGCCGGGCACCGGCATCTGGTAGCGCTTCAGGAACGCGAGGAGGTCCTCGCGCGCGATCCGGCGGTGCCCGCCCGGCGTCTTGTGGGCCTTGATCCGGTGCGCCTTGATCCAGTTGACGACCGTGGGGAGGGAGACCCCCAGGATCCGGCTCGCCTCGAAGGTGGTCAGGTACTTGCCGGGCATCGGATCGATCGCGTCAGGGAGCGTGCTCGACGCTAGCGGCGCGACGGCGAGAGGGTCAAGGCGCCCGCGGTGTTGGCGATCACCGACGTAGCGTGGACGCACCCCCACGTTCTGGGTACGCTCCCCCCCTTGCGTCGCGCCTCCTCCTCACACGCACACGCGGGCAAGTCCCGAGGAATCCGTATGCACCGCTTTGCCGCCGCCCTCCTCGCCGCGCTCCTCCTCGCACCGCTCGCGGCGGGAGCGCAGGACGCGCCGCCGCCGCCGCCCCCGCCGGAGGAC
>CAZDGH010000402.1:0-5230 GCA_964504805.1 uncultured Myxococcales bacterium | reverse complement strand
GACGCGCGCGGGCGGCCGGCGGAGGGCGCCGGCCGCCCGCGCGAGCTCCCTACCGGCGCCTGCCGCGGGCGCCGGCGCCCCGCGACTTCGCCGCGGAGCCACGCCGCTTCGCCGGACGCTTCGCCGGACGCTCCGCCGGCGGCTCCGCCGCGAGGCGCGCCGAGGCCATCGGCGGCATCCGCAGCTCGGCGCCGCTCACCGCCTCGAGCCCCGCCGAGATCCAGCCGCGGACGAGCGCGAGGTGCCGGGCCTCGTCGGCGATGGCGCGGCGGCACAGCGACACCAGCTCGGTGTGGCCCATGCCCGACGCCATCGCCGCCAGGCTCTCCCAGCAGGCGTTGTCGGCGAGCTCGGCGACGAGGATCGCCTCGAGCGACTGCCGGAGGTCGGTGCGGGGATCCGCGATCACCTCCGGGATCCCCTTGCCGATCACCGCGGCGACGTCGGCCGACGGCGTCATCGCGGTGGGATCGCCGCCGAGCTCCCGCAGCGCCTTCACCAGCAGCTCGAAGTGCAGCTTCTCCTCGTCGCGGATGGTGACGAGCTCGCCGTGCGTCGGCCCGCCCGGCCAGCTGCCGTAGATGGCGTGCTTGGCGATGATCCCCTCGTAGAGCCGCGTGCCCTGCCGCTCGAAGGCGAGCCGCTCGCCGAGCTTGTCGACGAGGGCGGCGCCCTTCTCGCCGCGCATCGCCTGCAGCACCGTCTTGGCGAGGCCCTTCGGCGTGAGCGGCGGCGGGACGGAGCCGACGTTCTCGTCCGAGGCGAAGGCGGCGCGGACCTTGGCGAGCTCGGACTCGTCGCCGCGCGCGCTCGGGACCGTCATCGCCTCGACCTGGAACAGCTCCTTGGCGAAGCGCGGCGCGGTGGCCACGCCGGTGCGGTTCATGCCGATGGTCATGGTGTCCTTCACGACGGCCTCCTCTCGGTGCGGGCCCGGCCGGTCCGCTTCTCGTGCGCGATCCGCGGCTCCTCGGGGATGACCAGCTCGGTGCCGGGCCGGTAGCGGTAGCCGGCGGCGACGAGCTCGGACGGCGAGCCGTCCTTGTTCATCCGCGCGGCGTAGGCGAGCGACGGGCTGTCGTCGGGCAGCTCGTCGCGGTCGACGAACTCCGCGCCGACGGTGCGGAGCGTCTCCTCCTTGGCGAGGACCTTGCGGATCCAGGCGCGGTTCGACTCGAACGGGAGCGGCTCGGGGAGGCGCTGCGGGAGGATCTCGGTGACGTCGCGGCCGTCGGCCCGCTGGAAGGCGTCGACGGCGACGCGGAGGTGGCCGAGCTCGTAGGAGAGCATCCGCTCCCAGATCGCCTTGATCCGCGGGTTGGTCTCGGCCTCGACGCACGACCAGTAGAGGTAGACCTCGTTCGCCTCGTGGAGCACCCACTTCTCGAGCCACGTCTCCGACGCGTCGGCGAGCGACTCGTACTGGGTGACGTGCTGCTCCTCGATCGAGGCGATCTCGGCGTAGAGCATCCGCGCGGTCGGGTCGGCGAACATCGGCCCGATCGTCATGTAGTAGTCGTGGGTCTGGTTCTCGGCGGCGGTGATCGTCGCCGCGTGCAGCTTGGTGATCGGCGCCGCGCGCAGCCGGTCGTAGCTCGTGCGCAGGTCGTCGAGCGGGCTCCGGTGCTCGATCGAGGTCGGGCGTCCCGGGAGGATGTCGGTGTACGACTGGAGGACGTTGTTCGGGTCCTTGCCGTAGAGCCGGTCGTAGAGCGCCGAGAACCGGTAGAGGTGGTCGAAGTCCTCGAGCAGGCCGAAGCGGTAGACCTGGGCCTGGTAGGCGTCGGGCTCCCGGCGGGCGACCGCGGCGGTGACCTCGATCGCGACCTGCTCGAAGGCGAGCGTCGTCTCCAGCGGGTCGAGGTCGGCCGGCAGGAGCCAGTTCACCATCGTCTGCTGGTGCTGCTCGACCCGGCGCACCTGGGCGAGGACCGGCTGCAGGTCGGCGTTGAACCGCGCCGCGGCGTGGCCGAAGCGGTTCGCCTCGGACTCGATGCCGTTCATGAGGATGATCCGCACGCGGGTCATCGCGTCGTCGTCGAGCTTCGAGTGCGGCGGCTGCACCAGCTCGCGCCACGTGAAGGACTGTCGGGACAAGGGCGTGCCCTTGTCGCGCAGGAGATCGAGCGCCATGGAACCTCCGGTTCGGGTGTGCGCGCGAAGCTGCGGCGGCACCGGCGGGGGCGTAACCCTCCGCGGCGGGTCGGCCCTTCTCGGCCCCGGCCGCGGTCGCCCCCCGGAGAGGCCGGTCCCGTGGCATCCTCGTACCGTGCGCCGCGCCCTCCTCCTCGGCTCCCTCCTCCTCGCCGCCGCCTGCAGCGAGCCCGACGCCCCCGGCTGCGCCTCCGACGCCGACTGCCCCGGCGGCCGCTGCGACGGCGGCACCTGCGTCGTCGCCGGCTCGTGCGGCAACCGCACCGACTGCGGCGGCAGCTGCGTCGACGTGCTCACCGACGCCGCGAACTGCGGCGCCTGCGGCGAGGCGTGTCCCGGCGGGGTCTCCTGCCACGACGGCGCCTGCTGCCCGTCGGAGACGCCCTCGGTCTGCGCCGACGCCTGCGTCGACACCGCGTCGAGCGCCGCGCACTGCGGCCGCTGCGGCCACGCGTGCGCGGAGGGCGAGGCCTGCGTCGACGGCACGTGCTGCCCGGCCGGCCAGGTGCTCTGCGACGGGAGCTGCCGGGATCTCGCCTCGGACCCGTTCGCCTGCGGCTCGTGCGACGTGCGCTGCCCCGTCGGCGCCGCGTGCGAGGCGGGCAGCTGCGGCGCCTGCCCCGAGGCCGGCGAGGTCGCGACCTGCGGGCCGCTCGAGGTCTGCGGCGCGTGCTCGGTGGAGGTCCCGGCGGGCCTGTTCCTCATGGGCACGCAGGGCGGCGACGGCCCCGACCGGCCGCAGCACCAGGTCACGCTCTCCGCCTTCCGGATCGACGTGCTCGAGGTGACGCAGGTCGAGTACCGCGCCTGCGTCGAGGCCGGCGCGTGCTCGATGCCCGAGCTGCTCACCGACGACCGCGAGCCCGAGCACCCGGTGACGTGGGTGACGTGGGAGCAGGCCTGGGACTACTGCGCGTGGAAGGGCGGCCGGCTGCCCAGCGAGGCCGAGTGGGAGAAGGCGGCGCGCGGCGAGGACGGCCGGAAGTTCCCCTGGGGCGAGGACGACCCCGACTGCACCCGCGCCAACTTCCGCAACTGCGGCGCCGATCGCGGCCGCGTCGGCCGGCGGCTCGGCGGCGCCAGCCCCTACGGCGTGCTCGACCTCTCCGGCAACGCCATCGAGTGGGTGAACGACTGGTTCTCGGAGACCGAGTACCAGCGCGGCCCCGTGACCGATCCGCCAGGGCCCGACACGGGCACGCGGCGGGTCCGCCGCGGCGGCAGCTTCGACTACGCGGGCGAGCACCTCACCACCACGTTCCGCGAGGACGCCCGGGCGCCCGACGAGTTCGACTCCACCACCGGGTTCCGCTGCGCCTACGACCCGTGACCGGCGGGCTCCGGGCGATGGCGGCGCGCGCGGGGCTGCCCGCGTCGCTGCTCGCGCGCATCGGCGTCAGCCGGATCGGCCGCCTCACCGGGCTCGATCGCACCGGCGTCGAGGTCGCCTCGGCGATCCGGCCCGGCGGCCACCTGGTGCAGGTCGCGAACGGCAAGGGCGAGACGCTCGCCCGCGCCGTCGCCGGCGCGGCGCTCGAGGCGGCGGAGCTCTGGGCGGCGGAGACGGTGGAGCCGGCGCGCCTCCGCTTCGGCTCGCGGCGGGAGCTCGAGGCGCGGGGCGCGGAGGCGTGGGCGCCGCAGCGGCTCGGCTCGGCGGGGCACGTGGTGGCGCCCCGGCTCGCCCGGCCGGAGACGCGGTACTCGTGGGTGGACGGCCACGACGCGGCGACGGGCGAGGCCATCTGGGTGCCGGCGCACGCGGTGTTCTGCCCGCCCTCGGGCGCGCCGCTCCTCGGCCCCTCGGTGATCGCCTGGAGCTCGAACGGCATGGGCGCGCACCCGGAGCGGGATCGCGCGGTGCTCCACGGCCTCGTCGAGGTGGTGGAGCGCGACCAGCTCGCCCGCGCCATCCCGTCGGGCTTCACCGGCCGCGTCCTGGCCGAGCGGCTCCTCGCGCCGGCGTCGCTCGCGGCGGCGCCGGCGGTGGCGGCGCGGGCGGACGCGCTCCGGGCCGCGGGCTTCGACGTGCACCTGCTCGACCTCTCCGGCCACGTCGGCCTGCCGGTCGCGGCGGCGCTGCTCGTGGACCGGGAGGAGGGGCCGGTGCCGCTCACCGCGGGCTACGCCGCCGGCCTCACCCGGGAGGAGGCGCTCTCGGGCGCGCTGCTCGAGGCGGCGCAGTCGCGGCTCACCGACATCCACGGCGCGCGGGAGGACGTGGTCCCGGCGGCGGCGGCCGACGTCGCGCGGCTCCGTCGCGCCCTCGCCCGGTCGCGGCCGGGGCGCGCCGCGTCGGCGCTGCCGAGCTTCCCTCGCGTGCGCACGCCGCGCGCCGGGATCGCGCTCGTCCTCCGCAGGCTCGCCGCCGCCGGCCACCGGCGCGTCGCGGTGGTGGACCTGGCGCCGCCGGGCGCCGGCGTGCACGTGGTCAAGGCGATCGTGCCGGGGATGTCGATGTCGGGGCTCCTGTGATCGTCGCGTTCCTCGGTCCCTCGCTCCCGGCGGCGGAGGCGCGCGCGCTCGCGCCGGGCTGCCGCGTGCTCCCGCCCGCGCGGCAGGGCGATCTGTGGCGCGCGCTCGCGCTGCGGCCGCGGGCGATCGCGCTCGTCGACGGCGTCTTCGAGTCGCTGCCCTCGGTGTGGCACCACGAGGTGCTCGCCGCCCTCGACGAGGGCGTGGCGGTGTTCGGCGGCGCGAGCATGGGCGCGCTCCGGGCCGCGGAGCTCGCCGGCGAGGGGATGATCGGGATCGGGACGATCTTCGGCTGGTACCGCGACGGCGACGTGGTCGACGACGGCGAGGTGGCGCTGCTGCACGCCTCGGCCGAGCACGGCCACCGGCCGCTGACGGTGCCGCTCGTGAACGTGCGGCACGCCGCGGCCGAGGCGCAGCGGGCGCGGGCGATCACCCGGGGCGAGGCGGGCCGGCTCGTGGCCGCGGCGGTCGCGCTCTTCTACCAGGCGCGGACCTGGCCGGCGGTGCTCGACGCGGCCCGGCTGGCTCCCGCGGCGCGGGAGCGCTTCGTGCCCTTCCGCGCCCTCGACCTCAAGCGCGAGGACGCGATCGCCACGGTCCG
>CAZDGH010000401.1:0-5255 GCA_964504805.1 uncultured Myxococcales bacterium | reverse complement strand
ACCGCCCCCCGCGCCGGCGGTACGCCCCGCCGGGGCGCCGGCCGCGTAGGCCTACCTGCGCGCCAGCCGGCGCACCTTGCCGAACACCTGCTCGAGGACGAACGGCTTGCTCACGAAGTCCGCCGCGCCCAGCTCGAGGCAGACCCGCCGCGTGGAGTCCTCGTCGAGCGAGGACATCATCAGGATCGGGATGTGCCGCGTGCGCTCGTTCTCCTGCAGCGCGGCGCAGACGTCGCGGCCGTCGAGCTTCGGCATCAGGCAGTCGAGGATGACCACGTCGGGGGCCTCGGTGGAGGCCAGCGACAGGGCGGAGGCGCCGTCGTCGGCGACGATGGCCTCGATGCCCCGGCGCTTGGCGTCCTGTGCCAGGATCCCGGCGAGGGCGAGGTCGTCGTCGGCGATGACGATGCGGATGGGACGGTCGGCCACGACCGGACGATAGCCCGGGCCGTGGCGGCCCGTCGAACGCGCGAGGAGGAGCCGATGTCGGTACCCAAGGGAAGGCCGCAGCCGAAGGGCGGTAAGCACGGCGCCCGCGCCGAGCGCGAGGACGAGGCGCTCGACGAGCTCGAGGACCTCGAGGACGGCGAGGACGAGGCCGCCGGCGAGGACGAGGAGCTCGACGAGGAGACCTCGGACGAGGGCGACGACGAGGAGGCCGAGGCCCGCGGCGGCGACGACGACGACGAGGCCGACGAGGCCGACGAGGCCGCCGAGGCGGAGGCCGAGCGCTTCACCCGGGACCTCGGCGACGAGGGCGGCGCCGAGGGCGAGAAGCCCGCGCTCCTCAAGGCCATCGAGAAGATCCTGGCCGACCCCGAGCAGATCAAGCTCGACGTCGAGAAGCTCCGGGTGAAGTACCGCCGCGACTTCCGCGGCCCGCAGCTCTCCCGCGTGGTCGCCGAGAAGCTCGTCGATCGCTACGGCCGCCGCACCATGCTCGTCGGCGGCGCGAGCGCCCTCGCCGGCGTGGTCCCCGGCCTCGGCACCGTGGTCGGCGCCTTCGGCACCGCCATCGCCGACGCCGCCCTCTCGATGAAGTACGAGATCGAGATGGTCCAGGCGATCGCCTTCGCCTACGGCCGCGACATCACCGTCGACGAGGAGCGGACCGCGTGCCTCGTCATCGCCGGCGTCGGCACGCTCGCCGAGGTCGGCAAGTTCACGGGCAAGCGGCTCGGCACCGAGGCCTTCGTGAAGGCGGTGCGGAAGATCCTCTCGGGCAACGTCGCCCGGTTCGTCTTCCTCATCTTCCGCCTGCTCGGCCTCAAGCTCGGCCCCAAGGCGATCCTGAACGCGATCCCGTTCGGCATCGGCCTGGGCCTCAACGTGCTCGCCAACCGCACGGTGACCCGCATCGTCGGCGCCCGCGCCATCGCCTACTTCGAGGCCGCCTAGGGCGCGGCGGCCCGGCCCCGGGGCGAGCCCGCCGCTCGCCCCGGCCGTGCGCAACGTCGGGGGCATGAGAGCCCTGACCTACGAAGGCCCGTACCGCGTCGCGGTGCGGGACAAGCCCGAGCCGCGCATCGAGCACCCGCAGGACGGCATCGTCAAGGTGCGGGCCGCGGCGATCTGCGGCTCCGATCTCCACCTCCTCCACGGCCTCGTCCCCGACACCCGCGTCGGCAGCACCTTCGGCCACGAGTTCACCGGGACCGTCGAGGAGCTCGGCCCGGAGGTGACCGGCGTGAAGCCGGGCGACCGCGTGCTGCTGCCGTTCCAGATCTTCTGCGGCGGCTGCCACTACTGCGAGCGCGGCCTCACCTCCTGCTGCGAGAGCACCAACCCGGCGAGCGACCTGGCCTGCGGCGTCTACGGCTACTCGCACACGACCGGGGGCTACGACGGCGGGCAGGCGCAGTACGTCCGGGTGCCGTTCATCGGCGTCGACGCCGAGCCCATCCCCGACGAGCTCGACGACCTCGACGCCCTGCCCGTCACCGACGCGCTCGCCACCGGCTACCAGGCCGCGGAGATGTGCGACCTGCGCGGCGGCGAGACGGTGGTCGTCTTCGGCGCCGGCCCGGTCGGTCTCTACGCGATGCGCTGCGCGTGGCTCCTCGGCGCCGGACGCGTCATCGCCGTCGACGACGTGCCCTACCGCCTCGCCTTCGCGCGGCGCTTCGCCCAGGTGGAGACGCTCGACTTCCGCGAGGTCGACGTCGTCGCCACCGTCAAGGCGCTCACCGAGGACCGCGGCGCGCACTGCTCGATCGACGCGGTCGGCTGCGAGGCCGCCGGCTCGGCGCTCCAGCGTGCGACCGGCGTCTACGGCAAGCTGCAGGGCGGCTCCGCCCAGGCGCTGAACTGGTGCTTCCACGCCACGCGGAAGGGCGGCACGGTCTCGGTCGTCGGCGTCTACGGCCCGCCGTTCAACTGGGTCGACTTCGGCACGGCCATGAACAAGGCGCTGACGATCCGCACCGGCCAGTGCAGCGTGAAGCGGTACGCGCCGCGGCTGCTCGAGCACATCCGCGCCGGTCGCATCGACGCCAAGGCCGTCTTCACCCACCGGGTGTCGCTCGAGGAGGCGCCGGCCGCGTACCACACGTTCGCCCGCAAGGAAGACGGCTGCATCAAGGTCGCCCTCTTCCCGAACGGCGACCTCCACTAGCGGAGCCACGCCATGGTGCAGAAGCCGCCGTTCGCAGGCATCGACCTCGACCTCTCCCGGCGCCCCGGCTACCAGCGGAACCGGCCGCCGGCGCCGTGGCCGAACGCGAGGGTCCCGCCGTCGCGGCAACAGGGCACGCCGTCGGCGCCGAGGCACGGCCGCCCCGGCAAGCCGATGCCGCCGGTGTTCTCCACCGCGGTGCCGCTCCGCGGCCTCGCCGGCGCGCTCCGCCGGCAGGCGTACGCCTACCCGGATCACCTGGTGCGGCACTGGCTGGTGCTGCTGTTCGCCGACCGGGTGGACTCGTGGGCGCACCACGGCAAGAAGCTCGCGGCCCTCGCGCTCCCGCTCGCCGCGCTCGCCCTCGCCGGCAGGCGGATCGCCCGCAGGTCCGGGCGCCCCGGGCGCGGCCGCGCCGCGGTCCCGCGCGTGGCGCGCCGGCCCGCGTGGGCGCAGCTCCACTAGGCTTCGCTAGTGCAGCACGCGGTGCGGGGTCGGCGCCGGCAGCCCGCGGGGCGGCGGCAGCGCCCGCACGTCGGCGCCCGCCGGGGCCCGCGGGAGCCGCACCGCCGCGCCCTCGGCGAGGCCGTGCTGCGCCTCGAGCCAGTCGGTGAGGAAGTCGCCGATCGCCAGCACCCGCGGGTCGCTCGCACGCCGCGGCCGCTCGAGCAGGATCCGCACCTCGTCGACCACGCGGCCCGGGTTCGTCGCGAAGACGATCACGCGATCGGCGAGCACTGGCGCGAGGTAGGTGTTGTGCTCGACCCAGACCACCGTCATCCGGGTCTGCTGCCAGAGCGTGATCAGATCGGCGGCGAGCTGCCTCCGCGTGGTGGCGTCGAGGGCCGAGAACGGCTCGTCGCAGAGGAGCACGTCGGGCTCGAGCACCAGCGCCCGCGCGATGGCGACGCGCTGCCGCTGCCCGCCCGAGAGCTCGTGCGGGTAGCGGTACTCGGAGCCCGGCAGGCCGACCCGCGCCAGCGCCTCGAACGCCCGGCGGCGGCGCGTCGCCGCCTCGACCCGGCGCTGCTTGAGCCCGAACTCCACGTTCTGCCACGCGGTGAGCCAGGGGAAGAGCCCGCCCTCCTGGAAGATGACCGCCCGCGACGGCGAGGGCCCTCGGACCTCCCGCCCGCCGACGAGGATCCGGCCCGCGTCCGGCGCGTCGAGGCCGGCGATCATGTTGAGCAGCGTCGTCTTGCCGCAGCCCGAGGGCCCGAGGAGACAGACGAACTCGCCGGGCGCGATGTGGAGGTTCACGTCGAGCAGCGCCTGGACGCCGACGTCGGCACGCTCGAACCGCTTGCAGATCCCCTCGATCCGGACGTCGCCCACGCCTCGAACGTGGGCACCCGGGAGCCGCTGGGCAACGGGCCGGCCGCACGCGAGGTCCTCGCGCGGGTGGCGCGGCGTCAGCCGAGCAGGGCCTCGAACGCCGGCGTGCCCTTCAGGCTGTCGAACATCGGGTCCGTCGCCAGCCACGCGCGGACCTTGTCGCCGTCGAGCGCCAGCGCCTTGCCGAGGTGCTCGATCGCCTCCTGAGGCCGGCCCCAGAGCGCGTAGAGCGCCGCCTGGTTGTAGTGCAGCAGGAGGTCGTCGGCGTTGAGGGCCCTCGCCTTCTCGTAGGCCTTCTCCGCCTCGGCGTAGAAGCCCTTCTGCGCGAAGCAGATGCCGAGGTCGAGGTGCGCCTCGAAGATCTTCGGGTCGAGGCGCACGACCTCCTTGAGCTGCTGGATCGCGGCGCGGTAGTCGCCCTCGTCCATGAGCAGCGCCGCGAGCTCGTGTCGCGGGAACGGATCCTCCGGCGCGAGGTCGATGGCGCGCTGCAGCTCCTTCATCGCCTCCTCGACCTGCCCCTGATCGGCGAGGGTGAGGCCGAGGTTCAGGTGCGCGTCCGGGTACTCGGGATCGAGCTCGATGGCCTCGCGGTACTCCTCGATCGCCATGTCGGGGCCGTGGGTGGCGAGGAAGCAGGCGAGGTTGTAGTGCGCGGTCGGCGAGTCGGGCTCGAGCCGGATCGCGGCCAGGTACTCCTCGACCGCGGCGCGGAACTGCCGCTTCTCCGAGTAGACCGTGGCGAGGTTGTCGTGGGCGTGGGCCGAGTCCGGGTCGAGCTCGATCGCCTTCTTGAACTCGCGGATCGCCTCGTCGAGCATGCCGTGGTCGGCGAGCTCGATGCCCTTGGCGTTGTGCTCGTCGGAGAGCGCGATGTGGTCCTTGTCACGCTTCACGTACGCCCTCCGAGAAACGGCACGGGCCGACCGTCCCGAGGACGGCCGGCCCGCGTGTGGAGCGAAGCTCCGAGCGACGCTTAGCGGCCGATGCCGATGCCCTTCTTCTTCGGCTCTTCCTTCTTCGCGTCCTTCTTGGCCTCCTCCTTCTTCGCGCCACCGCCGATGCCGATGCCCTTCTTCTCCTCGGCCTTCGGGGCGGCAGCAGCGGCCTCCTCCTTCTTCGCGCCACCACCGATGCCGATGGCCTTCTTCTCCTCGGCGGCGGGGGCGGTCGCGGTCGACGCGGTGGCGCCGGCGTCCTTCTTCGGCTCCTCCTTGGTCGTCGCACCGGCGGCCGGCGGGGCCGGCTTCTTGTCGTCGGCGGCGGCGGCCTGCGCGGCCGGGGCGGCCGGCGGCGGCGGGGCAGC
>CAZDGH010000400.1:0-5255 GCA_964504805.1 uncultured Myxococcales bacterium | reverse complement strand
TTGGAAACGGCCGACAAGCCACGTGATCCCCGAGCGTTCGGCCTTGCTGCGGGATGCAGCCACCAACGTTCGATCGCGGAAAAAGCGGCCCGAGACCGATCGGGCGGCCGCTATCCACACAGCCTTTCCACAGAAGCTGTGGCGAAACCGTGGCGCCCCCTCAGGGGAGCCTCCCGGCCTGCTCGAGCGCCTTCGCCTCGATCCACAGCGCGTCGAGCGTCGCCGCGTCGGCGGCGGCGCCCGGCTCGACGCCTCGCGCGTGGAGCTGCGCCTCGAGCCAGAGGAACCGCCGCTCGAACCGCCGGATCGCCGCGGCGAGGGCGTCCTCGGCCGGCACCGCGAGGTGCCGCGCGAGGTTCGCGAGGGAGAAGAGCACGTCGCCGAGCTCGTGCTCGATCGCGGCGCGGTCGCCGGAGGCGATTGCGCGGTCGAGCTCGCCGAGCTCCTCGTCGACCTTTGCCCGGACGCCGGCGACGTCGGGCCAGTCGAAGCCGATCCGCGAGGCCTTCTCGGTGACGCGCTCCGCCCGGAGCAGGCCCGGCGCGCCCCGGGGCACGCCGTCGATCACCGAGACCACGCGCCCCTTCTTCTTCGCCTTCTCCGCCGCCTTGAGCTTCACCCAGCTCGCCGCGACCTCCTCGGCCCCGCCGACCGCCTGTCCCGCGAAGACGTGCGGGTGCCGGTAGAGGAGCTTCTCGGAGATGGCCGCCGCCACGTCGCCGAGGTCCCAGGCGCCGCGCTCCCGCGCGAGCTCGGCGTGGAAGACGACCTGGAAGAGCAGATCCCCGAGCTCCTCGCACAGCTCGCGCCCGTCGCCCGACGGGTCGGCCTCGAGCGCCTCGAGCACCTCGTACGCCTCCTCGACGAGGTAGGGCCGGAGGGAGCGGTGATCCTGCTCCTTGTCCCACGGGCAGCCGTCGGGGCCCCGGAGCCGCGCCATGATCCCGACGAGGCGCGTCACCTGCTCGGCGGCGCGGGTGGTGGTCTCGGCAAGGGGCTTTCCGGGCACGCGCTTTCCTCCTCGGCGACGCTTCTCGGTCGACCGAAAGCGCCGTGCTAGCATTCCCCTCCGACGCAAGGGAGAGCCCTCGAATCCTCGGAGGCCCCGCGTCGCCGGGTTCCGATGGCCGCACGCGCGCTCCTTCTCCACCTCGTCCTGTGCCTCGCCGTCGCTCCCACCGCCGCCTTCGCCCAGGACGCGGAGCCGGAGCCGGAAGCGGAGGAGGAGGCTCCCACCACGGGCGAGGTCGAGCCCGACGAGGAGCGCTGGGGCGACGAGTGGTTCGACGAGGAGGCGAAGCAGCGGGCGGCCGCGGAGGAGCGGCGCGTGCGCGAGCAGTTCGGGGTCGGCGCCGCCAAGCCGCCGCCGGCCGCGACCGCGAAGCCGCCGGAGCCGGCCAAGGCCGCCGCCGGGCAGACGCCTCCGGACGCCGCGGCGGCCGAGCCGCCGGCCGCGGTCGGGATCGACCCGGCGCTGCAGGGGAAGGCGGCGCAGGAGCTGGCGCGGCCGATCGAGCCGCCCACGCGCACCGTCGTCGACCTGGAGGCGGCCTGGAGGGCCCGCCGCGAGGCGCTGCTCCGGCAGGACTCGAAGGAGGCGGCGGCGCAGGCGGCGACGGTCACGGACATCCTGCAGGAGCTCGACATCGCCGAGGTGCACGCCTTCGGCGTCGCCGCGGTGCGCGAGAGTCGCAAGCTCGAGGGCGTGAGCGCGGCCGACTCGGTGGCCCGCGCCGAGCTGGCGGTGGCGCTGGCGCCGTCGCTGCCGGCCACGCACCTGCAGCTCGCCCGGGCGCGGTTCGCCGCGGACCTCGCCGACGTGGCGGCCTGGGCGCCGCCGGCGGGCCGCGCGATCGCGGCGCTCTTCCGCGAGCCCCGCTACGTGCGGCCGGTCGTCGCGGACGCCTTCGTGGCGCTCGCCGCGGCGCTGCTCGCCGCCGGCGCGGCGATCGTGCTGCTCCTGTTCGCGAAGAGCGCCCGCTACTTCTTCCACGACTTCCACCACGTCTTCCCGCGCGGGGCGTCGCGGCTGCAGACGGCGCTGCTGGCGGTGATCGTCCTGGCGCTGCCGGTGGTGTTCCGCCTCGGGCCGTTCGCCATCGGCGCCGCGCTGGTGGCGGCGAGCTGGCTCTACCTCGAGCGCGCCGAGAAGGCGGTCGCCGCGGCGTGGTTGCTCCTCCTCGGCGGGATGCCGATCGCCAGCGCCGCGGTCGCCGAGGCCACCTCGTGGGACGGCACGCCGGCGGAGGCCCTCTACGCGGTGGAGCGCGCCGGCGACTTCTCGCAGCTGCCGCTCCTCGAGGAGGCCACGCGCTCCTCGAGCGCGCCGCCGGAGACGCTGTTCGCGGTGGCCCGGGCGGTGAAGCGCACGGGCGACCTCCCCAAGGCGCGGGCGCTGCTCGAGCTCGCGGTCGAGAAGCGCCCGCGGTGGGCGGCGGCGCAGGTGAACCTCGGCAACGTGCGCTTCCTGCAGGGCGACCTCGACGCCGCGGAGGCGCTCTACACCAAGGCCATCGACGCCGAGCCCGGCCTCGCCGCGGCGTACTTCAACCTCTCGCGCGTCCACTACCGCCGCGTGAACTTCAACCTCGGGCAGGAGACGCGCACCAAGGCGCTCGACCTCGATCGCACGCTCCTCGACCGCTACGCCACCGGCGAGCGCGAGGACCGGAACCCGCGCGCCAACGTCTACCTGCTCGACGTGTCGCTCCCCGCCGCCGAGCTCGCCGGCCTCGCCCGCGCCGCGGCGTCGCCCGAGCACGTCGCCGCGCAGGTCGGCTCCCGGCTCTTCGGGCCGCTGCCGGCGGGCGCCGCGCCGTGGGCGCCGGTCGCGCTCGTCGGCGTCCTCGGGCTGCTGGCGCTGCTCGCCGACCGCGTGCGCTCGTCGCACGGCTGCACCAAGTGCGGCCGCCCGGTGTGCCTCCGCTGCGATCCCGAGACCTCCGGCGGCAACCTCTGCGGGCAGTGCGTGAACGTCTTCGCCCGCAAGGCCGCGGTGGATCCCACCGCGAAGGTGCAGAAGGAGATCGCGGTGCGTCGCCACGCCCAGCGGCGGCAGGCGATGGTGCGGATCCTCTCCTTCTTCGGCGCCGCGCAGGTGATCTCGGGCCGCGTGCTCAAGGGCGCCGCCTTCCTCTTCGTGATGGCGCTGGTCGGCGTCCTCGTCATCCAGCGCCAGGGGATCGTCCGGCCCGCGTTCGACGGGCTCCCCGAGCTGTGGAAGCTCGCCCTGGTCGTGCCGATCGGCGTGGTGGTCTACGCGCTCTCGGTCCGCGACGGCTTCAAGGGAGACGCGTAAGCCCATGGCGCTCAAGGGAACGCTGAAGGACTTCGGCATCGCCGACATCTTCCAGCTCATCGCCCAGCAGACGAAGACGGGCGTCCTCCACCTGAAGTCGAAGGACGAGGAGGTCCACATCTCGTTCCACGACGGCAACGTGGTGCGCGCCGAGCACGTGGGGCGCAAGAAGCGCGACCTGCTCGGCCACATGCTGGTCCGCGCCGACCTCATCACCGAGAAGCAGCTCGAGGAGGCGCTCGAGGAGCAGAAGCGCACGCTCAAGCGGCTCGGCGACGTGCTCGTCACCCGCGGGGTGATCACCAAGGAGCGGCTCAAGGAGCTGGCGCAGCTCCAGACCACGGAGACCCTCTACAAGCTCTTCACCTGGAAGAGCGGCACCTACGAGTTCGAGCAGGGCACGGTCGAGTGGGACCGTGACGCCATCACGCCGATCCGGGGCGAGTCGGTGCTGATGGAAGGCTTCCGGATGGTCGACGAGTGGCCGCTGATCAAGCGGAAGATCACCTCGTACGGCATGACGTTCGAGAAGCTGAAGACCCTCGACAAGGGTCCGGCCTCCTCGGACGACCTCGACGCCGCCCTCGACGACGCCTTCGGCGAGATGGCCGGCGGGGGCGACGAGCCGCCGCCCGACAAGGCGCCGAAGGACGGCATCGGCCCGAACGAGCGGCGCGTGTTCGCGATCGTCGAGCCGGGACGCCCGGTGCAGAAGCTCGTCGACGTCTCGCGGCTCGGCGAGTTCGAGACGTGCAAGGCGCTCCTGAACCTCGTCAACGCCGGCTACCTGAAGCCGATCGCGCCGCTCAAGGAGGACAAGGGCGGCGCGCGCCTCGGCGGCGACTTCGCGCGGAGCCTGAAGGAGGGCGCGGTCACCCTGGTGACGCGGCTGGCGATGACCGCGGTGATCGTGGCGATGCTCTTCGGCCTCGCCTACACGGTGCGGCTCGAGGACGTCGCCCTCGCCTCCGGCAGCTCGGGGACGCGGTTCGCGAGCCCGGCGGCGCAGCAGTTCCTCTCCGGCGCGCAGCTCGCCCGGATCCGCGCCGCCCTGCAGGTCTACCGGCTGGAGAAGGGCGCCTATCCCGACGCGCTCGGCGAGCTGGTCGCCGAGGGGCTGCTCGGGCCCGACGATCTCCACCACCCGTGGGTCGAGCCCTACTATTACCGTCGTGGGGCCGGCGGGGCGGAGTTCGTGCTCCTCCCCCCGTTCCGCTAGACGCCGGAGGCGTTTTGGCCGAGACGACGCTGAAGCTCGAGCTCGACGACAACGATCTCGCCCGCACGCTCGCCGGCGCCCACGGCGAGAGCCTGAAGACCCTGGAGAAGCGCACCGGCGCCCGCATCTCCCAGCGCGGCACCACCTTCGTCGTGGTGGGCGAGGCGGAGAAGGCGGCGCTCGCCGAGCGCGCGCTGAAGGAGCTGTACGGCCTGCTCCGCGCCGGGTACCCGGTCTACCCGGAGGACGTCGACCAGGCGGTGCGGCTGCTCTCGGCCGGCAAGGACGTCGCGCTCAAGGACATCTTCCTCGACACCGTCTACATCTCGAACCGCAACCGGGTGATCACGCCGAAGGGCCTCGGCCAGAAGCGGTACATCGACGCCATCCGCAAGAACGACATCGTCTTCGGCGTCGGCCCCGCCGGCACCGGCAAGACCTACCTGGCGATGGCCATGGCGGTGGCGGCGCTCGCCGAGCGGAAGGTGAAGCGGATCGTGCTCTGCCGCCCGGCGGTCGAGGCCGGCGAGAAGCTCGGCTTCCTCCCCGGCGACATCGCCGAGAAGGTGAACCCGTACCTCCGGCCGCTGTACGACGCGCTCAACGACATGATGGACCTCGAGAAGGCCGCGGCGCTCATCGAGCGCGGCACGGTCGAGGTGGCGCCGCTCGCTTTCATGCGCGGCCGCACGCTCAACGACTCGTTCGTCATCCTCGACGAGGCGCAGAACACCACCA
>CAZDGH010000399.1:979-5261 GCA_964504805.1 uncultured Myxococcales bacterium | reverse complement strand
GCGGTGGAGATCTCGGTCGCGGGCGCGCTGGTGCTGCTCCTCGGCCTCGCCTTCTCCTTCGCCCGCGGCCTCGGCCGCCGCATCGGCGCCGCGGAGGCGGGCGCCCGCGAGTTCGCCCGCGGCAACCTCTCGCACCGGCTCCCGGTGCGCGGCAACGACGAGCTCGACAACCTCGCCCGGACGATGAACCTGATGGGCGAGGACCTGCAGGCGGCGCGGGTGCGCCTCGAGCGCTGGAACGACGACCTCCGCGCCGAGGTCGAGAAGCGCACCGCCGAGCTCAAGGCCGCGCAGGCCCAGCTCATCGAGGCGCAGAAGCTCGCCGCCGTCGGCCAGCTCGGCGCCGGCGTCGCCCACGAGATCAACAACCCCCTCGCCGGCATCCTCGGCAACGTCCAGCTCCTCCTGATGACGGCGAAGCTCGAGCCCAAGACGGCCGAGTCGCTGAAGAAGGTCGAGGGGCTCGCGCAGCGCTGCCGGGAGATCACCCAGAGCCTGCTGCGCTTCTCGCAGCAGCGCGAGCGCCCGGACTTCCGGCAGGTGCAGCTGGGCCAGATCGTCCACGACTCGCTGCGACTGGCCTCCGAGGGCGCGACCCTCGAGGTGCAGGGCGCCGAGGCGCTCCCGCCGGTGCGCGGCGACGCAGGTCACCTCGAGCAGGTCGTGCTCCACCTGGTGGCGAACGCGCGCACCGCGGTCGCGTCGCGGCCGGAGAAGCGGATCGCGGTGCGAACGCGGGCGGGCAAGGGCACGGTCGTCCTCGAGATCGAGGACACGGGCAAGGGCATCCCGGCCGAGAATCTCCCCCGGATCTTCGAGCCGTTCTTCACCACCAAGGACGTGTGGACGAACGTCGGCCTCGGGCTCTCGGTGACCTACCGGATCGTCGCCGAGCACGGCGGGACCATCGGCGTCCGCAGCGAGGTGGGAAAGGGGACGGTGGTGACGGTGGAGCTCCCGGCCGCGTAGCGCCCGGCGCCCGGTCGTGCCACCATCCGGCCTCCCGGAGGCGGTCCCGCTCGTGCAGAGGCGCAAGCTCATCTTCCCGTTCGCCGTGGCCGCGACGCTCGCGGTGCCCGCGCTCTCCTACTGGCTGTTCCTGCCCGAGCCGGCGCCGCTCGCGCCGCCGCCGGTCGCCGCGGCGGCGCCGCCGCCGGCACCGGCCGTCGAGGAGCCCGCGCCCAGCACGCTGCGCATCTCCGAGGCGACGGGTCTCGTCGAGGTGCGTCGCGCCAAGGGCGAGTTCGCGCCGGCGGCGGTCGGCGACGTCCTCTCGCAGTCCGACGCGATCCGCACCGGCGACGGCGGCTCGGCGGCGCTCTCCGCCGAGGGCCGGTACACCGTGCGCCTCGAGCCGGCCTCGAGCTTCGAGGTCACCGAGCTCACCGCCACCGCCGATCGCTTCCTCCTCGGCGGCGGCATGGCCCGCGCCGAGGTGATGCCGGGCCGCACGTTCTCGGTCGCGGCGGGCGGCACCGACGCGGTCGCCGAGGTCGAGGGCGGCGGCGCGGCGTTCGCGATCTCCTCGAACGGCGCGGGCACGGTCGCCGTCGGCACCGAGCGCGGCGAGGTCGGCTTCCGCGCCGCCGGCGGCGCGGTGGTGGTGAAGGCGGGCGAGGAGTCGATCGCGAGGCCGGGCCAGAAACCGAGCGCGCCCGCGCCGGCGCCGTCGTCGCTCCTGCTCAAGGTGGCGTGGCCCACCGGCGGCGCGACGAACCAGCCGAGGCTCGCGGTGAAGGGCAAGACGACGCCCGGCACGGTGGTGAGCGTCGCCGGCAAGGCGGTGCGCGTCGAGGCCGACGGGAAGTTCGCCACCGTCGTGGTGCTGAAGGAAGGCGAGAACCGCGTGCCCGTGGAGGCCTCCTCGGTCTCCGGCGTCCGCGCGTCCGATCGAGGTCCGGCGATCAAGCTCGACACCCGCGGCGCGCCGGCGGCGTTCGAGACCAAGGACCTCTGGGGCGATCGCTAGTACGCGTCGCCTACACGTAGGGTGATGTATCTTCGAGCGCTTGCTTGACCGCTTCGGTTCAGGCCCGTACGATGTCTTCCAGAGTCGGCACTTCGACTCGTCAAGGGCAACCCGGGAGCAATCCCGGAGGCGCAAAGCCGTCGGACCCACCCCGGAGCATCGGGTGAAGCGGGTCGGCGATGGCTGCCGAGATTGGAGGGCAGGTGCGGCACTTCCTCTCGTTGGTTCTGCCGGCCATTTCGATCCTGACGCTGGCGCCGCTCGCCGCGGCCGCGCAGGGCGCCCCCACCATCTCCGGCTCCACCTCCAACCTCACCAGCGATCCCGCGCACCAGACGCGCCCCGCGGTCCACGCGGACCGCGTGGTGTGGACCGACGGCCGCGGCCCCGATCTCGACGTCTGGTCGATGCAGCTCCCGGCCGGCGCGGCGCAGGCGATCTCCGAGAGCGGCGGCCCCCGCGCCGCGGACTTCCTCTCCGACGTGGGCGATCGGTTCGCGGTGTGGATCCGCACCGCCGGCGCGGCCGGCGGCGGCGCCGACGTCTGGTCCTACGAGTTCGCCACCGGCCTGGTCGAGCCGGTGGCCACCGGCCCCGAGGCGGAGATCGAGCCGTCCGTCTCCGGCGCCTGGGTCGCGTACAGCTTCGACGACAGCGCCACCGGCACCTCGCGGATCCGCGCCACCAACCTCGACACCGGCGCCACCATCGACGTGGCGGGCGACGCCACCCGGTCGGCGGTGTACCCGGCGATCTCCGGCACGCGGATCGCGTACGTGACCTTCGACGGCGTCGGCCAGGCCGTCGAGGTGGCCGACATCTCGAGCGGCGCGCCGGTGGTGATCTTCGCCGAGACCGGCCTCACCGCGACCGGCGAGCCCGACATCGACGGCGATCGCGTCGTCTACCTGGTGCCCTCGGCCGGAAACCCCGCCGAGCTCGATCTCCGCGTCGCCGACCTGCCGGCGGGCACCCGCACCACGCTGGCGCGGGCCGGCGACCAGGGCTTCCCGAAGCTCTCCGGCGACTTCGTCGCCTACGAGGAGTCGGGCGCGATCCTGCTCTCGCACGTGCCGACGATGAACGACGCCGGCGCCACGCCGCACGTGGTGCCGAGCGCCGGCGCGAACCCGCAGTTCGAGGACCTCCACGGCGGCCGCCTGGTGTACCAGGCGCTCGGCGCGGCCGGCGACTTCGACGTCTTCCTCTACGAGTTCACGGCGACGTTCCCGGAGCCGGAGCCGCCGCCGCCCGCGGGCGCGATCACCTGCGCCGACGCCGCGGCGCGGGGCGCGGCGCTGGTCTACGACGAGACCTTCGTCCGCCGCCGCGGTCGCCCGCGGCTCGAGCTCGGCTTCTTCGGGGCCCGCCGCGGCACCGGCCTCGTCTGCGTGGACAACGGGGACGCGGCCGGGAACGACCGGGCGTCGAGCGCGTGGGTCACCGTCAACCGCCAGGCGGTCGTGCAGCCGCACCAGCTGAACCAGAACGTGGGGCACCTCGAGACCCAGGTGCGGCTCGACCGGTTCAACCTCGTCACCGCGAAGGTGAACGGCGCGCCGGGCTCGGAGCTCCGGGTCCGGATCTACGACGTCGGCGGCGGTCAGCCGCGGCCGCCCGGCCACGGCTGGGGCCACCACGGCCACGGCCACGGCTGGGGCCACCACGGCCGCCCCGGCGGTCACGATCACGGGGACGACGACGACCGCGGCGGCTGCGATCGCGACGACGACGACGATCGTCACGATCACGAGGACGACGACGATCGCCACGGCCGCGACGACGACTGACCTCGTTCGTTGCCTGCTATCGCGCGGGGCTGCTAGGACCTAGTGGCCCCGAGGCCCCGCGACCGTGGGCGGTTCCCACGTGAGCGCCGGAGGCCGCGCGGCGGATCGGCTCCTGCGACTTCGGCTCCTCGCCCTCGGCGCGCTCCTCCTCGCCACGCCGGCACGGGCCGAGCGGCTCGAGCTGCTGCTCCCCGCGGGTCCCGTGGCGCCGGGCCGGGTCGAGCTCGGCGTCGTCGCCCTCGACGACGCGGGGCGGGCCGTGCCGCCACCTGCGGGGATCACGGTCCGCGCCGCGGGGCGGGACGCGAAGCGTGGTCCGGACGTCGGGCCCGTCGCCACCTTCGCGCTGGAGGCACCGGACGGCGCCCGGGAGCTCGCGCTCGAGGCGGGCGGCGGCGGGGCGGAGGCCGCGAAGGCGACCCTCGCGGTCGGCGGCGCGGCGGGCGGTCGCATCGAGGTCACCGCGGATCCGCCGGCGCCGGTGAAGGGCCGGGACCGCACCGCGAAGCTCTCGATCGCGGTG
>CAZDGH010000399.1:0-969 GCA_964504805.1 uncultured Myxococcales bacterium | reverse complement strand
CCCGACGGCCAGCCCGACGCCGCGGCGCGGCCGCCGGTCGTCGAGGTGAACACCGGCACGGTCGAGGGGCTGACCCGCACCGGCCCCGGCACCTTCGCGGCGACCTACGTGCTCCCGGAGCGGCGCTGGCCGGAGGTCGCGATCGTCGCCGCGTTCGCGCCCTGGCCCCACGACGCTTCGCCCCACGGGTCGTTCGGCCGGGCGCTGGTCCCGCTCGCGAGCGCCATCGAGCTGCCCGGCGCGACGCCCCGGCCGAACGTCGAGGTGACGGTTCGCATCGGCGACAGGACCTTCGGCCCGGTGCAGGCCGACGGGGCAGGGCGCTTCCGGGTGCCGGTGATCGTGCCGCCCGGCCACCGCTTCGCGCAGGGCGTCACCGTCGACAAGCTCGGCACGAGGAAGACGACGACCATCGACCTCGCGCTCCCGGAGATCTCGCGGATCGCCTGCGTCGCGTCGCCGCGCCGGCTGCCGGCCGACGGCCGCTCGCGCGCCCGGGTGGTCTGCGCCGCGACCGACCCGCTCGGCGCGCCGGTGAAGGACGCGAAGCTCCGGCTCGCGGCCCCGAAGGGCCTCGCCACGCCGCTCGCGCCGCGGGGCGACGGCACCTGGGAGGCGCTGTTCACCGCGCCGCCGAGGGCCGGCGAGGTCGTGCTCGAGGCGACGTTCCCCGCCGCCGGCGCCCGCTCGAAGGAGACCATGCCGATCGCGGTGACCCACGGGCCGCCGGCGAAGGCGACGCTCGAGGTGACGCCCGCGCCGCTCCCGCTCGGCGCGACGGGGCGGCTCGAGCTCCGGGTGCAGGACGAGGCCGGCGTCGGCGTGGAGCGGGCGCGGCTCCGCCTCACCACCTCCGCCGGCGAGCTCGGCCCGGCGGCGCCCACCGGCCCCGGCGCGTACGTCGCGCCGCTCCGCGTGCCGTCGGCGCCCGAGGGCTGGCGGGTGGAGCTCCGGGCGCGGGTGGCCGCG
>CAZDGH010000398.1:0-5262 GCA_964504805.1 uncultured Myxococcales bacterium | reverse complement strand
CCGCCGACGAGCGCTGCGAGCGCGGCGTCTGCCTGCCGCGCGGGAGCTGCGCGGCCGACGGCGACTGCCCGGCGGGCTTCTCCTGCGAGGACGGCGCCTGCGTGCCGCCCGCCGGCTGCGGGAGCGACGCCGACTGCGCGCCGGGCGAGGCGTGCGAGCGCGGCGCCTGCGTGCCGCCGCCGCCGGAGTGCCGCTTCGCCTCCGACTGCCCGGCCTCCTGGCTCTGCGAGGGCGGGGCCTGCGTGCCGCCGCCGGGCTGCGCCTCCGACGACGAGTGCGGCCCGGGCGCGCAGTGCGCGGCCGGCGCCTGCGTCTCGATCGGCGGCTGCGACGAGGACGCCGACTGCGCCGCCGGCGAGCTCTGCGAGTACCTGACCCGCACCTGCGTCGCCCGCGAGGCCTGCACGGGCGACGCGGCGTGCGGCCCCGACCGCTTCTGCTTCGTCGGCGCCTGCCAGTCGTGGCAGCCGTGCGCCTCCGACGCCGACTGCACGCCGGGCACGACCTGCCAGGGCGGCAGCTGCAGCCCGGCGGTCGAGTGCCGCACCGACGACGAGTGCGCGCCGGACGAGCGCTGCGACTTCGGCTTCTGCGCGCCGGTGACCTGCGCCTCCGACGCCGACTGCCCGCTCGCGTGGCGCTGCCAGTCGGGCACCTGCTGGTTCCCGCTCTCCTGCGCCTCCGACGGCGACTGCTCGTGGATGGGCCCCGGCGCCGTCTGCCGCGCCACCGAGTGCGTGGTGCCGAACGGCTGCGGCTCGAACGCCGACTGCCCCGCGGGCAACTCCTGCGTCTCCGGCGCGTGCATCGCGCTGCCGCCGGGGCAGTGCGGCCGCGACGCCGACTGCGCGCCGAGCGAGTCGTGCGACTACGGCTTCTGCCAGCCGACGCCCGAGTGCAACCTCGACCTCGACTGCGCCGACGGCTTCCGCTGCGAGGCGCAGCGCTGCGTCTTCCGCGGCAGCTGCTTCTCGGACGCCGAGTGCCCGCCGGGCGACGCCTGCGCGTCGGGACGCTGCGAGGCCGGCGCCTGCGACGCCGCCGGCGGCTGCGGCGAGGACCACGCCTGCGTGGACGGCACCTGCGTCTTCGCGCCCGATTGCGCGGGCGCCGCCGACTGCCCCGGCGCCGCCTGCGTCGCGGGGCACTGCGTCCACGAGCCGCCGTGCGCCTCGCACTGGGAGTGCCCGGTCGGCCGCATCTGCGGGCCCGGGGGCACCTGCGTCTTCGAGGGCACCTGCACGACCGACGCCCAGTGCGCGCCCGGCGAGCAGTGCGTCTACCTGCGCTGCTTCCCGCCGGGCGAGTGCCGCTCCGACGCCGACTGCGCCCCGGGCGAGCTCTGCGATCGCCTCGCCGCGACCTGCACGCCGCACGTCTCGTGCGCGACCGACGCCGACTGCGCCGCGCCGCAGACCTGCGTCGGCGACGTCTGCTCGACGATGCCCGCCTGCGCCGAAGACACCGACTGCGGCCCCGGCCTCTTCTGCACCGGCACCGTCTGCTGGCCGATCCCCGACTGCCTCTCGGACGACGAGTGCCCCGCCGGCCGCCGCTGCGACGCCTACAGCTGCCAGCCGTACGTCTGCGCCGCGGACGCCGACTGCAGCGACGGCTTCACCTGCGCCGGCGGCCACTGCTTCCCCGTCCTCTACTGCGGGGACGCCGCCGATTGCCTCTACGGCCTGCAGTGCGTCAACGGCCGCTGCATGAACCCGGGCGGCTGCGCCGCCGACGCCGAGTGCCCCGTCAACCAGACCTGCATCGAGGGCGGCTGCTTCTTCTTCCCGCCGAGCGACTGCACCGACGACGCCTCCTGCCCCGGCGCCGAGGTCTGCGAGTACGGCTGGTGCCAGGCGCCCCCCGGCTGCCGCGTCAACGCCGACTGCCCCGCCGGCCAGATCTGCCAGGGCGGCCAGTGCCTCGCCGGCGCCGAGTGCACCGTCGACGCCGACTGCCCCGCCGGCGAAGCGTGCGTCGACTTCGCGTGCCGCTGAGGCTCGGCGCTGCGCGCCTCGGGCTCCGGGCTCCGGAGCTCGGCGCTGCGCGCCTCGGGCTCCAGGCTCCAGGCTCCAGGCTCCAGCCACCACCGGAGCTCGGCGCTGCGCGCCTCGGGCTCCAGGCTCCAGGCTTCAGGCTCCAGCCACCACGGCTCCGCCGGAGGGCGGTGCCGAGGTTCGGAGCGCCGCGTGGCGAGCGCGTTGCCCGCTGCGCGAGGCGCGAAGCGCCGAGCGACCTGCTTGCTGGAGCCTGGAGCCTGGAGCCTGGAGCCTTGGTTTCCCGCTATTTGCCGACGCGGAACGACAGCGACACGCTCGGCCGCTCGCCCTCGAACGACGGGAACCGCCACTCGGCGAGCTTCGCCTTCATGCAGTCGAAGAGCGGGCCGCTCTTGTAGCCGGGCTTGTCGAGCCAGAGCTTGCCGACGCGGCCGTTGTTGTCGACGGTGAAGGAGATGGGGACCTCGCCGCGGAAGCCGGGCTCGCGGCCGACCTGCTGCTTCAGGCAGACGTGGAGCTTCGCCTTCGACTGCTCGACCACGCGGTTGATCGCGCCCTGGTCGTAGCGGGTCTCGGTGATGTTCTCCTCGTCGAACGGCTTCTTGGTGGTGGCGCCGGCGACGGCGGGCTTGCCGGACGGCGCGCCGGTCGCGCCCGGCTTGCCGGACGGCTTGCCGGTGCCGGCGGCGGGCTTGCCGCCCGCGGGCGCCTTCTCGGCGTCGACGTAGTCGAGCAGCTCCTCCTCGTCGGTCGGCCGCGGCGCGTTCTCGGCGAGGGTGATGAGCGGCGGCGACGACTCGATGGCGATGTCGTCGAGCTCGGCGGCCGACTCGTCGAAAGCGCGGCTGGCCACCATCCAGTAGACGCCGTAGGCGGCGCCGCCGGCGGCGGCGAGGGCGAGGACGACGGTGGCGACGAGCTTGGCGCGGCCCTTCCGCTGCTCGCCGGCCTCGTGCCGCTGCTTCTCGCCGTCGACCCGGAGCTTCGCCTCGGCCTTGGCGACGTGGACGACGAAGAACGGCACCTCGCGGAGCCGCTTGAACGCCTGGCCCTCGCCCTCGGGCGCGATCGGCGTGTCGCCGGTGACCTCGCCGCCGTAGAGCTTGTCGAGCAGCACCTTGGCGGGGACGGGGCCGAACAGCATCCCGTCCTGCTTGAAGACCCACTCGCCGCCGGTGGTGCCCACGTCGATCCCCAGGGAGCCCTCGGGCCTTCCGGCCGACGTTGCCGCCATCGAAAGCACGCTCCGTACGAGGCGGCGACGGAGGTCGCCGCGCGTCGAGGTGGATTCCCCGTGTGGAGACGCGACGATACCACGGCCCCTCCGGGCCGCGGTACGGTGCGCGCCGTGCCGGTCCGCGTGCGAGCGAGTCGTGGGTAGGAGAGCGTGGGCGCTCGGGTGCGCGTACGACGGCGGCGCGTTCGCCGGGTTCCAGCGGCAGCCGCCGCTCGTCACGGTGCAGGGCGTCCTCGAGGCCGCGCTCGCCCGGCTCGGCCTCGCCGCCAGGGTGGAGGGCGCCGGGCGCACCGACGCCGGCGTCCACGCGCGACGGCAGGTGATCACGCTCCGCGGCGCGCTCGAGGGCGACGCGGCGGCGCTCCCCGCCCGCCTCGCCCGCCTCGTCCCGCGGGCGCTGTCGATCCTCGCGGCCCGCGAGGTGGACGAGAGCTTCCACGCGCGGTTCTCCGCGGTGGCGAAGGTGTACCGCTACCGGGTGTGCCTGCGGCCGGACCCGACGCCCTGGGAATCGCGCTTCGCGTGGGTGCTCCCCGACGAGAGGGGGTTCCCCGGCCTGCCCGCCCGGCCGTCGCTCGACGTCGCCGCGGTGCGCGAGGCGCTCGCCGCGATCGAGGGGCGCCACGACGTCTCCTGCCTCGTGCACCCGCGGGCGGTCGGCAAGCGGGTGCGCACGGTCGGTCGCGCCGAGCTCGCCGAGGTCTCCGAGGGCCTCTACGAGCTGACGCTGGCGGCGCCGGGCTTCCTCCGGCACCAGGTGCGCAACGTGGTCGGCGTCGCGCTCTCCGCGGGCCTCGGCCGGCTCGCGCCGTCGGAGCTCGCGCGCCTGGTCTCGGGCGCGGGCGATCGCTGGCGCGGCGCCCGTGCGCCCGGACGCGGGCTCACGCTCTGGGACGTGCAGTACCGGGCGGGCGAGGATCCGTTCCGGCAGGCGGCGGCCCCGCTCTTCACCGTCGCCGACGACGAGGCCGGCGACGACTGATCGCCCCGGCGGCGATCAGTCCGCGCGGACGTAGCGCTCGAGGAGCTCGTCGAGCTCAGCCTCGGCGCCGTCCCGCGGCGCCGGCCGCTCGAGCGGCAGCGCCTGCTCGAGGCGGCCCGGGACGCGGACGCGGGCCAGGTGCAGCCGTGCGATCGGGTTCATCGCGTCCTCAGCCCGCCCGCCGCTGGGGCTCGGGCGACGCGGCGTACTTCGCGAGCAGGTCGCGGACCGCCTCGCGGAGGTACTCGCTCTGGCGCACGCGGGTCTTCTTGGACAGCTCGCGGAGCTGGTCGGCGAGCTGCGGCGGCAGCCGGATGAGCATCGAGGTGAGGCGGTGCGGGGCCGGCGGATCCATCGGGGTCATGCGTCCTCCGTGGTGTGTGTAGGACATCGCCTACATCTGCACCCATTGTGAGCGAGGCGCGTGGGCCGTCAAAAAAACTCGCTAGCGATCGCGTGCGAAAGCTTCCGCGCGAGAAAACTGGATCGCGCTCGCTTCCTCGCGTAGCCGCGCGCGAGCGGGCGCTGTCGGCCGCTCGCGCCGGCGCGGGAGATTCACCCGCCGTGAACCCGGCTCAGCCGGCGTCGCCGAACCGCAGTTGCAGCCCGAGCCCGAGATCGAACGAGGCGTGGAGCCGCCCGCCGCCCGCGACGCCGAGGCCGCCCGCGGCCAGGACGCCGAGCCGCTCCGAGAGGTCGTACTGCGCGCCGAGGCCGACGCGCGCGCCGGCGGCGACGCCCGGCAGGAGCCGCGCGAACAGCGAGGCGTCGGCGAAGGTCTTCAGCTCCTCGTCGCCGAAGTAGCCGCGGTAGCCGACGAACGGCGCGAGCCGGAGCGCGTCGGCCTCGAGCGGCCCGGCCCCGCCGCGCACGCCGAGGAGCCCCTCGCCGCCCTCGTCGGTGAGCGGGAAGCCCCACGCCACGGTGGCGAGCGGGCCGAGGCCGCGCTGCGACGCGCCGGCGGTGCTGGTGCGGTGCAGGTACTCGGCGGCGCCCTCGACGACGAGCGAGTGCTGGTTGCGGTGGTCGAGGCGCGGCTCGTC
>CAZDGH010000397.1:0-5291 GCA_964504805.1 uncultured Myxococcales bacterium | reverse complement strand
CGCGACGCCGCCCGCGCCGTCGAGGCGGAGCTCCGCCGCGCCGGCTCGGTGCAGCGGATGCAGAAGCTCCGCGGCCTGGGCGGCGACCAGGTGACCCGGCTCCTCCGGAAGCCGACGCCGTGATCGCCGCCGTCCTCCTCGCGCTCGCGCTCCTCGCCCCCGCCGCGGCCCTCGCCGACGCGGGCGGCGCCGGCGCGCCCGCGCCCGGGGGGCCGGTCCGTCGCTTCGCGGTGATCGCCGGGAACAACGAGGGCGGCGAGGGCACGCGGCCGCTCCGCTACGCCGAGCGCGACGCGAGCCGGATCCACGACGCCCTCACCCGCCTCGGCGGCCTCGCGCCGGCCGACGTGCGGCTGCTCCTCGGGGCCGGCGCCGAGGACCTCGCCGAGTCGCTCGCCGCCACCGAGCGCGGCGTGGTCGCGGCGCGGGCGCAGGGGCAGCGCGCCGAGCTGTTCGTCTACTACTCGGGCCACGCCAAGGACGGCGACCTCCGCCTCGGGTCCACCGCGCTGCCGCTCGCGTCGCTGAAGGCGCGGCTCGCCGCCTCCGGCGCCGACATCCGCATCGCCTTCCTCGACGCCTGCCGCTCCGGCGCGATCACCCGCACCAAGGGCGCCCGCCGGGCGCCGGCCTTCGACGTCGACCCGGGCCCCGCCGCCGCCCGCGGCCTCGTCATCCTCACCTCGAGCTCGAACGACGAGGAGTCGCAGGAGAGCGATGAGCTGCAGGGCTCGTTCTTCACCCACGCGCTCGTCTCCGGGATGCTCGGCGAGGCCGACGCCTCCCGCGACGGCAAGGTGACGCTGGCCGAGGCCTACGCCTACGCCTACGACCGCACCGTCGACGGCACCCTCGGCACCTCCGCGGGGCCGCAGCACCCGACGTTCTCCTTCGACCTCGCCGGGCAGGGCGACGTGGTGCTCACCGCGCTGCGCACCGCGAGCTCGTGGCTCGTGCTCCCGCCGGCCCTCGAGGGCACGTTCGTCGTCGTCGAGGAGGAGAGCCGGCAGGTCGCCGCCGAGTCGCGCAAGCCCGCCGGCGTCGAGCGCCGCGTCGCCCTCGCGCCCGGCGCGTACATCGTCAAGACGCGGGTCGCCGACCGGCTCCGCCTCGCCGACGTCACCGTGCCCGCGTCGGGCGGCGTCGCCCTCGACCCCGCCTCGCTCCGCGACGTCGACCTCTCCGACGACCCGGTGAAGGGCGCGCTCGCGCACCTCCTCGTGCCGGAGCGCCGGGTCGGCCTCTCGCTCACCGGCGGCTTCCAGACCTTCCTGTCGGCGCCGAGCCGCGAGCTGTACTTCCCCACCGTCGGCCTCGTCGGCGTCGACCTCGAGCTGCGCAACCACCTCCGCGAGGGCTGGCTCCTCGGCGCCGACTTCGCCCTCGGCTCGACGAGGGGCGACCTCGCCGTCGACGGCCGCACCTTCGCCTACGAGTTCTCGCAGGCGACGCTCGGGCTGACCGTGGCCGCCGAGTTCCGGCAGGGCGCGCGGCTCCGGCCGCTCCTCGGCGCCCGCCTCGGCCTCGTCACCATGTCCCGGCGCTTCCCCGACGAGCCGGCCCTCGGGGAGCAGGGCCTGCTCACCACCGCGCCGGGCCTCGTCGCCGGCGTGAGCTGGGCGGCGGTGGGCCCGCTCGCGCTCTCCGCCCGCGTCCGCACCAGCTGGCTCGTCTACAGCGCCGACGAGAACCGCTCCCTCGGCTTCCTGGACGCCTCGCTCGGCGCCCGCCTGGAGTTCTGATCATGCGCCGCCTCCCGCTCCTCGCCTCGATCGGGCTCGCCCTCGCCGCCTCCGCGTGCGGCAACTTCTCGAACCTGCCGCTCGAGGACCTCGCCTTCGTCGAGGGCCTGCCGCGGCCCGCGGACCTCGCCCTCGACGGGCCGGGCGCGGAGCAGGGCGAGGCGGGGCAGGGCCTCGGCCAGCGCAAGGACGGCCTCCGCCGCTGCGTCGAGGGCGACGACGATCCCTTCTGCCTCGGGCAGCAGCTGGTCGTCGGGGTCAACAAGCTCACCTTCGAGCTGCTCACCGTCCTCGACGTCGTGCGCTCGCTGCCGCCCACCGAGCGCGGGGACGACCACCGGCGCTGGGGACCGTGGGAGGACGGCGATCACCCGGGCTGGCAGGTGCAGGTGACGATCCGCCGCCACCGCGAGCCCGAGCTCTCGTACGACTGGGCCATCTCGTACTCGAGGATCGACACGCCGCTCCTCGACGTGGTCACCGGGACCTTCGTGCCCGGGCGCCGCGGGACGTCGAAGGGCACCGGCTTCTACGTCTGGGACGCCCGGGCCGCCCGGGCGGCGGGCCTCGAGCGCGGCGGCGGCGACGACGGCGAGCCGGTGGATCGCTTCGAGCTCACCTACGACCTCGTCTCGGAGCCGAAGGTGCTCTCGGGCACCCTGGTGAACGAGGCGGGCGGGACGATCTCGATCGAGCACGAGCGCTTCGCCGATCGCAGCGGCGCCTGGCGCTACCGGATCCTCGCCGACATGGACCACGTCGGCGCCCTCGACGTGGTGGAGGCGAGCGCGCGGTGGCGCGCCGACCGCGCCGGTCGCGCCGACGCCGCGATCACGCTCGGCGAGGGCGGCGCCGAAGGCGGCCCGTTCGGCAAGAGCATCTGCTGGGACGAGCAGCTCGAGGGCACCTACGGCTACACCAACATCGGTGACGGCTGCTGGATGACGGGTTGCACCCTGGGTGAACCAGGTAGCTGCGTCTTCGAGCCGCTGCTCTAGCCGGACGGCTACCAGCGATCCGGCGCCGCGCAGGCGAGCACCGCGCAGGCGAGCACCGCCGCCCGGAGCTCGGGCGCCGGCGCCGGGAGCGGGCGGAGCGGCTCGTAGAGCGGCGCCTCGCCGGCGCCGAACGACGCGAACAGCGAGCCCTCCTGCGGCGGGATCACGATCGACCCCGCCGCCGCGCCGAAGATCCGGAGCGGCCAGCGCCGCGGCTTGTCGAGGAGCTCGGACACCGTGGGTGAGAGGCTGCCGGCGCCGCCCTGCCGGATCGGCGGCACCTCGCCGAGGAGCGCGCCGGCCGCGTCCTCGATCCGCCCGGTGCCGAGCTCGAGCGAGGCCACCCGGCGGCCCGAGGCGCGCACCGAGAGGCGCCCCGCGGCGAGCTCGCCGTCGACCGAGCCGCCCTCGAAGGCGACGAGCAGCGCCGCCGCGGGCTCCTCGAGCGGCGGCAGGTCGTAGAGGAGCCGCGCCACCGCCACCGGCCGCCCGCCCGAGGCGAGGGTGAGCTTGAGCCCGCCGGCGCGGTGCCCGGCGGCGACCTCGTAGTGCCGCTCGGCCGGACCGTGGCGCAGGCCCTCGAGGTTCGCGAGCGGATCGCCGGCCGCGGGCGCGACGAGGGCGAGGTCCTTGCGGACGAGGTCCTCGATCCGGCGGCGGAGGCCGGCGAGCGGGGAGGGCGCCGGCGGCTCGGTGCCGCCCCGGGGCGTGCCGCAGTGCGAGCAGAACCGCGCCGCGCTCCGGAGGAGGCGGTGGCACACGCGGCAGGCGTCCGGGTTCTCGGCCACGGCGGGAGGAAAGCCTCCGCAGCGGCCCCGGTCAATCCTCGGCTGCACGCGCGGGACCGAACAGCTCGTCGAGCTCCTCGTGCGCCTCCTCCGCCGCGTCCGCGTCGATCCGGCCGGTCTCGAGCAGCCGGTCCACGAGCCGCCGGGACCGCCGGGCGAGCGCCGGCGACCGCATCGCCGGCGACCAACGCCGCGGCGCCGGCAGCATCGACGCCAGCACCGCGCCCTGCGCGACGGTGAGGTCCTCGGCGGCGACGCCGAAGTGCGCCTGCGCCGCCGCCTCGATCCCGTACACGCCGTCGCCCCACTCGACGACGTTCAGGTAGAGCGAGAGGATCCGCTTCTTCGGGAGCGCCTCCTCGAGGCGCCGCGCCAGCACGTACTCCTTCGCCTTCCGGAGGAGGCTCCGGTCGGTGGAGAGCCAGAGGTTCTTGGCGAGCTGCTGGGTGATCGTCGAGGCGCCGCGGCCGAGCTCCTTCTCCTCCCAGGCCTCGCGCAGCGCCGCCTCGAGCTCGCCGGTGTCGATCCCCTCGTGCTGGTAGAAGCCGGCGTCCTCGGAGAGGATCACCGCGTCCACGGCCCGGGGCGCGATCGCCCCGAGCGGCACCGGCCGCTGCCGCCGCCGCGGCTTCCGGCCTTCGGCGCGGGCCTCCTCGGCGCGCTGCTCGATGAGCGCCGTCGTCGGCGGGTCCGCCTTCGCGAGCGGCGCGGCCTCGGGCAGGGTGGCCCACTCCCACGCCACGGAGGCGCCGACGCCGGCGAGCGCGACCCCGAGGGCGAGCGCGACGCGCCGGCCGCGCCGGGGCCGCGCCCGTGACGGCGCCGGGGGCCTTCCCACTCGCGACGTCCGGGCCATGGGGCGGCGGACCGTAGGGGCCGCCGCCGGGTACGGTCAAGGCGGATCCGCCGGCCCGAGGAGCAGCCGGCACATGCCACTGCGGCAGTCGACCCGCATCGGCCGCGGGTCGCACTCGCAGGCGCCGCCGCAGGTGAACTGCTCGCGGAAGGTGGCGCGATCGTCCCGGTTCACCGCGACCATCTCGCAGCAGCACCCGTTCTCCACCACCACGCAGTCCGCGGGCGCCTCGCAGGACGCGTACTGCGCGAGCTCCTCCGGCGGGAGCGGCCCCTCGCGCAGCTCGCCGCACCCGACCAGCGCGATCCCGGCCGCGCCCACCCACCACCGACCCATCGCCCGCCTCCTCGCCTACCCGGCGAGGATGGGGTCGGCCGGCCCGCACGGGAACCGTCCCCGGGCGGACCTGCGCGCCGGTGCGCGGCGCCGCCGCCCGGCGCTTTGCAGTTCTGCAACCGCCGCCTTGCAGGAATGCAATGCGACCGCGGGACAGCGCCGCTTGCACGCCCCCGACGGTCCCCCCGGGACCGTCCGAAGCTCCCGTTTTCAGGCGAGATCGACGGGGGTGTCCCGGGGGCTTGGGACCGTGGCACATGCGTTGCTATCTCTACGACTCGGAAGGCACGGCAGGTTCGAGGGACTCCCCCCGCCTCTCGGCCCGTCGGCCTTCCGAATCTCCAGCGGTGGCGGCAGGAAGTGGCCCCCACCGCGACCTTGGGGAACGGCGTGGCCCGAAGTACCCCCCGCTTCGGGCCGCGCTGTTCCCCGCTTTTCGAGCCCCCGCGCGCACCTTCGATCCCACTCCCCGTCGCGCGGGGGCTTCTTTTCTCGCGCCGGCGCCAGGCGCCAGGCGCCAGGCTCCAGGCTCCAGGCTCCAGGCTCCAGGCTCCAGGCTCCAGGCTCCAGG
>CAZDGH010000396.1:0-5315 GCA_964504805.1 uncultured Myxococcales bacterium | reverse complement strand
GGCGGCGGTCGCGGCGGCGGCGCTGGTCGCGGCCACGCAGGTGCTCCTCGGGAGGACGCCGTGAGCGTGCCGCGGCGCGTCCTCCTGCGGGTCTTCCTGCGGAGCGTGCTCCTGCAGGCCTCGTGGAACCGCAAGGGCATGCAGAACCTCGGCTTCGCCTGGGCGATGTGGCCCGCGCTCGAGGCGCTCTACCCGGAGGGCGAGCCGCGCGTCCGGGCGGCGCGCCGGCACCTCGCCTTCTTCAACTGCCACCCGTACCTGGCGGCGGCGATCCTCGGCGGCGCGGTGCACCACGAGGAGCGCGTCGCCCGCGGCGAGGCCGGGCCCGAGACGGTGGAGCGGTTCAAGCAAGCGCTCCTCGGGCCGTTCGCCGCGGTCGGCGACTCGTTCTTCTGGCTGTCGCTCCGTCCCTTCGCGGGAGCGCTCGCCGCGCTGCTCGCGCCGTGGATCGGGCTCTGGTCGATCGCGGTGTTCCTGCTGGTGTTCGACCTGCCGCACCTGTGGCTCCGCGTCGGGCTCTTCGTCCGCGGCTACCGGGGCGGCGACCAGGTCGTCGACGCGGTGGCGAAGGCGGGGCTGCCGGCGAAGGGCGCACGGCTCCGGATCGCCACCGCGGCCCTCGGCGGCGTGGCGGTGGCCGTCGCCGCGCTCCTCGGCGCGGGCGCGGCGGGCGGCACGATCGGCGAGGAGGCGGGGCTGGTCGCGGCGGCCCTCGCCGCTGCTGGCGGCTGGGCGGGGGCGTACGTGGTGCTGGGCTTTCGCGGGCCGCTCGTCGCGGCCTGGGCGGCGATCGGGCTCGGGATCGGGCTCGCGTTCCTCGGCGTGGGCCGGGGCTAGGAGGGAGCGATGGCGGTCGAGAAGCGCTTCACGATCGTCAACAAGCTGGGGCTGCACGCCCGGGCCGCGGCCAAGCTGGTCCAGGCGGCGAACCGCTTCAAGAGCGAGATCGCCCTCGAGAAGGACGGGCAGACCGTCAACGGGAAGAGCATCATGGGGGTCTTGATGCTCGCGGCGGCGCAGGGCACCGAGGTGACCGTCCGGTGCGAGGGCGCCGACGGGGCCGAGGCGCTGGCGGCGATCGCGGCGCTGATCGAGGACGGGTTCGGCGAGGACAGGTGAGCAAGGGACCGCCCATCGTGCTGACCGGTATCGGCGCCTCCTCCGGCGTCGCGATCGGGCGCGTCTACCTGCTCGATCGGCGCAAGGTCCGCACGCCCAAGCACCACGTGGAGCGCGACCAGGTCGCGGCCGAGCTCGCCCGCCTCGACACCGCGATGGCGCTCTCCGACGAGCAGCTCCAGGAGGTGAAGGCGCGCCTCGACGAGCGAGACGGAGACCACGGCGAGCACGGGATGATCCTCGAGGCGCACCGCCTCATGCTCCAGGACGTCGCCTTCCGCGACGAGGCGCGGCGGCTCGTCCAGGCCGACCGGCTCAACGCCGAGTGGGCGGTGCGGCGCACGGCGAAGCGAATCCGCGAGCAGTTCGAGAAGATCGACGACGAGTACTTCCGCGAGCGGAAGCAGGACGTCGACTTCGTCGCCGACCGCGTCATCCGCAACCTGATGGGGCAGCACGTCGACCTCGTCGACGGCGACGTGCCGGCCGACGCTGTGGTGGTCGCCCACGACCTCTCGCCGGCGGACGCGGCGCTGCTCCTGCAGCCGGGCAAGGTGCTCGGGCTGGTGCTCGACCTCGGCGGCAAGACCTCGCACACCGCGATCGTCTCCAGGGCCCGCGGCATCCCCGCGGTCGTCGGCGCCACCAAGGCCACCGAGCTCGCCACCAGCGGCGAGGCGGTGGCGATCGACGGCGACCGCGGCGTGGTCGTGCTCCGGCCCAACGCCGAGCAGCTCGTCGGCTTCGGCCTCGCCCGCGAGCGGCAGGCGCGGCAGGAGACGCGGCTCCGGGCGGAGCGCGAGCTGCCGCCGCGCACCCTCGACGGCGTCGAGGTCGGGCTGCACGCCAACATCGAGTTCGAGGAGGAGCTGCCGTACCTGCAGCACGTCGGCGCCGGCGGCATCGGCCTCTACCGCACCGAGTTCCTCTACCTCGGCCGCGACGACCTCCCGGACGAGGAGGAGCACTACGAGGCCTACCGCCGCGTGCTCGAGGCGATGGCCGGGATGCCGGTCACCATCCGCACCCTCGACATCGGCGGCGACAAGATCCCCAGCGAGAAGGGGCGGCGCGACGAGGCGAACCCGGCGCTCGGCCTCCGGGCGATCCGCTACTGCTCGCGGCACCCGGAGCTGTTCCACACCCAGCTGCGCGCGCTGCTCCGCGCCTCGGTCCACGGGCAGCTGCGGATCCTCTTCCCGATGATCTCCGGCCTCACCGAGCTGCGCGAGGCGAGGGCCGCGCTCGAGGCCGCCCGCGCCGACCTCGGCCGGCAGGGCTACCCGGTCGCCGACCGGATCCCGGTCGGGGTGATGATCGAGCTGCCGTCGGCGGCGCAGATGGCCGACCGCCTCGCCCGCGAGGTCGACTTCTTCTCGATCGGGACCAACGACCTCATCCAGTACTCGCTCGCCATCGACCGGCAGAACCGCGACGTCGACTACCTCTACCGGCCGCTGCACCTGGCGATCCTGCGGATGGTGCGGTTCACCGTCGAGGCGGCGCACGCGCAAGGCATCCGCGTCTCGATGTGCGGCGAGATGGCGGGCGACCCGTACTACGCCGAGATCCTGCTCGGGATGCAGGTGGACGAGCTGTCGATGGCGTCGTCGTCGATCCCGCTGCTCCGCCGGGTGATCCGCGCGGCGTCGGCGCGCGACGGCCGCGACCTGCTCGAGCAGGCGATGGCGCTCACCACCGCCGAGGAGATCGAGCGCTTCGTGAGGGCCGAGATGGACCGGCGCCACGGCGCGATCCTCTCGGGCAAGGACGACGAGCCGGACGCCAGGGAGGCCTGAGGATGCCGAACCGCATCGGACCCAAGGAAGCGCACGCGCTGCTCGCGGAGGGCTACACCTACGTCGACGTCCGCAGCGAGGGCGAGTTCGAGAACGGGCACCCGCCCGGCGCGGTGAACGTCCCGATCCTGCACAAGGGGCCGTTCGGGTCCACGCCGAACGTGGCCTTCGTCGAGGTGTTCCGGCGGCTCTTCCCGCCGGGCGCGAAGGTCGTCGTCGGCTGCGCCGGCGGGGTCCGCTCGATGAAGGCGTGCGGGGTCCTCGAGGACCAGGGCTACGAGGGGCTGTTCGAGCTCAGGACCGGCTGGGCGGGCTCGCGCGACGGCGTGGGCCAGCTGGTCGAGCCCGGCTGGCCCGACAGCGGGCTCCCGGTGGAGACCGGGCAGCCCCCGGGGCGGAGCTGGGCGTCGCTGAAGGGCTAGCCGTCGCGCCGCGCCGAGGCGACGGCGACGAGCCGCCGCGCCAGCTCCTCGGGACCGAGCGACTTCGGCAGCACCTCGTCGGCGCCGGCGAGGACGAGCTCCGCCTGCAGCGCGGGCTCGTCCACGCTGCCCGACACCACGGCGACGGTGAGCTCGGTCTCGCCGCCGACGCCGCGGATCCGTCCCAGCAGCTCGGCGCCGTTGCCGTCGGGGAGGGTCAGGTCGAGGACGAGGAGGTCGAGGCCGAGCAGCTCCTCGACCAGCCGCTCGAACGTCTCCTTCGCGGTGCCCGCCTCGACCACGTGGCAGCCCTTGCCGCGGAGCGCGTCGGCGAGCATGCGGCGGAAGAGCACGGTGTCGTCGGAGACGAGCACCCGCGCCACCGGGCGATCCTGCCGCGACGAGACGTAAGCCTCGAGCACCGTGCGCGCGTCCTCCGCGAGCGACTGGAAGGCGAGGCCGCAGCCGGCGGGGCTCCCCGAGGCGCGGGCCTGCGCCTCGTCGAGGATCCGCACCACCTCGGCGTCGATGGAGAGGCGGCTGCCGTCGGGGAGCACCAGGTCGAGGCCGACCCTGGTGCCGACCGGCGGCGGCCGCTCGGTGGCGACGAAGGCGCCGCCGCGGGAGAGGTTGGTGGTGTACTCGCGCACCACGTCGTCGGGCGTCTTCAGGTGCACCTCGAGCCGCGCCGGCACGCGCGCCTCGCGGCGCCGGGCGTCGGGCGCGGGCTGGGTGCGGAGGCGGCGCACGATCGCTTCGAGGCGGCCCCGGGCGGCGTCGGAGAGGGCGAGGCGGAGGCCGAAGCCGCTCGGGCGCCCCTGCTGGCCGTGGTGGACCACGGCGCCGACGGCGCGGATCGGATCGGCGTCGTTCGGCGCGTAGAGCTCGACCGGCACGCTCGAGCCGATCGCCGGCTTCTCGCCGGCGGTGGAGACGTAGACGCCGCCCGACGAGAGGTCGGAGGTGTAGGCCTCGAGGAAGCCTTCCACCGTGGGCCAGCGCACCTGCAGCGCCGCGGCGAGGCGCATCCCGCCGCGGCGGTCGCCGGAGAGGCCGAGCTCGGCCTTCACCGTCGCCAGCGCCTCCTTCGCGGTGGTGGCGTCGAAGGTGACCGGGCAGCGCTCGAGCGCGCGGGCCGCGGCGGCCTCGGCGGCCACGGCGCCGGCGGCGGCGTCGAGGACCTTCAGCCCCGAGAAGCGCGGCTCGGCGACCGCGCCGGGCGCGTCCGGCAGGTCGAGGCCGGTCTGCTCCTCGATCCACTCGATCAGCGCGTCGGGGCGGACGTACACGCCGCCCTCGGAGCAGTAGTACTGGTTGTCGTTGTAGCCGCGCGACGTCACGCCGGCGAGGAACACGCCGTAGTCGGTGACGAGGTAGAGCGGCCCGCCCGAGTCGCCGGGGCAGGTGTCGATGCCGCCGCCGCCCGCGCCGAGCTCGCCGTCGGGCTGCGCCCCGCCGTTGCAGCCCGCGCGGTCGTCGCAGTTGGCGTCGGTGATCGTCGTCGTCGCCTCCTGCAGCTCGTCGACGTAGTCGTTCGCGTTCTGATCGACCGCGCCGTAGCCGACGATCGCCGCGGTGGCGCCGTCGACGATGTCGTGGCGCGCCCAGCCGGTCGCGATCGTCCGCGGCGCGCGCGACGACGCCTGCGCCAGCTCGAGCAGCATGACGTCGAACGTCTGCCACGAGTTCGGGTACGGGATCTGGCGGATCACCGCGATCGTCTCGCCCTCGCTCGGCCGCGCCAGCGACGAGGTGCCGATCAGCACGGCGTCGAGCGCGCCGTCGGCGCAGTGGCCGGCGGTGAGCACCCAGTTCGGCGCGATCAGTGTGCCGGTGCACGCCTGCTGGCCGTCGAACAGCACGGCCGCGACGTCCGGCCAGGCGCCGGCGGCGGCGTCGGTGCCGCCGATGACGTCCTGGGCCCCGCCGTCGGCGGCGGCCACAACCCGTGGCACTTCGCGCGGCTCATAGATGC
>CAZDGH010000395.1:0-5368 GCA_964504805.1 uncultured Myxococcales bacterium | reverse complement strand
CTCGGTGCGCGCCGCCGCCGCCTCGAGCTGCCGGTCCACCATGTACGTGAACGCCTCGAGCAGCGACGCGAACCGCGCCCGGTCGCCCTCGAGCTCCGCGAGCAGCTCCACCGTCGCCTCGATCGTCGCCAGGCAGTGCAGCGCTGGCTCCCGCCGGATCCGGTAGTTGCTCGGCGTCTCCCGCGAGATCCGCACCTTCGGCAGCGCGAGCAGCCGCGGGTTCCGCCGCACGACCTTGCTCGCCTGCGGCCACGTCCCGTCGACGACGACGAGCGTCCGCGGCGGCCCGCCCGGGAGCTCCCGCGGCCCCACCGCGTCCTCCGCCGGGAACAGCAGCGCCGTCCCCGGCGCCGCCAGGACCTCCTCGATCCGCGCGTTCCCCTCGAACGCGAGCCCCGTGTGCAGCTCCGAGTTCGGCAGCCCGAGGTGCGCCATCCGCGCCGTCCCGACCGCCACCTTCGCCTCCCGCGGGTGCTGCAGGAACACCACCCGCGTCCGCGTCTCCACCGGCACGAGCAGTCTGCACCAGCACACCGCCGCCGGCCGCCGGCAGCGCGCACACGTCTCGCGAGGTTCGAACGACGGATCGAGCATGAAGTCGCGCGGTTCCTACCACGGCGACGCCGGCCGCCGTAGCCGGCCTCGCCGGCAGCTGCCGCCGCACGGGCGCCCGACGTCCGATCGCGCGGCCGGCGGACACCCTGAGTGAGAGTGCGGGTGCCGGCCCCGACGCGCGCTTCGTCGATTCCGGTGGCGGGACACCGTGCGCGAGAGCCGGCGGGTGCACGTGCCGAGCCGCAGTGGGGCACGACCGGCCCCCGGCGAAGCCGGGGGAACAGGGCGGTTCCCGCCGTCGTGTCGCGGCCGCGACGCGGCGGGGTACCGTCGTGGGGGCCCCACGGAGGCCCGGCACGTGCTCCCGCCGGCGGTCCCTACGATCTCCCGCCGCCAGGCATACAAGCCCCGCCGGCGGTCCCGCCAACCGCCCGCCCGCCCGCCGGTGTATGGTTCCGGACCCATGCCGACCCCAGCGAAGAAGCGCCGCCGCCCCGCGCCGCGCAAGAAGCGCTTCGTGGCCATGGCGGGGAACATCGGCGCCGGCAAGACCACCGCCGCGAAGCTGCTGTCGCAGCACCTCGGCTACGAGCTGTTCGACGAGCCGGTGATCGACAACCGGTTCCTCGCCTCCTACTACGGCGACATGAAGCGGTGGTCGTTCACGCTGCAGCTCGAGTTCCTCATCCGCCGCGTCGAGCACCACGAGCTCATCGACACCGTCCCGAAGAGCTGCGTGCAGGACCGCACCCTCTACGAGGATCCCGAGATCTTCGCCAAGTACCTCCACGGCCTCGGCCACATGGACGATCGCGAGCTCGAGCTCTACCTCGAGTACTTCGCCAAGCTGTCGCGCAACGTGAGGAAGCCCGACGCGGTGGTCTACCTCGACACCGGCGACCCGAAGGTCTGCCTGAAGCGGATCAAGACCCGCGGACGGAAGGAGGAGGCGGGGATCGACGTCTCGTTCCTCTCCGGCCTCTCCGCGTACTACGCCACCTTCCCCGAGGTCTGCCGGAGGAAGTACGGCATCGACGTCGTCAGCTTCGACGTCTCGCGGACCGACATCCGCGCCGGCGACGGCAGGGACCGGCTCCTCGGCGCCATCGAGAGGTTCCTCCGGTGAGCGGCGCCAAGCGGGCGGAGGAGTCGGTCACCGAGATGACCGAGATGATCCTGCCGTCGGACGCGAACGCGCTCGGCACCGCGTTCGGCGGCAAGGTGATGCAGTGGATCGACGTCTGCGCGGCGATCGCGGCGCAGCGCCACTGCCGGAAGCTCGTCGTCACCGCGCACATCGACGAGCTGCACTTCCACGCGCCGATCCGCGTCGGCATGGTCGCGGTGCTCGAGGCGCGGGTGAACGCCGCGTTCAAGCACTCGATGGAGGTCGGCGTCACGGTGCACAGCGAGAGCCCGCTCACCGGCGAGCGCCGCCACTGCTGCTCCGCGTTCCTGACCTTCACCGCCCTCGACGATCTGGGGCGGCCGACGACGGTCCCGCCGCTCGAGGCGACGAGCGACGAGGAGCGCGCGCTCCAGCAGGCCGCGACCGCGCGGCGGGAGCAGCGGCTCCGGAACAGGGCCGCGTCGCACGGCTGAAGCAGGGCAGCAACCGAGGGCCCGCTTGCATGTCGGCCCACGGACGGACTAGAAGCGCGTCTCGCTCGGTTCCCGACACTCATGCAGGGAGGCACACATGGAGAAGAAGGCGAAGATGACGACGCTGATCCTCGCGATCGGCCCCACCATGCTCGGCATCTGCGGCGTGCACCGGTTCTACACCGGCCACATCGGCATCGGCATCGTGCAGCTCCTCACCTTCGGCGGCTGCGGCATCTGGACGCTGATCGACGTGATCAAGATCGTCACCGGGTCGTACACCGACGCGAACGGCAACACGCTCCAGGGCTGACGCCCCCGCCCCCCGGGCCGCGCGCCCGGGGAGCGACGGTCGGCGCGGGGGCTCGGCTCCCGCGCCGCCGGCCCGCGATCGCGACCGCTAGCGCCGGGTTCTTCGGCCGACGGCGACCCCGCGTGTATCGTCGGGCCTCATGCTCCTCCTCCCGCTCCTCACCGCCGTCGCCGCCGCCGGGTCGACGGGCTCCGCGCACGCGCCCTGCGAGGCGCCGCCGAAGGGGATGGTCTGCGTCCCGGGCGGCCCCGCGATCGTCGGCGCCGACGACCGCACGCCGGCGGAGGCGCCGCGCCACGAGGTCGACGTCCCGACCTTCTACCTGGACCGCGACGAGGTGACGAACGCAGCGTACGCGCGCTGCGAGAAGGCGGGCGCGTGCCCGAGCAAGTGGGGCCGCGTGGCGAAGAGCTACGGGCCGTTCCTCGGCCCGACGCAGCCGGCGCTCCCGATGTCGTGGGACATAGCGCACGCATACTGCGTGTGGGCGGGCAAGCGGCTCCCGAGCGAGGCCGAGTGTGAGAAGGCGGCCCGCGGCGGCCCCGAGGCCCGGCGCTTCCCGTGGGGCGAGGACCCGCCTTCCTGCGACAAGGCGAACTTCAAGGGCTGCGAGAAGACGACGAAGCCGGTCGGCAGCTACGCGCCGGGGCCGTACGGCGTCCGCGACCTCGCCGGCAACGGCTACGAGTGGGTGAAGGACTGGGCGACGCCCTGCTACGACGGCTGCCCGAACGCGTGCGGCGCCGCGTGCCAGGGCCTCGACCCGCGGGGCCCGTGCGGCGGCGCGCCTTCGTGCAAGGGCCGCAAGGAGAGGGTGCTCAAGGGCGGCTCCTGGTACTGGGACGGCGAGATCGGCCGCGGCTCGTGGCGCCGCGCGCAGTACCCCGAGAGCGGCATGCACCGGCTGTCGTTCCGGTGCGCGAGCACGACGCCGGCGCTCTCGACGTGGCCGCCCCTGGCGCGCACCGACGAGCTCCCGCAGCCGCCGGATCCGGAGCCGCCGACGGCCGAGGAGCTGGCGAAGTTCCGCGACGTCGTGGAGGACACCGACATCCTCGAGATCAAGCCGTGCAAGCGGCAGGGCGAGGCGAACCCCGACTGCCGCGACCCGATGAGCTACATCAAGACGAACGAGACCGGCCACCACGTCTGGCTGCCGTACGTCGAGAACGTCGGCGGCGGCTACGTCGGCCTCGGCGCCGACCAGAGCTACTCGTTCGTCGCCGCGGCTCGGAGCCGCTGGGCGTGGATCTTCGACTACGACCCGCAGGTCGTCCGCGTCCACCACGTGATCCTGGCGGTGGTGAAGGAGGCGGAGACCCCGCACGCGTTCGTCTCGGCCTTCGCGCCCGGCCGGATCGCCGCCACCCGCGCGGCGATCCGCAAGCACCTCGAGGGCGATCCCGCCGAGCAAGAGGCGACCGACCGCGCCTTCCTGCAGGTCCGCGACGACCTCTGGAAGCACTACTTCAAGAGCATGGGCCCCACCGAGTGGAACAAGCGGTTCGGCTGGCTCCGCAACGCCGCGTACTACCGGTACGTGCGGCTGATGGTGCTGCAGGGCCGGGTGCAGGTGCTGAAGGGCAACATGCTCACCGACAAGGCGCTGCCCTCGATCGCGCGCAGCGCGAAGGCGCTCGGCGTGCCCATCCGCGTCTACTACCCCTCGAACGCCGAGGAGCAGTGGGTGCTGCCGCAGCAGTACAAGGACAACGTCCGCGGCTTCCCGTTCGACGAGCGCACGGTGATCCTGCGGACGCTGTTCTCGAAGAAGTGGGGCAACAAGAGCCAGAGCTACTGGCACTACGTCGTCCACGCAGGCCCGCACTGCCAGCGGCTGCTCGGGATCCCGGGCTTCGACACCACCCACGCGTTCATGGACGAGCGGCGCGACACCGGCCTCGAGATGCTCTCGGCGATCGGGCTGCCGGCGCGCACCGAGCGGGAGCCGGCGGCGCCGTGACCAGGTGGCTCGCCGCCGCCGCCGCGCTCGTCGCCGCCGAGGCCGCCGCCTACCCGATCCCGCGGGAGGGCGCCGAGTCGCCGGTGTCGTTCGCCGAGCCGGCGGCGCGCACCGGCGACTGGGCGGCGGAGGAGGGCGCCGTCTCGCTCCGGGCGCCGGCGGGGCCCCGCAGCTACCTCGTCTCCCGCACCCCGACGCCCGGCTTCGTCCGGGCGCGGCTCCGCGGCTCGCCTCGCGCGGACCTGGCGATCCTGTTTCGCGTGCGCGTGGCGAAGCAGGCGCCGCTCGCGCTCCAGGGCTACGGCCTCTCGATCGACACCAGGAAGGGCCGCGTCGACCTGCTCCGCTGGGACGAGGGCGGGGTCCGCGATCCCGGCGTCGAGAAGCGCGTGCCCGCGCTCCGCGGGCTCGCCGACGTCGAGGCGTGCCTGTGGCTGTCGGGGCCGAGCTTCGTCGCGGTGATCTTCGACGGCCGGACGAAGGAGGAGCTGGCGACGCTCACCTGGTCCGATCCGTCGTACGCGGACGGCGCCGTCGGCGTCTACGCCCACCAGAGCCACGATCCGGCGGCGCGGCTCACGCTCACGGTGGAGGCGGGGCCGAAGACCGGCGGCGGGCCGCGGCCCTGGCTCTCCGACGAGTGGCTGGCGGTGATCGGCCGCGACGAGCTCTCGCGCCTCGACGCCGCGCAGCGGCGGCGCTTCCGCCTCCTCGGCGCCGACGGCCCGGGGCAGGTCGCGCTCCTCACCGACGAGGTCGGCGGGGTGGTGCTCCGCGAGGCCGGCCTCTCGCCGCGGCGCCTCCAGCCCGGCGTGCCGTTCCGCTTCCGCGATCCCGCGCTCCTCCGCCGCGCCGCGCAGGCCGACGGCCCGCGTCCGCCGCGCGGCCTCTCGGACGACGTCGTGGCCGAGCGGCGGCTCCGGTCGCTCGCCCGG
>CAZDGH010000394.1:0-5393 GCA_964504805.1 uncultured Myxococcales bacterium | reverse complement strand
AAGGGGGGTAGTCCCGGTGCGGTGGTGGGGGTGATTGAACGGGAGCCAAGGGAGCGGCTTTCGAAGTCCGAGATCACGCGAATGGCCGTGCAGATAGCTCGCAAGAGGTAAGAGGGCCGGCGTTCTCGGCGCGGGGCCGTTGGGGTGAATGTGGGGCCTGCTGCTCCGAATCGCTATCGGAGCATGGAGTGGAGCTAGAGATTTGCGGGTCGCTGCCGCGCGCCAGGGACGTGGCTTTCACCATGCCCTCGGCCGAGCGTTCGCGAGCGGTTGCCCCACACGCGAGCAGTCCGCGATTTCAGTGCCTTTTCTTCGGCTTCGGCGCCGGCTTCGGGCTCGGCCGCGGCGACGGCTTCTCCTTCTTCTTCGGCTGCCGGTCCTTCTTCACCTTCTTCTTGCGTGGCCGGTCGTCGTCGGCGACGCGGTCCCACCACGACGAGTACTTCACCTCGAGGCCGAGCATCACGTAGCCCTCGGTCATCCCGGAGGGCGAGGCGTCGAGGTACGGGCCGCCGCGGCCGTAGAGCGAGAGGTACCAGCCGTCGTCGTTGAGCGGGATCGGCAGGCCGACGAAGACGTCGGCGGAGGTGCGGCCGTTGCCGTGGAGCGAGGCGCCGCCGCCGATGAAGCCGGCGAGGGCGACGTCCCAGCCGATGGCGGGGCCGAGGGCGTCGACGCGGCCGTGCACGCCGCCCGAGAGGAAGATCGGCGTCAGCAGGTTGAAGTCGGCGGTGAGCGCCGGCGAGAGGAGGGTGTCGGGCGAGCCCGGCTCGAGCGGCTGCGCGGTGCCGGCGAGGCCGAAGCCGAAGGTGTAGTCGCCGAAGCGGGGCAGGTCGCCGGCCGCGGCGGCGGCCGGGAGCGAGAGGAGGAAGGCGACCACGACGGCGCTGGTTCTCATGCCCCGAACGACGGGCACTTGGACGGCCGATTCAGCGAGAACCCCCGTGACATCGCCGCCTTGGGGGATCTCCCCCAGCGACGGCTAGGGAGGCTCCGCCGCGATCGAGCCGAGATCCACCCAGAGCGCGAGGCCGAGCTCGGCGACGGTCTCGGTGGAGCCGTCGCCGTGGAAGGTGCGGCGGAGGCGAGGGGCGAAGGCGAGGCCGGTCGTGCCCTCGAAGGAGAGGACGGTGAGGAGCGGCGGCGGGATCGCCGCGTGGATCGTGAAGGCGGCGCCGTCGGCGTCGACGCCGGCGCCGCCGCCGACGACGAGCAGGGTGAGGAGCCCCTGCACGGTGCCGCCGCGCTCGGGCGTCGCGAGCACCGAGAGCGCCGCCGGCGCGAAGACGGGGCGGAAGGTCCGGAGGGTCGGCGCCCAGAGCAGCTCGCCCGAGATCGCCAGCGCGCCGTCGGCGGTGCGCACGCCGGCGGCGGGGGCGAGCGAGAGCATGTGCCCGAGGAAGCCGCGGTAGAGCTCGCCGCGGTCCTCGTCGCCGGGGAGCGCGGCGGCGGGGCGGGGCAGGGCGAGGACGAGGAGCAGGAGGAGCCACCCGAGCCGTCGCGCGCCGGTCCGGGATTGCGTACAGTGCGCGCCCTTCCGGAGCAGCACCAGAGCGAGGTGACGCATGGCCGAGACGACCCCCGAGACCGAGTCCGCCGAGGCCGCCGAGATCCGCGCGGCGTTCGACAAGTCGCCCGAGGCGCGCCCGCGCGGCATCACCGGCAAGGAGACCGGCGAGGAGCTGCTCGCCCACGCGTTCCCGGCGTTCGTCGGCCGGCAGGTCCGCGAGGGCTTCCGGCTGATGAAGCAGGCGTCGGACCAGGGCCACGCGGTGTTCTGCACCATGTCGGGCGCGATGACGCCCGCGGGCCTGCACCGCTCGGCGATCGTGCCGCTCATGGAGCGGGGCCTCATCGACGTGCTCACCACCACGGGCGCGAACCTGTATCACGACGCGCACCGGATCCTCGGCTACCGGATCCGCGAGATCGCGCCGGACGCCGGCGACACCATGCTGCGCGAGGCGCGGATCATCCGCATCTACGACCTCGCCTTCCCCGAGGACGTGCTGCTCCGCACCGACCGGCTCTTCGGCTGGCTGATCGCGCAGGAGGAGTTCCAGAAGCCGATGACGACCGCCGAGCTGCACCACCGGCTCGGCAAGCGGCTGTGGGAGCTCGAGGAGAAGCTCGGCGTCGACCAGCACTCGCTGCTCGCCACAGCGTGGAAGCACGGCATCCCGATCTTCGTCGGCGCGCCGCAGGACGGGTCGATCTTCCTCAACGTCGTGAAGCTGCGGGCGGTGCTCGGCGAGAAGTTCAAGTTCTCGCTCGACGTCGCCGCCGACGTCCACGCGATGGCCGCGGTGCAGTGGATGGCGCAGACCGAGGGGCAGACCGCGATCTGGATCCTCGGCGGCGGCGTGCCGAAGAACTACACGCTCCAGGGCGAGCCGACGCTGTCGCAGATCTTCGAGCTCGACGCCCGCGGCTTCGACATCGACGTGCAGTTCTGCGTCGACCCGGTCGACAACGGCGCGCTCTCCTCGTGCCCCGCCGGCGAGGGCCACACCTGGGGCAAGGTGTCGGCGGAGTGCGTCGAGCACTGCTCGGTCTACGTGCACTGCGACGTGACGGCGGTGTTCCCGTTCCTCGTCCACGCGCTGCTCGGCCCGGACCGGAAGCGGAAGCACAAGCGCTACTACGACCGGCTGCCGGAGGCGGTGGCGAAGCTCGACAAGGAGATCGCGTCGCGCCGCGAGCAGCTCCTCGAGGGCGTGTACGAGGTGCCGGAGGAAGTGCGGTAGCCGCGCTCCGCGCGGCAGGCTCCAGCTGCCAGGCTGGCTCCAGCCGGCGGGTGGGGTGTGGTTGCTGAAGCCTGGAGCCTTCCTCCCTCGTTGCGCCGCGGCGGACGCGCGGCTACCGTCCCCCCGTGCAGCAGGTCCTCACGGTCAGCCGGAAGATCGACTACGCCCTCCGGGCGATGATCTACCTCGCGTCCGTGGACCCCACGGTGCTGACGCCGTTCCGCGAGATCGCGCGGCAGATGGGGCTGCCCGAGGACTTCCTGGCGAAGATCCTGAAGACGCTCGCCGACGGCGGGCTCGTGCGCTCGGCGCGCGGGCAGGGGGGCGGGTACCAGCTCGCCAAGGAGCCGCGGGAGATCTCGTTCCTCGACGTGATCGAGGCGGTCGAGGGGCCGGTGAAGCTCAACGTCTGCGTCGACGAGGACGACCCGAGCGCCCACGACGGCTGCAAGGTCGCCGCGGGCTGCACCATGACGGCGGTGTGGAAGGCCGGCCAGGAGCGGATGCTCGACGTCTACCGGAGCACCACCCTCGCCGAGCTCGCGCCGCCGCGGACGGTGAAGCTCCCGACCGTCGTGGCGTAGCGCCGCGCCGTCGGAGCGACGAGCCCCAGCGAGGGAGGCGCCGCACGGCGCGGTTCGCGCGGGCGACGCGCGCGGCACGGCCGTTCGGGGCGGAAGCGCGGGGGACGCCGAGACCGCGGAACCGGGTCGCCCGCGGCGCGAACCGCCGGATCGTCTGCCTCGTCCGTGATCGGAGCGCCGGCCGCGCCGGGAGGGCTCGCCGCCGCGAGGCGCCGCCGGTCGTCTCGCCATCGGCCTCTGCCCTCCGCGCCCGGCCGCCACGGCCGGCTCCCATCCGGCGAGGGGAGGCGCGCGCGACGATCGACGCACGGCGCGAACACGGTCGACCCGGCGACGAGACTTCCGCTCGTACGACGAGACTCGATCGAGGAGCCCCCCGTAGGCCGCGAGCAGCACCGCCGCGACGCCGAGGTCGGCAGCTCGTCGGGCCCACCACGCGCCCTCGCGCGAGGCCTCGTCCTTCCACGACGACGCGGCCGCCGCCCGCTCCGGCACCGACCTCGGCCGCCTCGACACGAAGGTCGACGTCGACGGCGTGCGCTAGCACGTCGGACGGCCGAAGCGGCCGGATCGGCGGCCGCGCCGGTGCCGTCGCCACCCGCGGCGGGCGAGCACGCCCCGGTCGGCGTCCGCGCACGCGGGCAAGCACGCGCCCTCCTCGCCGCGCGCCGCGTCGCCCGTGTCCCGCCCGGCCGACACGCCGAGTGCCGCGCCTCGGCGCGAGGTGGCGCCGTCGCCGTGTCCCCGCGCCTCGCCGCGAGGCCGCGTCGGCGCCGTGTCCCATGCCCCGGCGGGAGGCGGGGTCGTCGCCGTGGGCCGCGCTTGGGTGCGAAGCCGCGTCGCGCACGGTCAGCCCGCGAGCCGTTGGCGCGCGGTGCGGAGGAGCCACGAGCGCGCCGCGGCCGCCCACGTCGGCGCGGCCGACGAGAGCGGATCGACCCAGCCGCGCGGCGGGGGCGTGGGCCCGCAGCCGGGCGCGATCCGGGCGATCGCGTCGGCGTGGTCGACGAGGTGGCGCCGCCAGTTGTCGCGCACGTAGCGGACGGCGTTCAGCGCCTCCTGCAGCGTGCGGAGCACGTGTGCGTGGTAGCGCTCGGCGACGAGCGGGCCCGAGAGGCCGACCGCGGCGCGGAGCCGGCGGAGCAGCTTCGTCGCCAGCGAGCGGACGCCGCGGGCGAGCTCGGCGGCGCTGGCGCACTCGACGACCAGGTGGAGGTGGCTCGGCAGCACCACCCACTCGACGACGCGGAAGCGGTCGCCGTCGCGGGCCTCGAGGAGCGCCTGCCGGACGATCCCGCGGCAGCGCTCGGCGCGGAGGCTCGGCACGCCCGCCGCGAAGCGCCAGGTCACGTGGACCGGCTCCCGCGGCGTCACCGACGGCCGGCGGCGGTGCGGCACGCGCCCCCGTCCCGGCTTCCGCTTCCGGCCTGCGCCGGGACGGCGCCCGCCGCGGCCGTACCGCTCCCGGAGCGGCGGCGCGCGCTGCCGCTTCGTCCTCCCCCGCTCCTTCGCGCTCGCCATGCCTCCGCCCCCTCTCTGGAGGCGAGCATCGCATGCCGGTCTGACACTCGGTGTGAGCCTCGCCGCCGCCCGAATCTGCGTGCACCTATCGTGCCGTGATGAATAGGGCGGACCTCCGCGATTCGAGAAAAAGCGCCACAGGATGAGCCATGGTGCTTCCCCTCGCTGCCCGAGGTGGACCGTCCGTCCGCCTCGCCGCGGTACGCGGTCGAGCGTGGAGTTCACGGACCGTGACCCGCGGGAGGGCTCGGCTCGCTCCGGCCGCCGTACGGACGCGGGCCCCTCCCCACGTGCCGGTCGCCGCGTCGCGCGCTGGATCCGGCGGGCGTCACGCGCGCGCCGGTACCGGCCCGATGCCGTCGCGGGCGTCCCGGGTGGCGTGGCCTACCGCGAGCCCCGACACCACCGTCGTCTCGTTCGGCGCGGCTTCCGCTCCCGGGGCCGCAGCTGCGGCCGCCGCTTCACCTGGCGCCGGATCCGCCTGGGCGACCGTCCCGGCGTCCGGCGCCCGGGGGCGGCGCGGCGCCCCAGGGCCGCCGGC
>CAZDGH010000393.1:0-5443 GCA_964504805.1 uncultured Myxococcales bacterium | reverse complement strand
TCGCCTTCCCCGCGGCGCCGCCGGGCCCCCGCGGCCCGCCGAGGCCGGTGCGGCTCCCCGAGGTGAAGGTGCTCTTCGAGGACGACGCCGTCCTCGCCGTCGACAAGCCCGGCGGCGTCGCGGTCCACCCCGGCAGCGGCATCACCGGAGGGACCCTCGTCGACTGGGCGCGGGCGAAGCTCGCCGTCCCCGAGGACCAGAAGGACTTCAAGCCGAGCCCCGCCCACCGCCTCGACCGCGAGACGAGCGGCGTCATCCTCATCGCCAAGAAGCGCAAGGCGATGGTGCGCCTGACCGAGCTCTTCACCGAGGGCGCCACCGAGAAGCGCTACCTCGCCCTCGCCAAGGGCCGGATGCCGCGGCCCTCCGGCACCATCGACCTCCCGCTCGCCGAGCACCAGCAGACCGCGCGCTCGAAGGCCGAGCGCGGCGTGAACCTGCAGAGCGCCGTCACCCACTACCGTGTCCTGGCGAGCGGCGCCGGCGTCTCGCTCCTCGAGCTCACCATCGAGACCGGCCGCACCCACCAGATCCGCCGCCACCTCGCCGCCATCGGCCACCCGGTCGTCGGCGACGCCAAGTACGGCGACTTCCCCTTCAACCGCGACGCGAAGGCCCGCTTCGGCCTGAAGCGCCAGTTCCTCCACGCCCGCTCGCTCGTCCTCGAGCACCCGACGACGGGCAAGACGCTCGCGCTGGAAGCGCCGCTGCCGGAGGAGCTCGCGGCAGTGCTGCGGGCGGCGGGCATCGCCTGGACGGCGCGCAAGACCTAGGCTCCAGGCTCCAGGCTCCGGCCACCACCGGACCTCGGCGCTGCGCGCCTCGGGCTCCAGGCTCCAGGCTCCAGGCTTCAGCCACCACAGGCTCCGCTGGAGGGCCGTGCCGAGCATCCGAGCGCAGCATCGCGAGCGATTTGCCAGCTGCGCGAGGCGCGAAGCGCCGAGCGGGGTGCTGGCTGAAGCCTGGAGCCTGGAGCCTGGAGCCTGGTTTCTTGGCTGAAGCCTGGAGCCTGGAGCCTGGAGCCTGCCTCTCAGAGGTCCGCCACCACGATCCCGTGCCTCTTGATCAGCTTGTGCAGGTAGACGCGATCGATGCCGGCCTCGCGGGCGGCGCGGGAGACGTTCTTGTCGCACGAGCGGAGGAGGTGGACGACGAAGTCGCGCTCGAAGGCGTCGACGGCCTGCTCGCGGGCGAGGCGGTAGTCGAGGGAGCCGCCGCGGGCGGGGGCGGGGGTGAGGCCGAGCGTCTCGGGGTCGACGGGCTTCTCGGCGGAGAGCGCCGCGGCGCGCTCGACGAGGTTGCGCAGCTCGCGGACGTTGCCGGGCCACGGGTAGGCCTCGAGGGCCGCGAGGGTCTCGGGGGAGAGGCCGACGCCGATGGCGCGGGGGCCGAGGTCGTCGAGGATGCGCCGGGCGAGGCCGGGGATGTCCTCCTTGCGCTCGCGGAGCGGCGGCACGCGGACGCGCACCACCGCGAGGCGGTGCAGCAGGTCGGTGCGGAAGCGGCCGGCGGCGGCCTCGGCGGCGAGATCCCGGTTCGTCGCCGCGACGATGCGCACGTCCACGGGCCGGTAGGCGGCGTCGCCGACGCGGCGCACCTCGCGACGCTCGAGGGCGCGCAGCAGGAGCGGCTGCAGCTCGAGCGGCAGCTCGCCGATCTCGTCGAGGAAGAGCGTGCCGCCGTCGGCGCGCTCGAAGGCGCCGGCGCGATCGCGCTCGGCCCCGGTGTAGGCGCCGCGGACGGCGCCGAACAGCTCGCTGGCGGCGAGGTCGCGGGGCAGGGCGCCGCAGTCCACCACCTCGAACGGCCCCTTCGCCCGCGGGCTCGCCTCGTGGACCGCCCGCGCGCAGAGCTCCTTGCCCGACCCGGTCTCGCCCTCGAGCAGCACCGTCGACGAGGTGGGCGCGGCGCGGGCGAGCTGGGTCAGCGCCTTCGCCATCGCCGGCGCGCGGGTCGAGAGCGTGCCCAGCTCGACGAGCGACGGGTCCTCGGCGGGCTCGAGCCGCAGCTCCGCCTCGCCGAGCCGGAGCGACACGCCGGCGGGGACGAGCACCTCGGAGACCTTCGAGCCCTGGTAGCGGATGCCGTTCGTGGAGCCGACGTCGCGGACGAGGATGCCGCCCGGCCGGAGCTCGACCTCGGCGTGGCGGCGCGACACGGTCGGGTGGTCGAGGACCAGGTCGTTGCCCTCGGCGCTGCCGACGGCCGCCTTGCCGCGCGCGAGGACCACCCGCCCCACCTCGCGGCCTTCGATCCGGCCGACGAGCCGGATCGGCCCGCCGGGGCCGGGAACCCCGCCGTCCATCGGAAGCGTCGTGCGCTCGGCCATCGGGGGCGTTGTGTCGCGTCCCACCCGGCCAGGTCAAGCCGGGGCGTCCGGCGGGCGCCCGCTCGGAGGGCCGCAGGGCGGGCATTTCGCACAGATCCAATCGTTGTCGGCGGCGCGGAGGCTGCATTACCCTGCGGCTCCGCCAGGGAGACCCGTTGAAGAAGCTCTTCAAGAAGCTCGCGAAGGTCACCGCCTTCCTGGTCCTCGTCGGGCTGGTGGCCGGCGTCGCGGGGGCGTTCGGCGCCTACACCTACTACGGCCAGGATCTCCCCGAGATCCCCGAGCTCGACGAGTGGCGCCCGCCGATCCTCTCGGAGGCCTACGCCACCGACGAGGTGCTGCTGGCGGAGTTCTTCGAGGAGCGCCGCAAGGTCGTCCCCTACGAGCGGATCCCGAAGAAGCTCATCCAGGCGTTCATCGCCTCCGAGGACGACGTCTTCTTCGACCACCCGGGCTTCGACGTCTTCGGCATCGCCGGCGCCGCCTTCAAGAACCTGCTCGCCGGCAAGATCAGGGGCGGCGGCTCGACGCTCACCCAGCAGACCGCCAAGGCGATCCTCATCTCCGCCGAGGGCTACAAGAAGGGCCGCGAGAAGACGATCCGCAGGAAGGCCCGCGAGCTCATCCTGGCGCTGAAGCTCGAGGAGAAGTTCACCAAGGAAGAGATCCTCTGGCTCTACCTGAACAACGTCTACCTCGGGCACCACAGCTACGGCGTGCAGTCGGCCGCGGAGAACTACTACCGCAAGAACGTCGAGCAGCTCTCGCTCCCGGAGATGGCGCTCATCGCCGGCCTGCCGCAGGCGCCGTCGCGCTACTCGCCGTTCGTGAAGCCCGAGGCCGCGAAGAAGCGCCGCAGCTACGTGCTCCGCCGCATGCTCGAGGAGGGCATGATCACCTCGGCCGAGCACGCCGCCGCCGACGCCGAGCCGATCCGGGTCCACCCGGTGGAGGACGTCTTCGGCGACACCGCGCCGTTCTTCGCCGAGCACATCCGCCGCGACGTCGTCGACCGCTACGGGAACCAGCGGATGCTCCGCGAGGGCCTGCGGATCTGGTCGTCGATGAACAACGAGAACCAGCGCTTCGCGCAGGAGGCGATGCTCCGTGGCCTCCACCACGTCGACCACCGCCAGGGCTACTACGGGCCGCTGCAGAAGCTGCCGAAGGCGCAGTGGGACGGCTGGCTGAAGAAGGCCGACGGCGTCCTCGAGGCGCGCGGCGGCGCGAAGCTCGAGCGCGAGCGGCTCTACGTCGGCGTCGTCTCGGAGCTCGACAAGGACGGGAAGCTCGCCACGGTGCGCCTCGGCACCAAGCTCTCCGCGCCGCTGCCGCTCGCCGCCGCGCGCTGGGCGCGGAAGCCGAACAGCGAGGCGTACTTCCCGTCGGCGCTGATCTCGAGCTTCAAGGGCGTGCTCGAGCCCGGCGACCTGGTGGTGGTGCGCGGCTCGATCCACGAGGACGTCGGGCTGAACGACGAGCGGGCGCTCCTCGAGAAGACCTACGGCAAGGAGGGCCTGTTCCTCCAGCTCGAGCAGGAGCCGCGGCTCCAGGGCGCGATCGTCTCGCTCGACCCGTGGAGCGGCTACGTGGTGGCGATGATCGGCGGCTACGACTACGACGCCTCGGAGTTCAACCGGTCGTTCCAGGCCTGCCGCCAGCCCGGCTCGTCGTTCAAGCCGCTCGTGTACTCCGGCAACTTCGAGCGCGGGAAGGACCCGTCGGATCCGGACGAGAAGCGGCCGTTCACCGCGGCCTCGGTGCTCATCGACGCGCCGATCGTCACCGACGATCCCGAGAACCAGCTCCGCTGGAAGCCGCAGAACTACGACCAGGAGTTCCTCGGCGAGGTCACCGCCGCCCACGCGCTGGTGAACTCGATGAACATCCCGGCGGTGAAGGCCCTCGAGAACCTCGGGGTGAAGGAGGCCGTCGAGTGGGCCTACCACCTCGGGATCACCTCGAAGCTCAACGAGGACTTCTCGATCGCCCTCGGCAGCTCGTGCGTGGTGCTGTGGGACCTCGCCAACGTCTACGCGATCTTCGACCGCGGCGGCACGCGGGCGCGCCCCACCTTCGTCCGCAAGGTCGAGGACCGGTTCGGGCGCACGCTCGAGGACCACACCTGGTTCGCCGACGGCTGGGCGCCGCTCGCCGACCGCGTCCTCGCCGGCTACGCCGAGGTGCACCAGAAGCCCGAGCGGGCGATGACCGAGGAGACCGCGTACATCACCACCAACCTCCTCCACCAGGTGACCCAGTTCGGCACCGCCGCGGCGGCGGGGCGCATGAACGCGAAGTGGAAGATCGCCGGCAAGACCGGCACCACCAACGACTCGTTCGACGCCTGGTTCATGGGCTACAGCCGCGATCTCGTCACCGGCGTCTGGGTCGGCTACGACCACTACGACGTGCCGATGGGCCGCTACGAGAACGGCGGCCGCGCCGCGCTGCCGATCTGGCAGGAGTACATGGAGCGCTCGCTCCAGGGCCGGCCCAACAAGGAGTGGCCGAAGCCCGCGTCGGTCGAGATGATCTCGATCGACATGCGGACCGGCAAGCGCACCTTCGGCGGACCCGGCACGCGGCCGCAGCCGTTCAAGATCGGCACCGCGCCCACCACCGAGGAGCACGGCAGCGGCGCGCCGGATCCGAACCTGTTCCTCACGCCCTGACGCCCTCCGGGCGTCGCGGAGCTCCGATGCGGCGCCCTCTCGCGCTGGTCCTGGTCTTCCTCGCCGGCTGCATGACCGCGCGCCCCGAGCTGGAGCGGGCGCCGGAGCCCCTGGCGCGGAAGCGCGTCCTGCTCTCGAAGGTGACGGTGACCGGCGCCGAGTCGGAGGCGATGGCCGGTCACGTGCCCGGCCTCGAGGACGCGTTCGTCCGGGCGCTGAAGTCGGCGCTGTTCGAGTCGGGCGTCACGCTGGTCACCGAGCCGTCGGCGCCGCACGAGCTCGAGGCGGCGCTCACGGTCGACGTGCGCGGCTGGGAGTTCTGCTGGATCCCGTCCGAGTGCCCGTACCACACCTGGCTCTCGCTCGAGGTCTCGCAGGGCGGCCGCGTCGTCGACCTGCTCGAGGTGAAGGACGTGCGGCAGACGCCGAAGGAGACGCC
>CAZDGH010000392.1:0-5450 GCA_964504805.1 uncultured Myxococcales bacterium | reverse complement strand
ACTTCGCGGAGCTCGGCGGCGAGGCCGCGCTGCCCGCCGAGGCGCGGGACGCCCACGCCCGCGCCCGCGCGCCGCGCAACGTCGAGTGGGGCACGGTCCGCTGGCTGAAGGAGACCTGGCTCCGCAGGTCGTTCGAGCGGTTCGTGGCGAGCGGCGCCGGGGCGCCCGACGCCGCGCGCGGCAAGGCGCTCGCGGCGTTCCGCGAGGAGCACGCCGCCTGGCTCCCCGACTACACGCTCTTCCGCGCGCTCAAGCAGGTGCGCCCCGACGGCAGCTGGCGCAGCTGGGAGGCGCCGCTCCGCGACCGGCACCCGCCGGTGCTGGCGCAGGCCGCGACCGACCTCGCCACCGAGCGAGCCTTCCGCGAGTACCTCCAGTGGCTCGCCTTCGAGCAGCTCGCGCGGGCGCGGAAGGGCCTCGCCGCCGCCGGCGTGAAGCTCGCCGGCGACCTGCCCTTCCTGGTGGCGGAGGACGCCGCCGACGTCTGGGCGCGCCAGCACGAGTTCCGCTTCGACGCCACCGTCGGCGTGCCGCCCGACGCCTTCTCCGCCGACGGCCAGGACTGGGGCCTCCCCGTCTACCGCTGGGACGTCATCGAGCGGGGCGGCTACGAGTGGCTCTCGCAGCGCGGGCGCGCCGCGGCGGCGCTCTACGACCTGGTCCGCGTCGACCACGTCGTCGGCTTCTACCGGACGTACGTGCGGCCGAAGGACCGGTCGGTGCCGCACTTCTTCAGCCCCGGCGACGAGCCGTCGCAGAAGCGGCAGGGCGAGGCGGTGATGGGCGCCTTCCGCGCCGGCGGCGTCTTCCTGGTGGCCGAGGACCTCGGCACCATCCCGCCCTGGGTGCGGCGCTCCCTCACCGAGCTCGGCATCCCCGGCTACCGCGTGCTCCGCTGGGAGAAGGACGGCCCGCACTACCGCGATCCCGCGAGCTGGCCGGCGCTCTCGCTGGCGACGACCGGCACCCACGACAACGAGCCGCTGGCGGTGTGGTGGGACGAGCTGCCCGAGCACGAGCGGCGCGAGGCGCGGAAGCTGCCGGCGCTCCGGCACCTCACCGACGCGCAGTGCGCGCGCTTCGGCGCCCCGGTGCTCGAGGCGTGGCTCGAGGCCGCCTACGGCTCGGCCTCCGACCTGCTGGTGCTGCCGGTGCAGGACCTCTTCGGCCACCGCCAGCGCGTGAACCTGCCGGGCACGGTGGGCGCCGCCAACTGGTCCTACCGGCTCCCGTGGAGCGTCGAGCGGCTGCTCGACGAGCCCGAGGTGCGCGCCGCCACCGGGCGCGCCGCGGCGCTGGCGGCGAAGCACCGGCGCTGAGCCTCAGGCGTCGAGCAGGTCCGAGGCGGTCAGGTCGGGCGCCGCCGGGTCGTGCTCGAACTCGAGCAGCCCGAGCGCCTGGTAGTGCGGCCGGATCCGCTCCGAGAGCAGGCCGATCCGCTTCAGGTTCGGCACGATGCGCCGGAACATCGTCTTCCGGAAGTAGGTCAGGTAGTCCGAGCCGAGGATGAGCTCGTCCCACGCCCGCCGCGTCATCCGGTGGCCGTAGTACTCGTCGTAGAACTCGTGGGCGAGGAAGCGGTTGCGCAGGAGCAGCGCCATCTCGAACGCCCAGTCCTCGCGCTCGCGGCGCTCGGCGTCGGAGATCCCCTCGCGGTAGTGGTCGCGGAGCGCGACGACGCCGTAGTGCACGTGCCGCGCCTCGTCGGTGATGACGAGCTTGAGCAGCTCCTTGAGGAGCGGCTCGCGGGTCGAGGCGCGGAAGGTGCCGAAGGCGCCGAGGGCGAGCCCCTCGATCAGGATCTGCATCCCGAGGAACTTGATGTCCCAGCGGCCGTCGGTCATCAGCGCGTCGACGATCACGTAGAGGTTGTCGTTGATCGGCCAGAGCCGCCCGAGCTTCTGGGTGAGGTAGCGGTGGAACACCTCGACGTGGCGGCCCTCGTCGACGACCTGCGTCGAGCCGTAGAGCTTCCCGTCCAGCCACTTCACCGCCTCGGTGACCTGGCACGCGGCGAAGAGCGCGCCCTGCTCGCCGTGGAGCGCCTGCGAGAGCATCCAGGCGAGGAGCGCGTGGCGCTGCTCCTGCTGCCGCCGCTTCGGCAGCGCGCGGTAGGAGGCGATGGCCGAGAGCGGCAGCGCCCGGTCGTCGACGAGCTCGCGCGCCTCGTCGTACGGGTCGACGTCGATGCTCCAGTCGAGGGCGACGTCGGCGTCCCACTGCTCCCGCTTCGCCGCGGCGTAGAGCTTCTGCATCTCCGGGCTGGTGCGCTCGTAGCACCAGGAGAAGTGCGCCTGGTGGCGCGCGGGCATGTCGACGGCGTCGCCCTGCTTGCCTTTCTGCAGCACGAACCCGCGCACCGCCGGGCCGAGCAGCGAGAGCAGCACCGAGACGTTCCCGGAGCGGGCGGCGTCGCGGAGGGTGTCGACGTGGCTCCCTGCGTTCCTCGCGAGGTCCGAGACGTTCACGGCGCTCCTCCCCCCGCGGTGGGCTTCAGGAACAGCAGCCGTCCGAGGCGCTGGGTGAAGTCCGTGGCGCCCCAGAGCGGGAGGCGCAGCGGACCGGAGGCCGCCCGGACGAACGCGGTGGCGACGATCTCGAGCAGCGCGGCGCGGACCGGGACGCCGGGCCGGAGCGCGCCCTCTCCGGCTCCGAGCACGAACGCCTCGACCTGGTCGAGGAGCGGGACGCCGTAGCGGAGGAGCAGGTCGTGCCCGGGGCCGTGGCCGTCGAGCACCTCCCGCAGGAGGAGCGCGGACACCTTCGGGTGCGCGTCGGTGTACGCGACGAAGCCGCCGAGGAGGCGGTCGAGCTGCTCGGGGAAGGTGCCCTCGCCCTCCATCGCCGCCTGCAGGTCGTCGGCGAGGGTGCGGAAGGACGCGCGCACCACGGCCTCGTAGAGGTCCGCCTTCGTCTTGAAGTGGTACAGCAGCGAAGGGCGGCTGATCCCGACCGCGTGGGCGATGTCCTCGAGGCGCGCGGCGTCGTAGCCGACCCGGCCGAACTCGTCCGCCGCCGCGGCGAGCAGCCGCTCGGTCGTCGCCACGGCGTCGGCTCTGGTCTTCGGACGTCCCACGGAAGATCAATATCTACTTATGAGTAGATAAGTCAAGTCGACCGGGCGGCATGGACGAGCAGGGCCTCGTCGAACGGCTTCGTGAGCAGCCCGTCGAAGCCCGCGGCGGTGACCCGCTCCTGCGCCTCCTCGCTCGCCTCGCGGACGAGGGCGACGACCCGCGCGCCCGCCGCGAGGCCGCGCACGCTGGCGGCGTCGGGGCAGTGATCGAGATCGACCAGGATGGTGTCGAACGGCACGGTGATCGACCGGGCCTCGGCGAGGCTCGCCACCGCGGTCACCTGCACGCCCCGGCGGCGCAAGGCGTCGAACGCTTCGCGCCGGAGGCCCGACTCCGGCTCCACCAGCAGCACCGCCTTCGAGGCCGGCGCCGCCAGCTCCTCGATCCGGCGAATGGGTCCCGTCATCGCGACCTCCCCGCCCCCTTCCTCGCTCTACGGAGACGAGCGTCACGCGGGACAGCGTGGCGTGGGCGCAGGTACGACCTTACGATGCTGCGCGATGGAGCGCGCGGCGAGGCCACACGTGGTGATCGTGGGCGGCGGCTTCGGCGGCCTCACCGCCGCCAAGGCCCTCGAGCGCGCGCCGGTCGACGTGACCCTCGTCGACCGGAAGAACCACCACCTGTTCCAGCCGCTGCTCTACCAGGTGGCGAGCGCCGGGCTGTCCCCCGACGCGATCGCGAGCCCGATCCGCTCGGTCCTCCGCGGGGCGCCGCGGACCCAGGTCCTGCTCGACGAGGTCGTCGCGGTGGACCTCGCCGCCCGCGAGGTGCGCCTCCGCGACGAGGCGCCGCTGCGCTACGACGCCCTCGTCGTCGCGACCGGCCTCGCCACCAACTACTTCGGGCACCCCGAGTGGGCGACCCACGCCCTCGGCCTCAAGGACCTCGACGAGGCCATCGAGATCCGGCGCCGCGTGCTGCTCTGCTTCGAGACGGCGGAGAAGGAGCCCGACCCGGAGGTGCGCCGGTGGCTCACCACCTTCGTCGTCATCGGCGGCGGGCCCACCGGCGTCGAGCTCGCCGGGGCGCTCGCCGAGCTCTCCCGGTTCGCGCTGCGCCGCGACTTCCGCCGCGTCGATCCCTCGAAGGCGCGGGTGATCCTGCTCGAGGGCGGGCCGCGGATCCTCTCGGCGATGGATCCCGGGCTCTCGGCGAAGGCGGTGGCGCAGCTGCGGGAGCTCGGCGTCGAGGTGCGCCTCGGCGCCCAGGTGACCGGGATCGACGCCGCGGGCGTCTCGCTCGGCGGCGAGCGGCTCGAGGCGGGCGCGGTGGTGTGGGCGGCCGGCGTGCGGGCGACGCCGCTGCCGGAGCGGCTCGGCGTCGAGGTCGATCGGATGGGGCGGATCGTCGTCGGCCCCGACTGCTCGATCCCCGGCCACCCCGAGGCGTTCGTCGTCGGCGACGTGGCGAGCCACCCGGGCCCCGACGGGACGCCGCTCCCCGGCCTCGCGCCGGTGGCGATCCAGCAGGCGCGCTACGTCGCCGCGGCGATCCGCGACCCGAGGAAGCGCGAGAGGCCCTTCCGCTACGTGGACAAGGGCGTGATGGCGACGATCGGCCGGTCCCGCGCGGTCGCCCAGTCCGGGCCGATGCGGCTCTCGGGCTTCGTCGCCTGGGTGGCCTGGCTCTTCATCCACCTCATCTATCTCATCGGCCACCGCAACCGGCTGGTGGTGCTGTTCGAGTGGACGTGGTCGTACTTCACGTACAAGCGCGGCGCCCGGATCATCTCCTGCGGCGACGCCAGCCCGCCGGCGCAGGGGCGCGAGCCGGCGGGCGCGACCGTGGTGCCGCCGGCGCGCGACCCGGCGCCGGCGGAGCGCGCCGTCACCTGAGGCGCCGGATCGGCCGGCTCGAGAGCACGAAGAAGCGAGCGCAGAGCGCCGCCGCCACCGCGGTGAGGCCGGCGCACAGCCCCCACCACAGGCCGATGACGCCGCCGTCGAGCGCGAAGCCGAGGACGATCGCCACCGGCAGCCCGACGCCGTAGTGGCCGAGGACGTTCGCCCAGAACGGGAACCGGGTGTCGCCGGCGCCGCGGAGCACGCCGGCCCCCACCGCCTGCAGGCCGTCGGAGAGCTGGAAGATCGCCGCCACGAACAGGAGCGGCACCGCGGCCGCCACCACCGGCGCCTTGTCGGTGAGGAGCCGCGCGATCGGGCCGGGCACGATCCAGAAGACGGCCGCCGAGAGCGCCATGAACGCGCCGCCCGCCCCGAGGGCGGTGAGGCCGGCGCGCCTCGTGCCGGCCGCGTCGCCCTGCCCCACCTCGCGGCCGACGCGCACCGCGCCGGCCGCGCCGACGCCGAGCGCCACCGTGAAGGAGAGGCTCGCGGCGGTGAGCGCGACCTGGTGGGCGGCGAGGTCGTG
>CAZDGH010000391.1:0-5456 GCA_964504805.1 uncultured Myxococcales bacterium | reverse complement strand
GCCAGGCTCCAGGCTCCAGGCTCCAGGCTCCAGGCTCCAGGCTCCAGGCTCCAGGCTCCGGGCTCAGTGGCTCGACGTTGGCGCGGGCAGGCCGAGGCGGGCGCGCTCGGTGGCGATGCGCTCGCCGGCGGGCGGTAGCGCTTCGGCGCGGGTGCGCAGCTCGGTGACCAGCTGCTCCGCGAGGACGCGGCGCTCGTCCGCTTCGCCTAGGGAAGCGAGGCGACCGCTCGCCGCGGCGAGGCGCAGGCGGAGCTCTTCGTCGGCGAGCTCGCCCGCTGCGAACGATCTCCCGGCTTCGGCCTCCGCCTCGGTGACGAGCAGCGGCGCGTCCATCGCGCAGTCGAACGCGGCGAGCAGCGCGCCGCGGATCTTGGCCGCCGCCTCGTCGTCGATCCCGTCGGGCGCCCAGCGCCCTGCCCCCTCCTTCAGCCCGAGGCAGTACGACCCGAGCCGCGCCTTCCGGTCGAGCGCCGCGTCGCCCGCCTCCTCCAGCCCTGCCGGCGCCATCTCGTCCCCCACCGCAGCCGACGACGGTCGCACCGCCCTGCCGGACGCACACCCGACCAGCGAGAGTCCCAGCACCACGGCAGCGAGCGACGAGCGCATGCACCCCAGCCTACACGCCGCAACGACTTCTGGAGCCTGGAGCCTGGAGCCCGGAGCCCGGAGCCTGAAGTCCACGCTCCGCCCCTCGACGCCCGCGCGCCTCTCCGTTACACCCCTCCCGTGGACCTCGCCCCCCGCCTGCCGTCGCCGGCGCTCGCCCGCGCCGAGCGGCTCATGTGGCTCGTGCGCCTCCGGTGGGTGGCGCTCGCGGCGGTGCTGCTCGGCGCCGTCGCCGCGCCGTGGGTGTCGCTGCACGGGCTGAACACGCAGGTGCTCGTCGGCGCCGTCGCCGCGGGCGCGGCGTACAACGCCTGGTTCCTCGTCATCCTGCGGCGGCGGCCGGAGCGGGCCGGGGACCCGCTCCTGCACATGGCGCTCGACTTCGGCGCGCTGACGCTGGTGCTCTGGGCGTCCGGCGGCGTCTCGAACCCGTTCGTCACCCTCTACTTCGTGCACCTGCTCGTGCTGTCGGCGCTCTCCGGCCGCGGCGCCACGCTCCTCGGCGCCGGCGTCGCCCTGCTCTGCGCGTCGTTCCTCGTCGCCGCAGAGGCGGTCGACGTGCTGCGCATCGCCACCTTCGAGCCGGCGCCGCCGTTCGCGCCGCTCCTCGACGGCGCGGCGTTCGTCGTCACCTTCGCGTCGGCGGCCTACGTGTCGCACCGCTCCGCGACCGAGCTGTCGGTGCGGCGCCTCGAGGCGGAGCAGGCGCGGAAGGCGTCGCGGCGCGACTCGGAGATCCTGCTCGCCGCCCTCGATCGCCTCGAGGTCGGCGTGGAGGTGCTCGGGCCCGACGGCGTGCCGCGCTTCCAGAACCGCCACCTGCTCCAGCGGGGCGAGCGCGGCGAGATGCGCGCCTGCCGCGGCGACGGCACCAGCTGCGAGTCGCTGCTCGGGCGCTGCCCGGTGGAGGAGGCGCGGGAGGGCCGCGCGGGCTCCTGCCGCTTCTCGCGGCTCGACGCCGGCGGACGGGAGCGGGTCATCGAGCTGCTCTCGTTCCCGTTCTCGGACGAGAAGCCGGGCTCGGTGCTGCGGCTCCACCTCGATCGCACCGAGGACCTGCTCGCGGAGCGGCGGCTCCTCTTCGCCGAGAAGCTCGCCTCGCTCGGCCGCACGGTGCAGTCGGTGGCCCACGACCTGAACACGCCGCTCGCCACCATCCAGACGCTCGCGGCGGACATGCGGAAGGCCCTCGAGGCGGCGCCGCCCGACGCCGCCGCCCTCGCCCGCGACCTCGACGAGTCGGCGGCGCTGATCCTCGACGAGATGCGGCGCTGCCGGGCGATCACCCAGGGCCTGCTCGCCGGCCGCGACGTCCTCGCCGCCGGCTCGCAGCAGGGGCCGTGCGAGCTCGGCGCCGCGCTGCAGCGGGCGACGGCGCTGGTCTTCGGCTCGCAGGTCGCCCGGAGCCGGCTCTCGATCGACGCCGACGTCGCCGGCCGCAGCGTGGCGGTGGGCCACGACACCCTGGTGCAGGTGTTCGTGAACCTGCTGCAGAACGCCGCCGACGTGGTCGAGGGCCGGCCCGGCGCGAAGATCCGGGTGCGCCTCCTCGACCCGCGGGAGGGCCGGGTGGTGGTCGCGGTCGACGACGACGGCCCGGGCCTGCCGCCGGGCCTCCGCGACCGGATCTTCGAGGCGTTCTTCACCACCAAGCCGCCCGGCAAGGGCACCGGCCTCGGGCTCTACACCGCGCGGGCGCTGGTGCGCGACGCGGGCGGGAGCCTCGAGCTCGAGGATCGCGACGGAGGCGGGGCGCGGGCCCGCCTCGAGCTGCCCGCGGTGCGGGCGGAGGCCGCCGCATGAGCGCCGAGCTGCTCCTCGCCGACGACGATGCCGCGTTCCGCCTCGCCCTGGGGAAGGCGCTCGGCCGGCACGGCTACCGGATCCGCGAGGCGGCGAGCGGCGAGGAGGCCGTGGCGGCCCTCGCCTCGTCGCAGGCCGACGTGGCGCTGCTCGACCTGCAGCTCGGCGACATGGACGGCCTCGAGGTGCTGCGCCGCACCCGGGGCACGCGCACGCAGGTCATCGTCGTCACCGGTCACGGCACCATCGCCGCCGCGGTGGAGGCGATGCGGCTCGGCGCCGCCGGCTTCGTGCAGAAGCCGGTGGACGCGCCGGCGCTGATCCCGCTCGTCGAGGACGCGCTCCGGACCCGTGGCGCCGCCGCGGTCGGCGGCGATCTGGGGATGGCCGGCGGGAGCGCCGCGCTCGGCAAGGTGCGGGAGGCGATCCGCCGCTTCGCGCCCGGCGACGAGACGGTGCTCGTCGTCGGCGAGAGCGGCGCGGGCAAGGAGCTCGTCGCCCGGGCGCTCCACGCCGAGAGCCCGCGGGCCGCGAGGCCGTTCGTGGCCTTCAACTGCGCCCAGGCGCACCGCGAGCTCTTCGACTCGGAGCTGTTCGGCCACGTGCGCGGCGCGTTCACCGGCGCCGCCGCCGACCACAAGGGCCTCTTCCGCGAGGCGCACGGCGGCACGCTCTTCCTCGACGAGGTCGGCGAGCTGCCCGAGGGCGCGCAGGCGAAGCTGCTCCGCGCCCTCGAGACCAAGGTGATCCGGCCCCTCGGCGGCGGCCGCGACGAGGCGGTCGACGTCCGGGTGATCGCGGCGACGAACCGCGACCTCGCCGCCGAGGCGCGGGCGGGCCGGTTCCGCACCGACCTGCTCTACCGGCTGCACGTGCTCTCGATCCGCGTGCCGCCGCTCCGCGAGCGCCTCGAGGACGTGGGCCCGATCGGCGCCACCATCCTCGACGCGGTGGGGAAGAGCCGCGGCCGGAACCTCGTCCTCGCGCCCGAGGCCGAGGCGGTGCTCGCCGCCTACGACTGGCCCGGGAACGTCCGCGAGCTCGCCAACGTGCTGAAGCGCGCCGCCGCCTACGCGACCAGCGACCGGCTCGACGCCGCCACGGTCTCGGAGGCGGTGAAGAGCTCGATCTTCGGCCACCCCGAGGCGCGCGCGGCGAAGCCGACGGCGCCGTCGGAGCTCACCCTCGCGGAGCTCGAGCGGAAGCACATCCTCGAGACCTTCGAGCGCCTCGGCGGGAACGTCACCCGCGTGGCGCAGGCCCTCGGGATCGACCGGCGCACGCTGCAGCGGAAGCTGAAGGCGCTCGGCCGCGACGCCGGCGACGACTAACGCACGAGCCGACCGGCGATCCAGAGGCCGAGGGCCCGCGGCGAGAGCGCGGCCAGCCAGAGCGTGAGCCGGTTGTTGACGCCGGGCACGTGGACGGCGCGGTTCTTCGCGAGCGCCCGGAGGCCCGCCTTCGCCACCGCGTCGGCGCTCTGGAAGGCGAGGGACTTGAGCGGCGCGAGCTTGTCGCCGAGCTGCATCCCCGCCTGCTCCATGAACTCGCTCTCGGTGGGGCCGGGGCAGAGGCAGCTCACCTTCACCCCGGTGCCCTTCACCTCGGCGCGCACCGCCTCGGAGTAGGCGACCACGAACGACTTCGAGGCGGTGTAGACGGCCATCCCCGGCGTGGTGAGCCAGGCGCCGTACGAGGCGACGTTGAGGACGCCGCCGCGCCGGCGCTCCACCATCCCCGGCAGGTAGGCGCGGGTCAGCAGCACCACCGCCCGGCAGTTGAGGTCGACCATCGCCGCCTGCCGCGCCGGATCGCGGGCGTGGGCGTCGCCGACGCCGCCGATGCCGGCGTTGTTGACCAGGAGCTCGCAAGACGGGACCTCGCGGACCAGCGCGTCGACCGCCTCCGGCGACCCGAGGTCGAGGGCGAGGGCGCGGTGGGCGCGGCCCGCGCCGGCGAGCTCGGCGGCGAGCGCCTCGAGCCGCTCCTTGCGGCGGGCGACGAGCACGAGGTCGTGCGTCGGCGCGAGGCGGCGCGCGAAGGCGACGCCGATCCCGGCGGAGGCGCCGGTGACGATCGCGACCGGCCGCGCGCTCACGGCGACACCGCACAGCCGCCGGCGCAGGCGCCGCCCTCGCAGACACCGGAGGCGCACTCGCCGCGGGAGGCGCAGGGCGAGCCGTGCAGCTCGAGCGGCGCGCAGGTCCCGGCGTCGCAGAAGGCGCCGGCGACGCAGCGGCCGCCGCACGGCTCGCCCGGGCCGGGCACCTCGGCGCAGGCGCCGGCGTCGCAGGTGAGGGTGAGCTCGCAGGCGAGGGAGCAGTCCTCGCCGACCGCGCCCTTCGGCTGGCACGTCAGGGCCGCCGGATCGCCTGCGAGCCGGCAGACCAGGCCGCCCGCGCACTGCCCGGAGCTGGTGCAGGCGGCACCCTCGAGGTAGCGGAGCTGGCAGGTGCCGACGCAGTGCAGCTCGGGGCTGCAGAAGGGCCCCGCCGCGTCGTCGCAGGCCTCGCCGGCGCGGGCGGGGATCCGGCAGGCGCGGTCGCGGCAGAAGAGGCCGGCCTGGCAGGCGCCGTCGTCGAAGCCGCACGGCGCGCCCTCGCCGCCGCGGGGAACGCACGACGTCCCGTCGCAGCGAAGGCCGTCGGCGCAGGTGTCGCGCAGGCACGGCGCGCCGTCCTGGCCGCGGGGCCCGCAGGTGCCGGGGCAGGCGTCCACCACCGTGCAGACGCCGCGGTCCGCGCAGTCCACGTCGGCGAGGCACGCGCCGCCGTCGGGGACGAGGCCGACGAGCACGCCGGAGCAGGCGGCGAGGTCGACGGCGGAGGCGCACGGCGAGCTCCGGATGGCGACGAGGCAGGCGTCGAGCGCGGCGTCGTCGTAGCTCGCGCGGCCGTCGCGGACCGCGTCGACCCACGGGGAGAGGTCGAAGCCGAAGACGGTGGGGCAGCGCACCCGCTCGAGCGGGCCGAGCAGCTCGCAGTCGACGAGGTGATCGCAGATCGATCCGACGAGCTCGCCCGCGCGGGACTCGAGCACGTCGGCAG
>CAZDGH010000390.1:0-5515 GCA_964504805.1 uncultured Myxococcales bacterium | reverse complement strand
GACGGCGGGCACCCGGCCCGGCGACGGCGCGACCACCGGCGGCCCCTTCGGCGGGGGTCCCTTCGGTGGCGGTCCCTTCGGCGGCGGCGCCTTCGGCGGCGGCGCGGCGCCGAACAGGTCGTCGAGCACGTCGGCGGCCGCGGCAGGCGCCCGCGGCGCCGCCGACGGCGGGGGACCGTCGAAGATCGAGGCCAGGCCGTCGGCGGGCTCGTTCGGGTCCGACATGTCGAACTCGACCTCCTCGCCGCGCCACTGCGAGCCCGCGAGGTCGGTCTTCCGCGACTGGTCCTGCATCGACTCGCCGTAGAAGAACCGCCGGATCGCGCCCTCGATGTGCGAGTCCGGCGCGACCGCGACCTCGATCTGCTTGCCGGTGGTGAACCGCAGCTCGTCGACGACCGCGAGGTTGGTGGGGTCGCTCATGGCGACCTGGAGCCGGTCCTGCCGCGCGCCCTCGATCAGCGCGTACGGCACCAGCTGGTACTTCTCGCAGAGCTCCTGCGAGAGGCAGGCGACGACCTTGGGCGGCACCTCGAGGCCCGCGAGCCGCACCGCCTTCACCCCGAGCTGCTTCGACAGCGCCTCGCAGATCTTCTCCTCGTCGGTGAACTTCAGGTCGACGAGGATCTTGCCGAGGCGCCCGCCCCACTGGCGCTGGTGCGCGAGCGCCGACTTGAGCTGGAACTCGTCGATGGCCTGCGACTCGATCAGCAGCTCGCCCAGCTTCTTCCGGATCGCCATCGGCTCAGCGCCTCACCCGTGCCAGGTACTCGTCGCGCGAGAACACGCCCTTCTCGATCAGGATCTCGACGAGGGCCTTCATCGCCGACAGCTCCTTCTGCTGCTGCTCCTCGAGCCGGTGCAGCGTCTCCGAGGGGGTGCCCGCCGGCGCGCCCCGCGGCGCCGGTGCCGGCGCGGGCGCGGGCGCGGGGGCCGGGGCAGGCTTCGCCTTGGCGGCCTTCGACTCCTTCTCGAGCTGGTCGAGGGACTTCACGATGGTGCGGCCCTGGTGGTCGACCATCTTGAAGCCGCCGTCGGTGCCGCCGCCGCCGTCGAGCGACTCCTCGCCGTCGTAGTGCCGCGCGACCGCCCGGGCGATGGCCGTGGGGCCGGCGAGGTACGGGACGATCCGGGCGCGGGTCACGCCGCGCAGCTCGTCGAGGATCCGGATGTTCCCCGGATCGCTCATCGCCACCAGCACGCTCTTGCCGTCCTCGCCGACGCCGATCGGGAGCACGCCGCAGTCGCTCGCCACCGAGGCCGGGATCCGCGCCAGCACCGCCTTCGGGATCGAGCCGACCGACTCGAGGTCCGCCTTCGGCACGCCGAGCTGCTTCGAGAGCGCCTTCACCAGCACGTCCTCGGTGATGTAGCTCATGCGGACGAGGATCTCGCCGAGCTTGCCGCCCCACTTCTGCTGCTCCGCCAGGGCGGTGCGGAGCTGCGCCTCCGAGACCAGGTTGGCCCGGACCAGCAGCTCCCCGAGCTTCATCCGCGGCGAGACCATAGGCGACGGATCCTAGCCCCCTTCCTGGGGAAAACGAAGCGAGCGTCAGCGCTTGAGCCTCGGGTCCATGGCGTCCCGGAGCCCCTCGCCCACCAGGTTGTAGGCGGTGACCGTCACGAAGATGCATAGCCCCGGGAAGACGGTGAGCCACCAGGCGCCCGGCGTCACCGCGTACTCGTACGCCTGGGTGAGCAGCTCGCCCCACGACGGCGCCGGCGGCGGCGTGCCGAAGCCCAGGAACGAGAGCGCGCTCTCGGTGAGGATCGCGCCGGCGACGCCGAAGGTCGCCGCCACCAGCACCGGCCCGATCGCGTTCGGGATCACGTGCCGGAGGATGATCCGGGCGTCGGAGCCGCCGAGCGCCCGGCTGGCCGCCACGTAGTCGAGCTCGCGGACGCGGAGGATCTCGCCGCGGATGAGCCGCGCCACCCCGGGCCAGCCGGTGAGGCCGATGACGAGCATCACCAGCCAGATCGAGGTGCGCTCCACGATCCCCATCACCGTCAGGATCAGGAAGAACGTGGGGAACACCATCATCACCTCGAGCAGCCGCGACACCACCACGTCGGTCCAGCGCCCGTAGTAGCCGGCCAGCGCGCCGAGCAGCACGCCGATGAGCACGTAGAGCGAGACGGCGACGAAGCCGACCGAGAGCGAGATCCGCGTGCCGTGGACGAGCCGGGCGAGCACGTCGCGGCCGACGCCGTCGGTGCCGAGGAGGTGGGCGCCCCCGGGCGGCGAGAGCCGCGCCTCGAGGTCGATGGCGTTCGGGCCGCGGCCGATGGGCGTGAAGATCGCCCAGTCGTCCGGCCCGAGCGCGTCCTCGAGGGTGGCGCGGTCGTAGACCCGCAGCGCCGCCGGCTCGGTCAGGTTCGCGAAGAGGTACGTCTGGCCCTTCAGCGAGAGCGCGATCGGCAGGTCGGCCGCGAGGAAGTCCGCGAGCAGCGCCGTGAGCACGAGCAGCGCGATGGCGCCGAGCGCCGCGAGGTTCAGCTTCGAGCGGCGGAACTGCCGGAAGACCGTGCCCCAGTAGCCGCGGGAGGGCGCGGGCGGACGGGGCGCCGGAGCGGGCGGGGGCGCCGCGTCGGGCGCCTTCGCGGAGGCGGGCACGCTCACCGGGTCGCGAAGGAGATCCGCGGGTCGACGACGGCGTAGAGCACGTCGGTGAAGAGCACGCCGGCCATGGTGAAGATCGCGGTGGTGGTGCTGATCCCCATGATCAGCGAGTAGTCCCGGGCGAGGATGGCGTCGAACATCAGCTTGCCCATCCCGGGGATGCCGAAGAGCCGCTCGACGATCACGCTGCCGCCGACGAGGTACGGCAGCATCGTGCCGAGGTGCGAGAGCACCGGGATGAGCGAGTTCCGGAGCGCGTGCTTGTAGACGACCACCCGCTCCGAGAGCCCCTTCGCCCGCGCGGTGCGGATGTAGTCCTGCCGGATCACCTCGAGCATGCCGGTGCGCATGTAGCGCGACACCGAGGCGAGCAGCGCGTAGCCGAGGAGCACCACCGGCGTCGCCGCGTGCCAGAGCACGTCGAGCAGCTTTCCGAGGGCGGAGTAGCTCTCGTGATCCGGCGAGGTGAGGCCCTGCACCGGGATCGCGTCCCAGTACTTCCCGCCGCCGAGGAAGAGGATCGCCATGGTGCCGAGCCAGAAGCTCGGGATCGAGTAGAGGAGGAAGAGCGCCACGGTGGAGACGCGGTCGCGCAGCGACCCTTGCCGCACCGCGCTCATCACCCCGAGCGGCAGCCCCACCAGGTAGACGAACAGCAGCGCCGCGCCGTTGAGGCCGAGCGTCACCGGGAGCGTCTCGGAGATCGCCTGGGTCACCGGCTTGCCGGTGCGCCACGAGGTGCCGAGGTCGAGGCTGGCGAGCTTCGCGAGCCAGAGGCCGTACTGCACCGGGATCGGCTCGTCGAGGTGCATCTCCTTGCGGAAGTGCCGGACCGCCTCGGCGGTGACGCTCCCGCCCTTGAGATCGCCGCCCATCGACATCGTCACCGGGTCGCCGGGCGCCAGGTGGATGATCGCGAAGGTGACGAAGGTGATCCCGAGCAGCGTCGGGATCATCAGCAGGAGCCGCTTGGCGACGTACGTTCCCAACGCGCGCTCAGCCCGCCTTCGGCTTCCAGGCCGGGTCGACCCACATCTCGCGGTACTGCGGCGACTCGATCGGCGACTCGTAGACGCCACGGAGCCGGCGGTGGAGCAGCGTCCGCTTCGGCATGTGGTACAGGAGCAGGTACGGCGCGTCCTCGACGATCTGGGCGTTGAGCGCGCGGAACAGCGCCTGCCGCTTGGTCTCGTCGAACTCGCCGCGGATCTGCTCGATCAGCGCGTCGGCCTTCGGGCTCGCGTAGTGGACGTAGTTCGAGCCGTCCTCGGTCTGGCTCGAGTGCCAGATCTGCGTCGGGTCGTTCTCCACCGCGCCGACCCACGCCAGCATGCAGACGTCGAACTCGTGGGAGCGGAGCTTCCCGGTGAAGACCGCCCACTCGATCTTGTTCAGCTCGAGCTCGATCCCGGCGCGCTTCAGCTGGTCCTTCCAGGCGAGCATGTGCTGCTCGTTGACCGGGTTCCCCGCCGGGTAGAGCGCGGTGAAGCGGAACGGCTTGCCGCCCTTGTCGAGGAGGCCGTCGCCGTCGGTGTCCTTCCACCCCGCGGCCGCGAGGTCGGCGACGGCGCCGGCGGGATCGAACTCGACCTGCTTCGTCGCCGGGTCGCAGTTCGGGCCCAGGTGGTAGAAGACGCAGTTCGCGTTGGCCGGGACGCCGCGCTGCAGCGTCTGCCGCATCTTCTCCCGGTCGAACAGCTTGATGAGCGCCTTGCGGACGCGCACGTCCTCGAAGAACGGCCGCTTCATGTTGAAGCCGATCCAGGCGAAGTTCGACTCCCAGATCTTGAGGCGGTGGTACGCGTCGACGAGGAGCGGCTCCTTCTCGGCCTCGACGTACTGCTCCGAGGTGAGGACCATGTCGGAGTCGACCTCGCCGCGGAGGAGCAGCTGCTGCCCGACGTTCGGCTCCGGCACCGGCCGGTAGACGAGCTTGTCGACGTGGCCCTTCTTGCCCCAGTAGGCGTCGTTCCGGGCGAGCGTGATCGCGCTCTTCTCCACCCACGACTCGAACTTGTAGGGGCCGGTGCCGATCGGCGCGCGCTTGAAGGGCGCCTCGTTGAACTTCGCGCCCTCGTGCCCGGCGAAGGCGTGGGCCGGGTAGATCGGGATGTCGCCGAACTGCCGCATCGCGAAGACGTACGGCTTCTTCCACTTGAAGACGACCGTGTGCGGATCGGGCGCGGTCACGGACTCGAGGTCCTGGAAGCTGTGGCGCAGCGAGGCCGCGCGCACCGCCGGGTCGAGGATCCGCTCGTAGGTGAACTTCACGTCGGCCGAGGTGAAGGGCTTGCCGTCGTGCCAGGTGACGCCCTTCCGCAGCCGGAAGGTGTGGGTGAGGTGGTCCGCGCTCTCCTCCCACGACTCGGCGAGCTCGGGGACGATCTGGTACCGCGGGTGGTCCCGCGGATCGGGCCGGACCAGCGACTCGTTGAGGTTGTGGTTCACGATCCGGGAGAGCCACCAGTCGGGCTCGATCAGGTACATGAGGTGGCCCGGCTCGAGGTTCATCCGGATCGTGATGGTGCCGCCCGGCACCGGCGTCCCCGCCTCGAGGCCCTCGGGGAGCTTCCCCTCCCGCCACGCCTCGGATAGGCCGGCGCGCGCCGCCGCGACCCGCGCGCCGGCGTCGGGCGCCGCGGCGGGCGTCTCCACCATTCCGCGGGTGCAGGCGGCGAGGAGCACGAGCGTGGCGAGGGCAGCGCGGCGCGTCACGAGGGCCTCCGTGGGCAGAGGCAGGTTCGGTAGCGCGGGGCCGGGCGGGGGTCAAGGAAAGCCGGCCGCCGCCGGGGTAGCCTCGGACCCGTGGATCGGAAGGCCCTCACCGCGCTCGCCGTGGCGACCCTCGCCGTCGCCGCGCTCCTCTGGGTCGACCCGTTCCCGGCGGGCTCC
>CAZDGH010000389.1:0-5523 GCA_964504805.1 uncultured Myxococcales bacterium | reverse complement strand
CCCCGCGACCACGCCGGGCCGGGCACGGCGCCGCGCGTCGGCTGTGGCGGCCTCGACCTGCGCCTCCTCCGCCGCGAGCTCCGGGCCGAACAGCGACGCCAGCGTCGCCGCCAGATCGCACGGCGGCAGCGAGCGCCGCTGCACCTCGAGCGCGCCGAGCAGCTCGCGACCCGTGGGGAAGCGGCCCAGCGAGAACCGGCCCTCGGCGTCGGTCGAGAGCGCGCGGAGCACGAGGTCGTCGAGCGCCTTCGGCACCGCGGGGTTCGTGAGCGACGGCGGCCGCGGCGGCGCCGGCGGCGGGCCCTGCAGCTCGTCGGCGGTGGGCACCGGGTACGGGCGTCGCAGCGTCAGGAGCTCGTAGAGCACCGCGCCGAGCGCGAACGTGTCCCAGGAGGGATCCGGCTTGCCGCCGAGCGCCTGCTCCCGCGGCATGTACGCCAGCTTGCCGACCATGACGCCGGCGCGGACCGCGTCGCCCGCCACCGCCGCCACGCCGAAGTCGGTGAGCTTCACCTCGCCGCGGGCGGAGACGAGGACGTTCGCGGGGCTGACGTCCCGGTGCACCAGCCGGAGCGGCTCGCCGTCGAGGTCCTTCACCTCGTGGGCGTAGGCGAGCGCGCGGGCGACCTCGGTGGCGACGGCGACGCCGAGCTCCGGCGGCGGCGGGTCGACGCGGGTGCGCAGCCGGTGGAGGAGCTCGCGCACGTCGCGGCCGTGCACGTATTCCATGGCGAGGTAGGCGCGGCCGACCGCCTCGCCGCAGTCGAAGACGGAGATGACGCCGGCGTGCTGCAGGGTGGCGCTGATCCGCGCCTCGGCGAGGAAGAGCCGCCCGAGCTCGGTGCCGGGGCCGTAGCGAGGCAGCACCACCTTGAGCGCCACGCGCTTGTCGACGCCCTCGGCGAGCTCGACGCGGGCGAGGTAGACGTCGGCCATCCCGCCGCCGCCGAGCCGCGCCAGGATCTCGTAGCCGCCGAGGCGGTCGCCCGGCGCGAGCGCCGCGGCGGCGGCCTCCTCCTCCTCGCGGGCCGCCGCCGAGGCCGCGGTCTCCGAGCGGAGCGCGGCGGAGCGGCCCGCGGGGGACGCCCGGGAGGCGGCGGTCGGATCCTCGCGCCGCGCCTCCGCGACGAGGTCCCGCTGCGGCCCGCCGACCACGGTGACGGCGGTGCGTCCGGCGCGGGTGGGCAGCTCGGCGGCGCCGTCGAGGATCCGGACGCGCACGGCGGCGCCCGCCTCGCCCGCCACCCGGGCCAGGACGAGCGCGGGCAGCTCCTCGGCGGCGGCGCCGGCCTCGAGCACCAGGGTGACGCGGGTGCCCGGCGGCGCGTCACCCGGCGACGGCACGTCGAGCTCGCCGGCCTGCCCCGCCTCGACCGCGCGGCGGCGGGCCGCGGCGTCGTCGGGCAGCGAGAGGCGGACGATCGGCAGCGGCTCGCTCACGGGCGAGCCCCCTCCAGGTAGACGCGGCGCACGAAGCCCCACTCGCCGGCCCGTCCGCCGCCGTCGCGGGCGGCGACGCGCCAGGCGACCATGCCGCGGCCGCGGGGCGTGAGCGTCACCTCGGTCGCGGCGACCTCGACCGCGGCCTCGAGCTTCTCGAAGGAGAGATCGCGCGCGAGCTGCACGCGGTACCCGGACGCGCCGTCGACCGGCCTCCAGCGGAGGACGAGGGAGCCGCCGGGTCCCACGCGCACCCTGGCGTCCGGCGCCGGCGCCACGCTCTCGGGGTAGGGGAGGAGCGTCACCGGCCGGAGCGCGCCGCCGCCGAGGTCGTGGGCGCCGCCCGACGCGAGCTTCACCTCGCCGGCGCCGACGTCGACGAGCGCCTCGCCCTCCTCGACGCGGAGCTCGGTCGCGTCGCCCACCCGGGCGAGGCCGAAGCTCACCGGGCCGCCGGTCGCGGCGCGGACGGACATCTCGGTGCCGTCGAGGCTCTTCACCGCGAGTGCGGGCGCTCCGTCGCGGAGGGTTCCGCGCACGGCGCCGGTCTCGACCGCGACGCGGGCGGCGGCGCCCGGGGGCGCGCCGTCGAGGATCACCACCGCGCCCTCCTCGAGCTCGAGGCGACCGCCGGCGACGAGCTCGAGCCGCGCCCGCGCGCCGGCGCCGGAGGTGCGCACCCAGTCGCCGGCGCGGAAGGTCGAGGCGAGCGGCGCGTCCTCCCAGTACGGCTCGCCCGCGCGCTTCACCTCGACGTCGCCGCTCACGCCGGCGGCGGTGGCGAGGAGCTCGTCGAGGGCGGCGAGGGCGCGGCCTCGTCCCTCGTCGGACCCGCACCCGGCGAGGCAGGCGGCGAGGGCGAGGATCTGTGCCGGGCGGTGGGACACGCGAGGGGGATGCTACCCCGGGCGGGCACCGTGGCGAGCTTCACGGTGGGTCCGGGTCCGCCCGCCGGGCGGGCGGCCTTCCGGGCGGGCGGCGCCGCACCGCGTCGCGAAAAAGAGCGGCGCGGCCCTTTCGCGCGGCGCCTCATGACGCTAGAAACTCCGCTCCCCGCGGGGGCGGAGGTCTCGATGAAGCTCGCCACGCTGCGAGACGGAAGCCGCGACGGCCGCCTGGTCGTGGTCCGCAAGGACCTCTCGGCCTTCGTGCCGGCACAGGCGATCGCGCCCACGCTCCAGGACGCGCTCGACGGCTGGGCCCGCGCCGAGCCCGCGCTCCGCGACCTCGCGGGCGACCTCGAGTCCGGCGCCGTGCGCGGCGAGCCCCTCGACCCGAAGACCCTCGCCGCGCCGCTGCCCCGCGCCTACGAGTGGGTCGACGGCTCCGCCTACCTGAACCACGTGATCCTGGTGCGGAAGGCCCGCGGCGCCGAGCCGCCGGAGACGCTCCGCACCGATCCGCTGGTGTACCAGGGCGGCTCCGGCGTGCTCCTCGGCCCGACCGACGACCTCCCGCTCCACGACGAGGCGTGGGGCCTCGACTTCGAGGCCGAGGTCTGCGCGATCCTCGGCGACGTCCCGCTCGGCACGAAGGCGGCGGACGGCGCGAAGCACGTGAAGCTGCTCTGCCTCGCCAACGACGTCACCCTGCGCAACCTCGTCCCGAACGAGCTCGCCAAGGGCTTCGGCTTCTTCCAGTCGAAGCCGGCGACGGCGTTCTCGCCGGTGGCGGTGACGCCCGACGAGCTCGGCGACGCCTGGAAGGACGGCCGCGTCCACCTCCGGCTGCGCACCACCTACAACGGCGCGCTCGTCGGCGACTGCGACGCCGGCCCGGAGATGCACTTCTCCTTCTTCGAGCTCCTGCAGCACCTGGCGAGGACGCGGGCGTACACCGCCGGCACCATCCTCGGCAGCGGCACGGTGTCGAACGCCGACCGCGCCCGCGGCATCTCCTGCCTCGCGGAGCGGCGGATGATCGAGACCATCGAGGGCGGCAAGCCCACGACCCCGTTCATGAAGGCGGGCGACACCGTCGAGATCGAGATGCTCGATCCCGAGGGCCGCTCCATCTTCGGACGGATCTCCCAGAAGGTGGTGGCGCCGTGAGCGACCCGAAGCTGACGTTCTACGGCTACTGGCGGAGCTCGTCGTCGTGGCGCGTGCGCATCGCGCTCCTGCTCAAGCAGGTGCCGCACACCTTCGTGCCGGTGAACCTGCTGAAGGGCGAGCAGCACCAGGCCGCGTACGTGGCGCGGAACCCGACCCACCAGGTGCCGCTGTTCGAGATCGAGGAGGACGGCCGCACCTGGTCGCTGGCGCAGTCGATCGCGATGATCGAGTGGCTCGACGAGCGCTGGCCGGCGCCGCCGCTGCTGCCGCCGACGCCGGAGCTCCGGGCGAAGACGCGGCAGCTCACCGAGATCGTCAACTCGACGATCCAGCCGCTGCAGAACCTGGTCGTGCTCGAGGAGGCCGAGAAGATCGGCCGCGATCGCGCCGCCTGGGCGCGCCGGTGGATCCGCCCGGGCCTCGAGGCGCTGGAGCGCGAGTCGGCGCTCACCGCCGGCCGCTTCCTGGTCGGCCACGACGTCACCATCGCCGACGTCTGCCTGGTGCCGCAGCTGGCCACCTCGCGGCGCTACGGCGTGGACGTCAGCGAGTTCCCGCGGCTGTGCCGGATCGAGGCGGCGTGCAACGAGCTGCCGGCGTTCCGCGACGCGCACCAGGACCGGCAGCCCGACGCGGTGCCGGCGAAGTAGCCGCGAGCTCTCGGAGGAAGCACATGGCGAAGGTCGAGTCCCTGGGCATCAAGCGTCTCGAGTCGATCACCTACTACGTGCACGATCTCGAGCGGAGCCGGCGCTTCTACACGGAGAAGCTGGACTTCGCCGAGATCGGCGTCTCCTCTCCGGAGCTCGAGAAGCAGGGCAAGCAGCGGTCGGTGGTCTTCATGGCCGGCGACTGCGTCGTCGTCTGCGTGGCGCCGCTCGGCGAGGGCGGGCGCGCGGCGCGCTTCCTGAAGAAGCACCCCGACGGCGTCGGCACGCTCACCTTCGAGGTGGAGGACGTCGAGCAGACCTTCCGGCTGCTCGAGGCGCGCGGCGGCACGCCGATCTCGGACGTCCAGCGGTTCGAGGACGCGCAGGGCGGCCGGATCGCCATGTTCTCGATCACCACCGCGTTCGGCGACACCACCTTCCGGTTCGTGCAGCGCGACGGCTTCAAGGCGCTCTTCCCCGGCTTCCAGCCGCACCCGGCGCCGAAGGGCGGCAAGAATAGGTTCGGCTTCCAGGGCTTCGACCACGTCACCTCGAACTTCCAGACCATGGCGCCCGCGCTGCTGTGGATGGAGCACGTGATGGGGTTCGAGCGGTACTGGGAGGTGCAGTTCCACACCACCGACGTGTCGGCGGATCACTCGAAGGGCTCGGGCCTCCGCTCGATCGTGATGAACGACCCGGTCTCGAAGGTGAAGTTCGCCAACAACGAGCCGTGGCGGCCGTTCTTCAAGTCCTCGCAGATCAACATCTTCAACGAGGACCACCGCGGCGACGGCGTGCAGCACGTGGCGCTGACGGTGAAGGACATCGTCGGCGCGGTGCGCGAGCTCCGGAAGGCGGGCGTGGAGTTCATGCCGACGCCGGCGAGCTACTACGAGGTGCTGCCGGAGCGGCTGAAGCGGCTCGGGGTCAACACCATCGACGAGCCGATCGACACGCTGCAGGAGCTCGAGATCCTCGTCGACGGCGATCGCGACCACAGCTACCTGCTGCAGATCTTCCTCAAGGACGCGGCCGGCCTCTACAAGGAGGCCGCGGCCGGGCCGTTCTTCTACGAGATCATCCAGCGCAAGGGCGACGAGGGCTTCGGCGCGGGCAACTTCCGCGCGCTGTTCGAGTCGATCGAGCGCGAGCAGACGAAGGGCGCGGAGGCGCGCTGATGCTCGACCGGATGGCGGTGGGGCGTCTGCCCCGGAAGCACCACCTGCAGCTCCGCGACGAGGAGGGCCGCCTCCACTACGAGGAGTGCCTGACGCGGGAGGGCTTCGACGGGCCGTACACGATCGCCTACCACCGCCACCGGCCGCACCTGCAGCAGGGCGCGGACGTCGAGCACGGCTGGGACCTGCCGGACACGG
>CAZDGH010000388.1:0-5540 GCA_964504805.1 uncultured Myxococcales bacterium | reverse complement strand
CCGCCGCCCCGAGGCCGAGCCCGGCCAGCACCGCCGCTGCGAGCGCCGCACGCACGGAGAGCAACGTGCGCACCGCGCCGGCCGGAGGCGAGGGCGGCGGGCGCTACGCCGCCGCGCGGCGGCGGAGGTTCAGCGCCAGCGCGGCGAAGGGCGCGATCGGCAGCACCAGCGCGAACAGCGCGAGGCCGACGACGAGCCCCGCGGCGAGGCCGCCGGCGAAGAGCGCGACATCCGCCGCGGTCGGCTCCGGCCTCTCGACGTCGACGCCGGTCCGGGCCCGCGCCGCGGCGACGGTCCCGTCGAGGAGCGGGTCGAGCTCCTCGCCGTAGAGCGAGCGGCTCCGGCGGCCGCGGAGGAACGCCCGGAAGGTGCGCCGCGGCGCCACCAGCGCGCCGGCCACCATGCCGCCGAGGTTCAGCTGCCAGGCCGCGTAGAAGTCCTTGCAGCCGGCGCCGAGCTCCCAGGCGGCGATCTCGAACTCGCCGATCGTGTCGGTGTCGTAGGCGGTCAGCACGTGGTGCAGGTCGTGGTAGCGGACGGCGCGAACCCGGGGCGCGGTGTTCGGGAACGGGAAGGGCACCGGCCCGAACTTGAAGTCCACCCAGGCGTCGTCGTAGCCGCCGTTCGCGCCGAAGCGGTTCACCTCGAAGTACTTCGCCCTCGCCTCGCGCATCGTCATGTCCGGGTCGTAGGTCGTGATCGCCATCTTCGCCTCCCGCCGGTCGTGGTGACCAGGCTCAGTGAACGCGGTCAATGACTACGGTCATACCGAGCCCGCGTCAAGCGCCTTGCGCGCAACCCCGCGAAACGTCAGGATTCGGTTCGGTGACCACGGTCAGTCGCAAGAAGCCGGTGCCTCGCGCGCAGCGGAAGCTCGACACCCGCGAGCGGGTCCGGGCGGCGGCCTTCGAGCTCTTCTCGGAGAAGGGCTACGACGAGACGACGACGAAGGAGATCGCCGCGAAGGCCGGCGTCGCCGCCGGCACCGTCTTCCTCCACGCCTCCGACAAGGCGGACCTGCTCTGCCTGGTGATGCACGAGCTGCTCGCCGGCGTCGTCGAGGAGCGCCTCGCCTCGCTGCCGAAGGACGCGCCGCTGCTCGAGCAGCTCCTCCACGTCTTCCGCGGGCCGTTCGAGATGTACGGGAAGCACCCGAAGCTCGCGCGGCCGTTCCTGCTGGTCGTCGGCGCGTCGCAGGGGCCGAACGCGCAGGCCTCGACGCAGCTCACCTTCGCCTTCATCCAGGCGCTCGCGCAGCTCGTCGAGGCGGCGCAGGCGCGCGGGGAGGCGAAGCTCGACGTCGAGCCGCTCGCGGCCGCGCAGAACTTCTTCGCGCTCTACTTCTTCGCGCTGTTCGGCTGGACCGGCGGCTTCTACGACCTCGAGTCGGCGCTCGACCCGATCCTGAGGGGCGCGCTCGCGCTTCAGCTCCACGGGATCCTCGCGCCGTGACGGCGTGGCGCGCGCTCTCCCTCGCCGCGCTCCTCGCCTCGTGCGGCGGCGAGGCGCCGGAAGCGCCGCCGGCCGACGACCCCTGCGCGTCGTACTGCGCCTGCCTCGAGGCCCGGTGCGCGGCGCGCCCCGGCTACCCGCTCGGCGCCGGCGAGTGCGGGCCGCTCTGCGCGCGGCTCGACGACGCGCGACGCACGTGCTGGGCGGGCTTCTGCGAGGACGCCGCCGGCGAGGACGACGCCCTCGCGCAGCACCTCTGCGAGCACGCCTGGGGCCTCTACGGGCTCGAGGAGTGCGCGGCGCCCGGCGGGTAGGCGCGCTCGTCGCCGAAGGCGACGGCGAGACCGAGCACCGGCGAGGCGCGAAGGCCGAGCGGGGTGTCGAGCGCGACGACGCCGACGGAGGGCGCGAGCCGGACGCCCTCGGCGACGCGGACGTCCGCGCCGGCGCCGCCGATCGCCGCCGGCTCGGGCTCGAGGCCGCCGAGCGAGAGCTCGTGGGTGGCGCGGCCGCCGCCGTGGAGCACGAGGCCGAGGCCGTCGGCGAGGCGGAGCTCGACCACGGCCGCGAGCTCGCCGAAGGCGCGCGGCGAGGCGCCGAGCCCGTCCACCGCGACGCCGGCCGCCGGGGCGAGCGCCGCGTGGAGGTGGCGCGATCGGAGGAGCGCGACGGTCGCCTCGCCCGCGACGAGCGGGCCGACGCGGAACCCGAGCTCGAGCCGCTCGGCGACGCCGAAGCGGTGGCCGTAGGTCGGCACCGGCACCCACCGGTACGTGCCGCAGGTGTCCTCCTCGCAGCGGTGGATCGCCGGGAAGACCTCGAGCGCGAGCTGCCCCTCGTCGCCGCCGACCGGCAGGACGCGCGCGGTCCGCGCCACGCCGGCGCCGAGGCAGCCGGAGAGGCCGAGCACCGCCGCCGCCACGATCGCGAGCAGACGCACGGCCGCGAGCGTACCCGTGCCGCCGCCGCTATGCTCGGGCGGCGATGCCCACGACCTTCTCCACGCCGCGCGCGGTGCGTTTCCCCGACGTCGACGCCTCGGGCGCGCTGCACTTCGCCACCGCCCTCGCGTTCGCCCACGACGCGGTCGACGACTTCCTCCGCGCCCACGAGGTCGACGCGCCGGCGCTGCTCGCGTCGAAGAGCTGGGCGGCGCCGGTCGAGGCGGCGACGCTCGAGCTGCGACGCCCGATCCGCGCCGGCGAGGCGCTCACCGTGGAGCTCGAGCTCGCCATCCGCGACGTCGGCTTCGCGGCGCGCTTCACGCTGCGCGACGAGGCGGGGGCGCGGGCCGCCGCCGGGCACCTCGCCCTCGGCTCGGTCGAGCCCGCGACGGGGCGCTCGGTCCCGCTCCCCGCGCCCCTCGCCGCCGCGCTGGGCAGCTGACCTCCGGGGCCGCTACAGTCCGCCGCCATGGACGAGTCCACCTACCTGTCGCTGGCCGATCGAGCCCTGAAGGCGATCACCGCCGCGGTCGACGAGCTCGATCCCGATCTCGCCGAGGCCGATCTCCACGGCGACGTGCTCGAGATCGAGCTCGCGCAGGGGCCGAAGTGCGTCATCAACACCCAGCGGCCCACGCGGCAGCTGTGGGTCGCCGCGCGCGCGCGCGCCTGGCACTTCTCCTGGGACGCGGCCAGGCAGGAGTGGCGCGACGACAAGGACCCGTCGATCGAGCTGTTCGCGAAGGTGCGGGAGATCGTCCGCGAAGGTTCGGGAGCGGACCTTTCGCTGGGCGCCGCCGCCGGCTGAATCGTTGCGCTCGGGGCCCTCCCGTGGCAGGCAAGGCCCCATGAGAAAGCCCCTGATCGTGCCCGCGCTCGCCCTCGCGGCCTGCGCCTCCACCCCCGAGCCGATGCCCGCGCCGCCTCCGCCCGCGGTGAAGGCCGAGGCCCCGATGACGCCGCTCCTCTACCCCGCGACCCGCGCCGTCGACGTGAAGGACACGCTCCACGGCGTGGTGGTCGAGGACCCGTACCGCTGGCTCGAGCAGGAGAAGGAGCCGGAGGTGCAGTCGTGGATGAAGGCGCAGGACGCCCTCACCCGCGGGTGGCTCGCGAAGCTGCCGGTCCGCGAGGAGCTCCAGAAGCGGCTCAAGGAGCTCTACTACGTCGACGTGCTCTCGGCGCCGCTCCGCCGCGGCAACCGCTGGTTCTTCACCCGCCGCCACGCCGACAAGGAGAAGGTGGTCGTCTACTTCCGCGAGGGCAAGGACGGCAAGGAGCAGGTGCTCCTCGATCCGAACCAGTGGTCGAAGGACGGCACCGTCTCGCTCGGCACCTGGGTCCCGAGCTGGGACGGCAAGTCGGTCGCCTTCACGCAGAAGGAGAACAACTCCGACGAGGCGACGCTCTACGTGCTCGACGTGGCGACGCTGAAGCGCTCCGAGGTCGACGTCATCCCGGGCGCGAAGTACGCGCACCCGTCGTGGACGCCGAAGGGCGACGGCTTCTACTACACCTGGCTGCCGACCGACCCGAAGATCCCGGTGATGGACCGCCCCGGCCACGCCGAGGTGCGCTTCCACCAGCTCGGGACGAAGCCCGACGCCGACGTGCTCGTCCACGAGAAGACCGGCGACCCGACGAAGTTCATCGGCGCCGAGGTCGACCGCGACGGCCGCTGGCTGGTGCTCACCGTCAGCCACGGCTGGAGCTCCACCGACGTGAAGTACAAGGACCTGAAGGCGAAGAAGCCGAAGTGGATCGACCTCGCCAAGGACCAGGGCGCGATCTTCTCGGTGACGGGACACAAGGATCGGCTCTACGTCCACACCAACTACGACGCCGCGAAGTGGCGGCTGCTCGAGGTGGACCCGCGGAAGGCGAAGCCGAACGACCCGCGGACCTGGAGGGAGCTGGTGCCCGAGGACGCCGAGGCCACCCTCGACGGCGTCGCCCTCGTCGGCGGCCACTTCGCGCTCGGCTACCTGCGCAACGCCGCGGGCGAGCTCGCCATCCACAGCCTCGACGGCAAGCGGGTGCGCAAGGTCGAGCTGCCCGGCGTCGGCTCGGTGTTGGGGCCGATCGGCAACCCCGAGGACGACGAGGCGTACTACTCGTTCGAGTCCTTCACCACGCCGCGGCACGTCTTCGCCTACTCGGTGAAGGAGGGGAAGAGCTCGCTCTTCTCCAAGGTCGAGCTCCCGGTCGACCCGTCGCCCTACACGGTGGAGCAGGTCTGGTACACGTCGAAGGACGGCGTGCGGATCTCGATGTTCGTCGTGCACCGCAAGGACCTGAAGAAGGACGGCACCACGCCGACCTACCTCACCGGCTACGGCGGGTTCCTCATCTCCGAGACGCCCTCGTTCAACTCCGGGATCTTCCCGTGGCTCGAGCGCGGCGGGATCTTCGCGCTGCCGAACCTCCGCGGCGGCGGCGAGTACGGCGAGGGCTGGCACCAGAACGGGATGCTGCTCAAGAAGCAAAACACCTTCGACGACTTCATCGGGGCCGCCGAGTTCCTGATCAAGGAGGGCTACACGAGCCCGGAGAAGCTCGCGATCGCGGGCGGCTCGAACGGCGGCCTGCTGGTGGGCGCGGCGATGACGCAGCGGCCGGAGCTCTTCCGCGCCGTCGTCTGCGCCGTGCCGCTGCTCGACATGGTCCGCTACCACCTCTTCGGCTCGGGCAAGACGTGGATCTCCGAGTACGGCTCGGCGGAGGACCCGAAGCAGTTCGCCGCGATCCACGCCTACTCGCCGTACCACCACGTGAAGCCGGGCACGAGGTACCCGGCGCTGCTCATGGACGCGGCCGACGCCGACGACCGCGTCGACCCGATGCACGCCCGCAAGTTCGTGGCGGCGGTGCAGGCGGCGTCCACCGCCGGCCCGACGCTGCTGCGGATCGAGCCGAACGCCGGCCACGGCGGCGCCGACCTGGTGAAGCAGGCGGTCACCCGCGGCGCCGACAAGTGGGCGTTCGTGCTGCACGAGCTCGGGATGATCCCGAAGAGCGCGCCGCCTGTCGGCCCGGCGCCCGCGGCGCCCTCGGCCTCGGCCGCGCCCGCGGGGGCCGCGACCGTCCCGCCGGCGAGGTGAGCCGCTCAGCGCCGGAGCGCCGCCGCCAGCGCGAGGAGCGCGG
>CAZDGH010000387.1:0-5634 GCA_964504805.1 uncultured Myxococcales bacterium | reverse complement strand
GGTGCCGCCGCCGCTCCCGCCGCCGCCCGCCGCCACGAGGTCGACGTCCGCGCACGAGAAGTACCGGGTCGGCGGGTCGCGATCGGTCATCACCTGGATCAGCTGGAGCGCGCAGCCCGCGCACGGCGCCGCGGGCAGCGTCACCTCCGCCTCGTAGAAGCCGATCCCGGGCCGGTCGGGGATGTCGTCGAGGAGCACGTGCTCGTCGAACCCCTCGTCGCCGGCCGGGCTGAAGGCGATCCGGTACCAGCCGGGGTGGTGGATGGTCTCCTCCCACCGCACGGTGATGGTGCTGCCCGCCTCGAGCGGCGTCGTGAGCGCGGTGGCCTCCACCTCGCCGCACGGGCCGATCTTGAGCGCCGAGCTCTGCGACCGCGGCGCCGGGTCGACGAGCCGCGCGTGGGCCCCGGCCGCTCCCGGCGCGAGCACGGTCAGGGCGACGGCGATGGAACCGAGCCGCATGGCGCCGGCCTCTCTCCCCCCGCGCAGCCGTAGAGCAGCACGTCGAGGACGCACATGGTCTCCTCGAGCAGCCGGCTCTCGAGCAGGTCCCGGAGCAACGGCACCAGGCGCGCGGCGGCCTCCCGCTCGAAGATGATCTTGCAGGACGCCGGCAGCGGCGCCGTCGGCTCCGAGTACAGCTCGCCGTGATCCCGCACCGCGTGGAGCAGATCGGCGATCACCGCCAGGAGCACGCCGTCCGGATCGAGCGTCAGCACCACCTTCACGTCGCGGACGAGGCCCTCGAGCGAGAGCGGCGGCGCCTCGGGATCCGCGAACAGGAACGAGTGCACGGCGACGAGCAGGAGCTGCCCCTCCGGCAGCGGCCGCCCGATGCGCTCCTCCTCGGCGCGCCGCGCCCGGCGGTCGGCGCTCTCGAGGCAGGCCAGCGCCCGCTGGAGCGGCACGATCACGCCGCGGTCCGGGTGGAGCATGAGGTCCACCTCGAGCACGAGGCGGTCGTACGAGCCGAGCAACGTCCCGTCCGGGAAGCCCGCCTCGATGCTCTGCCGCACGAACGCGAGCTGGGCGAGCACCTCGGCGTGGCCCGCGGCGGGATCGTCCTCGGCGCGATCGATGGCCCCGAGGAAGAGGCCGACCAGGGCGAGGAACCCCGCGCGGCCCTTCGGCTGCCCGCGCTCGTTGAGCTCGCGGCTGTGGAAGTCGAGCAGCGTCCACCAGTCGTCGAAGCCGGGATCGAGGACGAAGCCCTCGGCGGCGCAGAACAGCCGCTCGCCGACGGTGGTCGGGTCGGCGCAGCCGCCCCCGGGCGTGCCGGGGAGCGGCGTCGCCGCGTAGTCGACCATGGCGACGAGCAGGTCGAGCGTGCCGCCGACGCCGCAGACCGCGTCCTCCTGGCAGGTGTGGCGGACGAGGTCCACGAGCGCGAAGTGCATCGGGTCGCCGTCGCCGTCCTCGTCGTACGCCGGCCGGTCGAACGGCGGCGCCCCGAGCATGTAGCCGAAGAGGTTCCCGGCGAGCGGCGCGAGCTTCCGGAGCGCCTCCGCGACCGCGAGCTGGAGCGGCTGCCCGTCGATCTCGCCGCCGCGCGACGGATCGAGGAGCCGCTGGAGCATGCAGGTGCGGTGGTGCGGCTCGCCGCGCGGGGGCACGCCGTGGCCGCACGGGTCGCCGCCGGCCTCCGGCGGGTCCTGGCCGTAGTCCCGCAGGATCGCCAGGACCACCCGGAGGAGCTCGGGCAGCGGCTTCCGCTCGTCGGCGCCGATCGGCGCCTGGAGCGCCTCGACCAGCGCGCCGACCTCCGACGCCTCGCTGCCCTGGATCATGTCCCAGAGCGTCGGCGCGAGCTCCTCGACGGAGCCGCACGACGCGGGCGGCGGCGGGGACGGCGGGGCCGGCGTCCCCTCGGCGCCGCAGCGGGCGAGGACGAGCGCGGCGGCCGCCGCGAGCGGCGCGACGAAGGCGAGCTTCCGTGGCTGCATCGCGGCCATGCTACGCCGCGGGAGGCGGGGCGAGGTAGCTCACGGCCCCGGCGCCCCGCCCTCGATCCAGCGCCTCACGAGGTCGAGGTCGGCCTCGGGCAGCGGCGGGTCGGGCGGGCTCGGGTCGCCGTCCTCGAGCGGCATCCGGGCGCCCTGCACCTGCTCGTGGCGCTCCGCCTGCGGCAGGAGCAGCTGGTAGAGGCACGAGCGGGCGAGATCGCCGGGCACGACGCGGCGGAAGTCCGTGGTGGCCGAGTCGGGGCACGCGGCGAGCGTCTCCACGTCGACGAGGTTCGCGTACGAGACCCCGGCCTCGAGCGACATCGGCGCGTTGGTGGGCGGGCTGCCGGCGTGGCACTGCGCGGCGACGCACGATCCCGTGAAGACGTCCTGCACCGCGGCGTAGGTCGGCGTGCCGCCGCCGCCACCCGCGCCCCCGCCGCCGCCGGTGGCGGTGGTGAAGGTGAACGTGAGCGGCACGTCGCCGTCGCCGAGCGGGTTGCCCTTCTCGTCCTGCGCCGCCGTCACCGACACCGTGAAGGTGGCGCCCTCCTCGAGCGGGAGCGTCGGCACCAGGCGCACCAGCGAGCCGGCGTAGGTCGGCGCGAAGGCCCGGTCGCCTCCGGCCTCGTCGGCGATCGTCGCCTCGACGCTCCCCTCGAGGACGAGGTCGTCGAAGGTGAGCGAGACGCCGCGGGAGACGTCGGCGTCGGTCTCGCCGTCCGCCGGCGAGGTGGCGAGGAGCCGGAGCGCCTCCACGTCCTCGAACGCGTGGATCGCCGGCTTCCCCGGCTCGAGGCAGCCCGCCGCGGCGAGCACGAGGGCGGCGGCGCCCGGTCGCAGCGCGCGCATCAGCGGCACCCCTGGATCGCCGCGTCGGTCGGCGTGTGGCACTTGAGGCAGACGCGGGCGTTCTTCCGCCACATCGAGCACGCCTCCTTCCCGAAGCCCGACGGGTGCGGCGAGATCCCCATGCTGCCGCGGGCGCCGACCGCGTGGCACTCGAGGCAGGTCTCCTCGCGGTGGCACGACGCGCACGAGGCGATGTCGCGCGAGGCCCACACCGCGTGGTGCTGCGGCCCGCGCTGGGTGCCGCTCCACACCTCGGGCGGCGGGTGCACGCGGAGGTTCAGCGGCCGGAACCGCTCGTCGGCGTCGCGGCCGACGCCGCTCCGCTCGTGGCACTCGGCGCAGAACTGCTGGTGGTTGTGGCACGACTGGCACGCCAGGGCGCCGTGCTTCGCCGGCACCGGGTGCAGGGTGAGCCAGTCGTTCGGGTGGTACTTCAGGTTCTTGGTGCCGGCGTCGTGGCAGGCGAGGCACTCCGACTGCGCGTGGCACGCGGCGCAGACCTCGCTGGCCGCGAGCGCCTGGGCGCCGTGCTCCCGCTCGTAGCGCGGCCCGTGGGCGACGCCGAACGGGTTCCCCGGCTCCGGCACCAGCCGCGCGCCGCCCGGCAGCGTCTTCAGCAGCGTGGCGCCGTCCACCTCGGTGAGGTGGCAGGTGCGGCAGTCGCCGCTGGCGTCGCCGCCCGGGTGGTGGCAGTCGAGGCAGGTCTCCATCTTCGGGAGCTGCGCCCGGGTGGCGAGGCCGACCTTGCCGAGCTCGCCGTGGCACCGGTCGCAGGGGATCTTCTTGGCGAGGTGGGCGTCGTGCGGGAACTTCACGTTCGGCGCCGGGAACGCGAGCGCCTTCGGCCGCTTCTGGGCGGTGGCGTCGAACCCGGGGTGGCAGGTCTGGCAGTCGGACGGCGGATCGGTCTTCTCGCCCTTCTTCGCCGCCTCGATGTCGTGGCAGCTCTCGCAGGTCGCTTCCTTCGGCAGGTTCAGGTCCGCCGAGCGCCCCGACTTCTCCACGTCGTGGCAGTCGGTGCAGCTCATCCCGACCTCGCCGAGGTGCAGCTCGTGCGAGAACCGGAGCGGCAGCTCCTGCCGCGGGTAGACCGCGAGCGAGCGGTCCGGGTGCGGATCGACGGCGCCGGCGAGGAGCGCGCCGGCGGCGGCGACGACGGCGGCGAGCGCCGCCTTCAGGATCGTGCGGCCGCTCATCGGAAGTCCGCCCTCACGTCGAGGATCGCGTACGCCCGGAGATCGCTCTCCGTGTAGCGGTTCGAGTTCTCCTCGCCGATGACGACGAGGCTCACCTTCTCCGAGAGGCGGAAGGTGCCGACGGCGGCGAGGCCGAGCGACCAGAGGTCCTGCAGGCCCGCCTGGTACGGGTCCGACACCTGCGCGACCGAGACCCGGGCGTCGAGGCCGTGCCGCGCGGCGCCGACGTCGACGCCGCCGGAGAGATCGAGCCAGAGCTCGCGGCCGAGGTAGCCGAGCTCGCCCGGCTCGCCGTCCGGGCCGCCGCGGTAGACGGCGTCGACCGCGAGCCGGAAGCCGCGGTTCGGCTTCACCGCCATCCCGGCGACGCCGCCGAGGAGCAGATCGGTCCGCGCCGGATCGAGCTCGGCGCCCTCGGGATCCTCGAGGTCCTCGGCGAAGGGCCGCTCCTCGTCGAGCGCGAGGAAGTACCGGGTCGCGACCGGCCCGGCGTAGAAGCGGAAGGCGCCCGGCGGCGAGAGCTCGGCGCGGAGCTCGGCGTCCTGCCGCGGGCCGGTGGCGAACAGGTTCCAGATCGAGTCGGCGTCGAACGACGGGTTGGTGTGGTTCGCCTCGACCACGAAGGCGAGCCGGTACGGGATCGCCTCGATCCGCGACCCGAGGCGCACCGCCGCCATGCGCTGCCGGTACAGGTCCCGGTCGCCGGAGACGTAGACGCCCACCCGCCGCACCACCTGCCAGTGCAGCGCCGCCCCGAGGTGCTCCTGGTCGATCTGGTAGCCGCGGGCCTCCTCCGGCAGCGCGTCGAGGTTCTCGCCGGTGGTCTCGCTCATCGAGCGCCGGTAGACGACCATCGCCGAGACGTCGCGGAGCTTCTCGAGGTGGAGGCGCACGCCGAAGAGCGGCGACGTCCCCTCGAGGTAGTCGTAGGCGACGCCCGAGGCCGGGCTCGCGAGCAGGTCGGTGGTCGCGCCGAGCGAGACGCGCCGGGCGTCGGTGTAGCGGACGCCGTCGGGCGCGAAGGTCGGCGAGCCGAGGAGGCTCGTCGCCTTCACCTGCAGGCCGCCGAAGGCGGAGGCGCCGAGGTGCCACGGCGTGTGCAGGTGCACGTCGGCGCCGTCGAACGAGAAGAACTCCAGCGGGTCGAGGACGATCTGCCGGCCGGCCTTGAGATCGAGCAGCCCCTGGAACGCGCCGCTCCAGGAGAGGTAGCCGTAGAGCAGGTGGATCGCCGGCCGCTCCGCGTCGTCGAGCGCGTCCTGGTCCGCGCGCGAGAACCCGAAGTCGTGGTCGAGGCGGAGCGACGCCACGAAGTCGAGCCGCTCGCCCCTGCCGAGCTCGGCGAGCTCGAAGGCGCCGAGGTCGAGGTACTGCACGATCCGGTAGCGCGGCAGCACGTCGGGATCGTCGGCGGCGCGGCCGGCCCAGGTGCGGAGCTCGTAGGCCTGCGCCTCGGTGCGCGCCTCGACGGAGTACCGGCCGGCGCGCGCCGCGCCGGGGGCGCAGCACGCGGCGGCGGCGACGAGCGCGAGCGCGGCTCGCTTCGTGGTCGGCAGAGTGCCCTCCCCCTCGGATGGCCGCGGTTTGTAGCCGGGCCGGACGTCCTCCGGCGCACAATCCACAGGGGCCGTCTGCTACCGTCG
>CAZDGH010000386.1:0-5644 GCA_964504805.1 uncultured Myxococcales bacterium | reverse complement strand
GAAGACGCCGAGCGCGCGAATGCGATCGGTCTTCTCGGCCATGTTGCCGAGCTTCTCGATCCACGAGCGGCGGTGGAGCTTCTCCACCCAGTCGAAGAGCGGCTGCTTGCGATCCTCGTCGAAGAAGAAGCGGCCGTCGGTGAGCCGGGCGGCGAGCACCCGCTCGAAGCCGCGGCGCGCGAGCTGCGGGTCCTTCACCGGCGTGTTGGCGATCGCCACGAAGGCCGGGAGGAGCTTCTCGCCCTTCGGGTCGGTCACCGAGAAGTACTTCTGGTGGCCCTTCATCTCCGAGACGAGGACCTCCTTCGGCAGGTCGAGGAAGCTCGCCTCGAACGAGCCGACGATCGGCGACGGGCGCTCGACCAGGAACGTCACGTGGTCGAGCAGCGCCTCGTCGGGGAGGAGCTTGCCGCCGGCCTCGCGGGCGCCGGCCTCGGCGGCGGCGAGCACGGCCTTCCGGCGCTCGGCGGGATCGACGAGCACCTCGGCCTTGCGCAGCACCTCCACGTACGCCGACGGCTGCTTCACCTCGTGCGGGCCGCGGGCGAGGAAGCGGTGGCCCTCGGTGGTGCGGCCGCTCTTCACGTCGCCGAACGCCACCGGGACGACGTCGGGGCCGAAGAGCGCGAGGATCCAGTGCAGCGGCCGCGCGAACGCGACCGGCACGTCGCCCCAGCGCATCGACTTCTTCCAGGGGATGCCGGCGACGGCGCGGTCGAGGATGCCCGGGAGCACGTCCCGGGCCGGCTTGCCCTTCTCTTCCAGTTTGGCCCCGAGGTACTCGCCCTTCGGCGTGGTCACCCGGCCGAGCTTCTCGACCGGGAGGCCGACCTTCTCGGCGAAGTTCGTCGCCGCCTTCTTCGGCGTGGTGCCGTCGGCCTCGAAGGCGTGCTTCACCGGCGGGCCGAGCTCCTCGCGGGTCGCGTCGGGCTGCCGCTCGGCGACGTCCTTGACGAGGACCGCGAGCCGCCGCGGGGTGCCGTAGACCTGCGCTTCACCGTGGCCGAGACGGGCCTCGTCGAGGCCCTTCACCACCAGGTCGCGCAGGTCGTGCAGCGAGTCCGGGAAGAACGCCGCCGGGATCTCCTCGGTGCCGAGCTCGAGCAACAGGTCGGTCGCCATGGCTAGCGCGCCTCCTTGCCGGCGTCCTTCGCGACCTGCTCCATCTCGGCCTTCCGCTTCTCGGCGGCGGCCGCCTCGTGGGCGGCGAGCGCGGCGGCGGCGGCGGCGTTGCCCTTCGCCCAGCCGCTCTTCAAGAGCGGGTACCCGAGCGCCTCGCGGTTCTCGAGGTAGCCCTCGGCGCAGGCGCGGGCGAGCGTGCGCACCCGGAGGATGTAGCCGGCGCGCTCGGTCACCGAGATGGCGCCGCGGGCGTCGAGGCAGTTGAAGGTGTGCGAGCACTTCAGCGCCATGTCGTAGGCGGGGAGCGGCAGCTTCTTCTCGAGGAGCCGCTTGCACTCGTGCTCGTACATCTCGAACAGCTTGAAGAGCATGTCGGCGTCGGAGGCCTGGAAGCTGTAGGTCGACATCTGCACTTCGTTGGGGAGGAAGACCTCGCGGTAGGTCACGTTGCCCTTGCCCGGCCACGCGCCGAACTCGATGTCGAAGACGTTGGCCTTGTTCTGCAGGTACATGCAGATGCGCTCGAGCCCGTAGGTGAGCTCGACGCTGACCGGGCTCAGGTTGAAGCCGCCGGCCTGCTGGAAGTAGGTGAACTGGGTGATCTCCATCCCGTCGCACCAGACCTCCCAGCCGAGGCCCCAGGCGCCGAGCGTGGGCGACTCCCAGTCGTCGTGGACGAAGCGGATGTCGTGCTCGAGGGGATCGATGCCGATCGCCTTCAGCGACCCGAGGTAGACGTCCTGGATGTCCTTCGGCGACGGCTTGAGGATCACCTGGAACTGGTGGTGCTGGTAGAGGCGGTTCGGGTTCTCGCCGTAGCGGCCGTCGGCGGGCCGCCGCGAGGGCTCGACGTAGGCGACGTTCCACGGCTCGGGTCCGAGCACCCGCAGGTACGTCTGCGGGTTCATGGTGCCGGCGCCCACCTCGGTGTCGTAGCCCTGGCCGACGATGCAGCCGCGCTCCGCCCAGTAGCGCTGGAGCGTGAGGATGAGGTCCTGGAAGGTGAGCATAGGCGGCGGAAGCTAGGGGCTTCGCCGCGGGGCGTCAAGGACCGCGCGGGGTCCCGCGCGCGCCGGATGCCGTTGGTTTCGCGGGGGAAAGCGCGAGGACGAGGCGGCCTCCGCCGCCCTCTCCGGCCTCGGCCCGGAGCGTCGCGCCGAACGCCCGCGCGACGTCGGCGGCGACGAGGAGCTGCAGGTCCTCGTCGGTGGCGCGGACCGCGTGGAGCGGGTCGAGGAGCCGCTTCAGGGCGGCGTGGGTCATCCGCGGTCCCTGGGCGCGGATCTCGATCGTCGGACCGTGGGCGACGCGGATCGACGCGCAGGTGCCGGCGGGCGCGTCGGCGGTGGCGTGGGCGAGGAGCGTGACCAGGACCTGCACCAGCCGCGGCTCGTCGGCCGACGCCCGGACGCCGTGGGCGAGGTCGGCGACGATCGGGACCCGAGGATCCTCGAGCGACCGACAGAGCGCGATCGCGGTGGTGATCACCGGGCCGAGCTCGAGGTCGCGGGCCGCGCCGCCGGCGGCGGTGAGGCGGCCGAGGTCGCGGACGAGCGAGAGGAGCGCGTCGACGCTCTCGGCGGCCTTCCGCAGGCTCGCGGGGCCGGGGCCGAGCAGGTCCCCCGGCAGCGAGAAGCGGTCGTCGATCGCGGTCACCATGGTCCCTCCGGGCGAGGCTTCGGAGGGAGGAACGTCCGGGTGGCCCGGGACCCTTCACACCCCGGTGCGGGCGTGTGGGAGACTCGGCCGCTCGTGCGGAACGCCTGGGTCCTCGCGCTCGTCCTCCTCGCACTCCCCGCCTGCCGGTCGAAGACGCCGGTGGAGCAGGTCACCGCCGCGCTCGGCGGCCGGCCGGCGAAGGTGCGGCTGCCGTGGGATCCGGCGGCGCCGGTCGGCACCGCGCGCGGGGAGCTCGACGGGCTCCTCGGCGACCTGCTGGCGGCGAAGCTCGAGGGGAAGCCGGGGGCGCGCGAGGCGCTGGTGTCGCTGTACCTCGGACGCGGGGAGGCGGGCGATCTCGACCGCGCGCTGCGCGAGGTCGAGGCGCTGCCGGAGGGATCGGCGCGGAAGGTCGCGCTCGGCGCGGTGCTGGTCGCGCAGGGTCGCGCGGAGGAGGCGTTCGAGGCGCTGCACGGCGTGGACGGTTCGGCGGCGGCGTTCGATCGGGCGCTGGCGGTGGAGGCGCTGGGCTTGCGGGCGCGGGCGGTGGTGGCGTGGGAGGCGTTCCTCGGGCTCGAGCCGGAGGGGGTGTTCGCGGCGGAGGCGAGGGCGGCGCGGGAGGAGGCGGCGAGGCCGCGGAAGCCTGTGGCGGAGCCGCTCGACCGGCAGAAGCGCAAGGCGGTCGACGCGATCCTCGCGTCGAAGACGCTCGCCGAGGCCGAGGCGCAGGCGGAAGTGGCGAAGCGGCTCGCCGAGGCGGGGGATCACCTGCTCGAGCGCGAGCTCGCGTTCTTGCGGGCGCTGCCTGCGGAGGGCTGGGGGGCGCGAGGCAAGGTGATCGCGCGCTACCTCGCCGCCCGCGACGAGGTCTTCGCCGGGAAGCGCGCGGACGCGGTGCTCGACGAGCTGGCGCGCGAAGCCGAGCCGCTGATCTCGGTGAAGGCGATCCACGTCGCGGCGTACGCGGCGCTCGTGGGTGGGCGGCGGGACGACGCGATCGCCCGCCTCGCGGCCCTCAAGGCGCGGTGCGCCGAGCTCGGCTGCAACGAGGAGCTCGCGCTGGTCGAGAGCGATCTCGGCAACGTCCACTTCCAGGCGTCGGACTTTCAGCGCGCCGAGCGGGCCTACTCGCTCGCGGCCCAGGTGCTACCGACGAGCTATAGGGTCCGACACGCCGAGCTGCTCCGCAAGCAGGCCGCACTCGCGCAGCAGCTCGAGGCGCTGGACGAAGCCACTGAGCGGTTGACGCGGGCCGCGAGGCTCTTCGATCAGGCGGATGCCACGGACCAACTCGGCGCAACGCGAGTGACGCAGGCGGCACTCGCGCGAGAGCGCCGGCGGTACCGCTTGGCGCGCGAGTACCTCCTGCAGGGACTGACCGAACTCCCCGACAACTACGTGCTCGAACGAGAGGCACTGGAGCAAGACCTCGCGCGAGCCGAGGCCCTCGCAGGGGACGTCGACGGCGCACTGCGCCGCATTCGCACTGTCGTCGAGACGCTTCCTCCCGAAGCCTCGGGTCATCGTGCGGGACTCGCGCACTACAGGCACGCCGAGGTCGCGCTAGCGGCGGGCTTCGTGGACGAGGCGCGAACGGCGGTCACCCGCTCAGCCGCGCTGTACGGCGCAGGTTCGCCATGGCTCGGGCCCACCCTGGCCCTCGCCGGAGACGTCGAAGTCGCCGCCGGGCGTACCGAGGATGCGCTCCGTCACTTCCGCGCGTCGATCGTGTCTGACGAGCGGCGCGCGGCACAAGCCCCAGGGCAGCTTTCATCGGCACGGATCCTCGCGGAGGCGTCGGCCCCGCGCGTCGCAGTGGCCCACCTCGTCGCAAGCCTCGATCCGACTGCGGCGTGGAACGCGATTGTCGGCTCGCGGCCGCCTGTGGACGAGTCCTGCCGCGTCACGTTCACAGTGAGGAAAGGCGAGCTCCTCGTCCTGAGCGTCTTCCAGGGCATAACCTCGGCGGACCGGCGGCTCATCGACGAATCGGCGTTGGCCGCGGCGATCGAGTCGCTCGAGCGCGATCGGGCAAACGCGCTTGCGTCACTCGCGCCTCTGGTCGGAAGCGCCGCAGGACCCGGCCGTTGTCCGCCGGAAGCCAAGAGAATCGTGTTCCACCGGGTGCACGGGACCGTCCCCGCTCCGCTCCCCGAGCTGGAGCAGCTCGCCTCGGACCGGGAAGTCGGTGTCAGTCTCGGTTCGTCCGCGGAGTGGCCCGGCGAGGTCGCTGCCACGACGGCGTTGGCGATCGCTTCGCCTTTGGTGACGATTCGCAACGTCGATGCGATCCCGAGTGCGAACGAGGAGATCGCTGCCGTACGGCGATTCGTCCCTGCGGCGACTGCGCTCGAGGGCACGTCGGCGACACCGGAGGCGATACGTCGCGCCGCGAAAGACGCCGATCTGTTGCACTTCGCCGTCCACGGCGAGGCACGTGCGCGCCGTGGCGCGAGCTCTCACCTGTTGCTGGCGGGAGAGGCCGGGCGCCTGCAGGTCTCGGACATACTCGAGCTCTCGCTGGGGCGTCGCCCTGTGGTCGTGCTCACCGCCTGCAACACCGGTGGCTTCTCCGCCGATCTCGAGCACGATGGTGCCGGATTGCCCTGGGCATTTCTCGCGGCCGGGGCACGTGCAGTCGTCGCGACCAGCGAGAGGGTGGAAGACCGCGCCGCCGCAGCCTTCTCCGTGGCGCTCTACGAGAGCCTGGCCGCTGGGGACTCCTTGCCGGACGCGGTCGAAGCGGGTCGAGAGGCGGTGCGCTCCGACTTCGGACCACACGCGGCGTCGGCCTTCGTCCTGTTCTTCTAGAAGGGCCGTCGAGCGGACGCGCGGGCCGCAGGCCCGCCGGGACCACGCCTTG
>CAZDGH010000385.1:0-5659 GCA_964504805.1 uncultured Myxococcales bacterium | reverse complement strand
CGAAGCCCTCGCCGCCGTCGGTCAGCGCGCCACGAGGTAGGGAGCGAGCGCCTCGACGAGCTCGGGGCGGATCCCGGGCACCGAGGCCAGCTCGTCGACGCCCTCGAACGGGCCGACGCGCTCCCGGAGCTCGACCACGCGCGCCGCGGCGTCCGAGGGGATCCCCAGCGCGGAGAGCTGCCCGATGGTGGCGCGGTTCACGTTCACCTGGAAGGAGACGCGGCCCTCGAGGGCCGAGGCGTCGGCGAGCCCGGTCGCGGCGGCGAGGCCCGCGAGGTCGCGGTGCGGCCGGGTGCGCACGACGACCTGCGCCAGCGCGTGGTCGAGGCCGGGGAGGGCGGCGAGCTCGTCGAGGCCGGCGACGTTGACGTTGACCGGCGGGCCCTTCGGCCGCGCCGCCGCCCGCGCGGTGGGTCGCGGCCTCGGCCGGGCCGCGGCCTTCTCGCGCCTCGGCTCGACCTCCACCGGGCCGTCGGGCGGCTCGACGATCCGCGGCGCCGCGCCGGCCCGGGCGAAGGGCCGGAGGCGATCGATCGTGGCCGGCCCGATGCCCCGCACCCGCTCCAGGTCGTCGACGCTCTGGAACGGTCCGCCGCGCAGGCGCTCGTCGACGATGGCGCGGGCCTTCTTGGCGCCGATGCCGGGGAGCCGCGTCAGCTCCACCTCCGAGGCGCGGTTGAGGTCGACCGGGTCCCCCGCCGGCTCGGCAGGGGCCGCCGTCGCGCCGACGAGCGCGAGGAGCAGCACGCCGAAGCCGACCAGCCGCCTCATAGCCCGAAGTCGCCTCCGTCGTCGTCCGCGGCGAGCTTCGCCCGCTTCTTCAGGACCTCCGAGCGCATGCGGAGGGTTCCCTCGGGATCGGCCTCGAGGGCGAGGGTGACGCCGTCGCCCTCCCGGACGCCGTGGGGCAGGAGCCGCGCCGGCAGCGTGACCACGCCGCCCTCGCGGAGCTCGATCCGGGCGACCTCCCCCTCGATGACGTCGACCGTGCCCTGGTCCCGGCTCATCGCGAGCTCCTCCGCCGCTTCCGGCCGCCCTCGCCGAGGCAGTCCGCCGCCGGCTTGCGCCCGGCCTCCTCGGCCTCCTCGCGCGTGTACCAGCCGTCGACGTGCTTCGCCGAGAGCTTCGCGGCCCCCGGGCAGCCCTGCTCGTGGAAGGTCTTCGACCGCTTCGAGCCGACGAACGGCCGCGAGGCCGGGGCGAGCCCGCCGCCGGCGCCGCGCTTCGCCGAGGCCTCGACGACGTCCGCCGCCGCCGCCGGCTCCGCGGACGCGACCGCCGCGCCGTCGCGCTCGGCGAAGACGGCGAGCTTCGCGCCGTCGGTGACGATCTTCACCGTGCCGTCCACGTCGGTGCGGAGGACGTCGGCGCCCGCCGCCCGGAGCCTGCCGAGCGCGTCCTTCGTCGGGTGGCCGTAGTCGTTCCCCTTGCCGCACGAGATCACCGCGACCTTCGGCCGGACCGCGGAGAGGAACCGCGCGGTGGAGCTGTGCTTCGAGCCGTGGTGCGCGACCTTGAGCACGTCGGCCTCGAGCGCCGCGCCGGAGGCGAGCAGCGCGCGCTCCCCGTCGGGCTCGAGGTCCCCGGTGAGGAGCAGCGAAGTCTTCCCGTACTCGACGCGGAGCACGATCGAGTTCGAGTTGACGTCGGAGCGGGTGCCGGTGAGGTGCGGCTGCGGCGGCGCGAGCACGGTGGCGACGGCGCCGCCGCCGAGGTCGATCGTCCGGCCCGGCGTGGCGATCCGGACGGGGATGCTCCGCTTGCCGAGCTCGTCGAGCAGCTTGTCGTAGGTGGGCAGCGGGTGGTCGATGGCCGGGTCGAGGACGAGCTTCGGCGGCGCCGCCCGGACCGCCTCGAGGAGCCCGCCCACGTGGTCGAGGTGGGGGTGCGAGATCACCACCAGGTCGAGGGCCGCGATGCCCCGCTTCCGCAGCTCCGACGCGACCTTCGGCCCGGCCTCGGGCGGGCCGCCGTCGACGAGCACGGTCTTGCCCGCGGGCGAGGTGAGGAGCACCGCGTCGCCCTGCCCGACGTCGAGCACCTCGAGGACGAGCTCCTGGGCCCACGCCGGCAGCGCGGCCAGGAGCAGGATCGCCGCGAGCAGCGCGGGGGCCAGCCGGGAGGCGGAGCGGGGCGAGGGCATCCGGAGGAGGGTACCACCGGTCCCGGGCCGCCCGCCGCCGGCCGCCCGACGCGGCACCTCCACGTGCTTGCCGCGGTCCGAGCGGCCCCCTACGATGCCCCGCCATGGCAGACGAGCTCGAGGCCCTGGCGGCGCAGATCGCCGATCGTGTCCGGATGCGGCTCCGCGCCGCCGAGGTGGCGACCCAGGAGCCCTGCACCGCGAAGAGCGAACCGGCCGGCGACGGCGGCGACCACGCCTGCGCCTCGAGCTGCTCCCTCTGCACCAACCAGGGCGCCTGCGGCACCAACAAGCTCGTCACGCTCGGCGCCACCCGCATCACGCCGATGAAGCCGCGCACGTCCCAGGACATCGCGCCGTTCATCGACCACACCCTGCTCAAGGCCGACGCCACCCGCGAGGACGTGGTCAAGCTGTGCGAGGAGGCGCGCAAGCACGGCTTCGCCACCGTCTGCGTGAACGCCTCGAACGTCGGCATCGCGGCCCGGACGCTCGCCGGCTCAAACGTGAAGCCGATCGCCGTGGTCGGCTTCCCGCTCGGCGCGATGACCGCGCACGCCAAGGCCTACGAGACCCGCGAGGCGGTGCGCTGCGGCGCCCGCGAGATCGACATGGTGATCAACATCGGCGCGCTCAAGGGCAAGGACTACGCCACGGTCCTCTGCGACATCGCCGCCGTGGTCGCCGCGGCGAAGCCCTGGCCGGTGAAGGTGATCCTCGAGACCGCCGGCCTCACCTACGACGAGAAGGTGATCGGCTGCGCGCTCTCCAAGTCGGCCGGCGCCGCGTTCGTGAAGACCTCCACCGGCTTCGGCTCGGGCGGCGCCACCGCCGAGGACGTCGCCCTGATGCGCCGCATCGTCGGCGAGGACGTCGGCGTGAAGGCCTCGGGCGGCATCCGCTCCACCGCCGACGCGCTGAAGATGATCGAGGCCGGGGCCGACCGGCTCGGGGCCTCGGCCTCCGTCGCCATCGTCAAGGGCGGCGACGCGGGCGCCGGCAAGTACTAGAAACCGGCGCCACCCGGATCGCGGCGGTATGCTGCCGCCGATGCGCCTTCGGACGTGGCTCCTCTGCCTCGCGCTCCTCGGCCCGGCCGCCGCGGCGGCGGACGTGCCCCCGGACCCGCCCGAGGCTGCCGCGGCCGCGCCCGAGAAGGCCGAGCCGCCGCCGACCGGCGCCCCGGCGCCGAGGCCGGTGCTCCGCGAGGACGAGGCGAGCTCCTGGGCGGGCCGCGGGCAGTCGCTCCTCGGGATCTTCGCGCTCCTCGGCATCGGCTTCGCGCTCTCCGGCGATCGCCGGCGGATCCCCTGGCGCGTCGTCGGCGTCGGCACGGCGCTCCAGCTCGTGTTCGCGGTGCTCGTGCTCAAGACCAGCCCGGGCCGCGCGTTCTTCGGCGCGATGAACGACGCCATCGTCGCGCTCCTCGACTTCACCCAGGAGGGCTCGGCGTTCCTGTTCCGCTCGTTCGTCACCGGGAAGGTGGAGCCGGGGCTGGTCAGCTTCACCTTCAACGTGCTGCCGACGATCGTCTTCTTCTCGTCGCTGATGACCGTGCTGTACCACCTCGGCCTGGTGCAGCGGGTGGTGTCCGGCCTCGCCTGGCTGATGCAGCGCACGATGAAGACGTCGGGCGCCGAGACGCTCTCCACCGCCGGCAACATCTTCCTCGGCCAGACCGAGGCGCCGCTCCTGGTGAAGCCGTACGTGGCGCGGATGACCCGCAGCGAGCTGTACTGCGTGATGGTCGGCGGGATGTCCTCCACCGCCGGCGGCGTGATGGCCGCCTACGTCGGCATCCTCAAGGGCGCCTTCCCGGACATCGCCGGGCACCTCCTCGCCGCCTCGGTGCTCTCCGCGCCGGCGACCCTCGTCTTCTCGAAGCTGATCCTCCCGGAGACGGAGACGCCGGAGACCCACGGCGTCCTGGGTCTCGACGGCGAGAAGGTCGACGCCAACGCCATCGACGCCGCCGCCCGCGGCGCCAGCGAGGGGCTGCAGCTCGCCTTCAACGTGGCGGCCATGCTGCTCGCCTTCATCGCGCTGCTCGCGCTCCTCAACGCCGGGCTCGGCTGGCTCGGCGGCCTGGCCGGCTTCCCGCAGCTCTCGTTCCAGGTCGTCGCCGGCTGGGCCTTCTGGCCGTTCGCGTTCCTCATGGGCGTGCCGCCCGCCGAGTGCGCGGCGGTGGGGCAGCTCCTCGGCGAGAAGGTGATCCTGAACGAGTTCGTCGCCTACGCCCACCTCGGCGACCTCCTCCGCGACCAGGCCGGGGCCCTCGGCTACCGCGGGGTCACCGTGGCCACCTACGCGCTCTCGGGGTTCGCGAACTTCTCCTCGATCGCCATCCAGATCGGCGGCATCGGCAGCCTCGCGCCCTCGCGGCGCGGCGACATCGCCCGGCTCGGCGTCAAGGCGGTGATCGGCGGCTCGCTGGCCTCGTTCATGACGGCCGCGGTGGCGGGGCTGCTCCTGTGACCCTGGCCCGCGCCGGGGCCGCGTGGTAGCGAAGAGGCATGCGCCCCTACGAGCTGATCAAGCGCAAGCGCGACGGCGGCCGCCTCGCTCCCGAGGAGATCGAGGCCTTCCTCGCCGCCTACACCGACGGCGAGGTGCCGGACTACCAGGCCGCCGCGATGCTGATGGCGATCTTCTTCCGCGGCCTCGACGCCGAGGAGCTCGCCGCCTGGACCCGGTCGATGCTGGAGAGCGGCGACGTGCTCGACCTCTCCGAGCTCCCCGGCACGAAGGTCGACAAGCACTCGACCGGCGGCGTCGGCGACAAGATCTCGCTGCCGCTCGCGCCGCTGGTCGCCGCCTGCGGCGTGCCGGTGCCGATGATCTCCGGCCGCGGCCTCGGCCACACCGGCGGCACCCTCGACAAGCTCGAGTCGATCCCCGGCTTCCGCGTCGACCTGCCGGTGGAGGACTACCGCCGCCTCGTCGCCGACGTCGGCTGCTGCCTGATCGGGCAGACCGAGCGGCTCGCGCCCGCCGACAAGAAGCTCTACGCGCTCCGCGACGCCACCGCGACGGTCGAGTCGATCCCGCTCATCGCCAGCTCGATCATGTCGAAGAAGCTCGCCGAGGGGATCGACGCGCTCGTGCTCGACGTCAAGGTCGGGAACGGCGCGTTCATGAAGCGCGCCGAGGAGGCCCGCACCCTCGCCCGCACCATGGTGGCCATCGGCGCCGGGATGGGGAAGCGGGTCGTGGCGCGCCTCACCGCGATGGATCAGCCGATCGGGCGCGCGGTGGGCAACGCCCTCGAGGTGATCGAGTCGATCGAGGTGCTCCGCGGCGGCGGCCCGGCCGACACGGTGGAGCTGACCGTCGAGCTCGGCGCGGAGATGCTCGTCCTCGGCGGCAAGGCCGCGGACCTCGACGACGGCCGCGCGAGGATCCGCGGCGCGATCGCCGACGGCTCCGGCCTGAAGAAGCTGGCGCAGCTCGTCGCGGGGCAGGGCGGCGATCCGGCGGCGATCGAGGACCCGGGCCTCCTGCCGCGCGCCCCGCGGG
>CAZDGH010000384.1:0-5667 GCA_964504805.1 uncultured Myxococcales bacterium | reverse complement strand
CGCTCGCGGTGCCGCCGCGCGAGGCGCGGGCGATCCTGGTGGAGGCGTGCGCCTCGCACGAGGCCGCGCCCGGGCGCCGCCGCCTCGCGGTGCGGATCGAGGGCTCGGTGGCGGCGCACCTGCCGGTCGCGCTCGAGGTCCTGCCGCAGGCGATCCCCGCGACCTCGTCGCTGCGCACCTCGTTCGGCCTCTCCTCGCGCCGCGCCGCCCTCGGGCACCACGGCCGGCCGGGCACCGACGAGGAGATCGCCGCGCTCGATCGCCGCTACCGCACGGCGCTGCTCGCGCACCGGCTCTCGGCCCACGGCGGCACCATGGACGCGCCGCCGTTCCGCCGCGAGGCGGGCGGCCTCGCCCTCGACCTCGCCGCGTACGATCGCGAGGTGGGGCCGTTCCTCTCGGGCGCCGCGCTGCCGTCCGGCGCCAGGGCGACGACGACGGAGCTGCGCACCCACCCGGCCCTCGCCTCCGACGAGGAGCGGGTCGCCTACTGGCGCGCGATCGCGCGGCACCACGAGGCGCGAGGCTGGGACGCGCTCCTCTTCGACTACGCCAGGGACGAGCCCCGCCGCGAGGAGCTGCCGGCGGTGGCGGCGCGGGCGAGGCTGGTGCGGCGGGCGGACCCGCGGATCGCGGTGCTGCTCACCAGCTCGTTCGACCCGTCGCTCGAGGGCCTGGTGGACCTCTGGACGCCGAACCTGAACTGCCTCTTCGTGAAGGACCGGCCCGAGGAGTTCTGCCCGTGGCGCGCCCCGCGGGAGAGCTACCGGCGCGGGAAGGCTCTCTGGTGGTACGTGAGCTGCTCGTCGCACGGCTGCGACGAGCGGCCTCCCTCGCCGTACTTCCGCGGCTGGCCGGGCTACGCGATCGACCTGCCGGCGGCCCGCGCCCGCGCGATGGGCTGGCTCGCGTTCCGCGAGGGCATCGCCGGCGAGCTCTACTGGGACACCGTCTACGCCTACGCGCCCGACGGGACGCCGGCGGACCCGTGGGACGGCGCGGCGCTCCGGGCCTTCGGCGGCAACGGCGACGGGACGCTGTTTTACCCGGGCACGCCGCGCCGGGTCGGAGGGGAGTCGCACGTGCCGGTCGAGTCGCTCCGGCTCAAGCACGTGCGGGACGGTCTCGAGGACCTGGAGCTCCTCCGCCTGGTGGCGGCGGCGCCCGGGGGAGCGGAGCTCGCGGCCCGCGAGGCGGCCCGGCTGGCGCCGGCGCCGTTCCGGCTCGCCGAGGATCCGGCCGCGTGGGCCGAGGTCCGCGGCCGCCTGCTCGCGGCCCTGCGGAAGCCGCGGTAGCCCCCGGGCGTTCCGGGAGCTCGCGGGAGAATGGCGGCGCCGCTCGCGCCGTCGAACGCTCGCCGGCCCCCGGCCTTTCGGCTAGGGTCGTTCGGAATGGGAGGCGTACCTCGCATGCGTGCACGCTCGGCAAAGGCCCGGATCCTCCTCGCCCTCCTGGCCGCCGTCCTCGTCGCCCCCCTGCCCGCCGAGGCCAAGACCGCCAAGAAGCGCCGCAGCTGGACCATCGGCGAGCCGATCCAGATCCCGGGCAAGGACCAGTGCGCCGCGCTGCCCGAGGCCGGCCCGGTGCCGTGGAAGCCGGGCGAGCGCCTGCACTACGACATCGACGTGCTCGGGGCGAACGCCGGCAAGCTCGTCCTCGTGGCGCTGCCGCCGGTGGGCAAGGGGCGCTCGGCCGAGTACCCGCTCCGCGCCCTCGCGGCCTCGAACTCGTTCTTCTCGAAGATCCGCCGCGTCCGCGGCCGCGCCACGAGCTACGTCCGCGCCAAGGACCTGCACCCCCGCCGCTACCGCGAGGACACCAACGAGGGCGGCGTCGTGAAGTGGGCGGAGGCGGTCTTCAAGAAGCCGAGCGAGGGCGGGATCGTCGGCGTGCAGTGGCAGCGCAACAAGGTGAAGGGCAAGCGCAACCTCCGCTACCTGAACGAGATCTTCGATCCGGTCAGCGCGAACTACTACCTGCGCACCCTCGACCTGAAGGAAGGCCAGAAGGTCTGCTTCGACGCCTACGCCATCCGCCACGTCTGGCGCACCTTCGGCTCGGTGAAGGGCCTCGAGACGGTGACGGTGCCCGCCGGCACGTACCAGGCGTGGCACATCGTCGGCACCGCGGTCCGGATCGACAACGCGCGGCAGCACCGCGAGATGCACTTCTGGATCTCCGCCGACGAGAAGCGGCTGCCGCTCGCGTCGCTCGGCATCATCGACCTCGGGCCGGTCCGCGCGCAGCTCACCCGGGCCGACACCTCGAAGGGCGACGACACCGAGGACCAGCTCGCGGCGGAGGCCAGCGGCAAGGCCGCGAAGGCCGGGCCGAAGGTGGCGGAGGACGAGGACGACGCCGAAGGCGCGGACTAGCGGCTACCGCATCCGGCCGGCGAGCTGCGTCATCCGGCGCTGCAGGTTCTCGACGACGGCGCGCAGGTAGTCGACGCGGTCGAGCAGCTCGTCGTCGTCGGCCTGCGCGAGCAGGTCGCGGGCGGAGAGGCCGTCCTTCTCCATCGCGAAGAGGATCCGCCGCAGCATCTCCTCGAGCTCCCCGATCGACGCCGCGGTCTCGCGCAGGTCGTCCTCGAAGAAGTCGACGAGCACAGCCTCGAGGCCGGTCTGGTCCTTGAGGTTCCGCTTCACGCGGTCGATGCGGTCCTTGATCTCGTGGCCGCCACGGCCCTCGACGTCGGTCAGGCGGTTCTGGCGGCCGATGAAGGCAGGTCCGGACATGTGGCGCTCCGCTCCTCCCGCGCCTGCTCGGCCGGGAGGAAGACGCGATAGAGGGTCCCGTCGTTGTTGCGGTGCACGGGCTGGCAGAGGCCCGCGCGCACCAGCCCGTCGAGCACCCGGTTGAGCCGGCGCTCGGAGAGGTGGAGCCGGGCCATCAGGAGGCGCTTGCCGACCCGGCAGAAGTTCCGGCCCTCGCCGTAGGAGAGCCGGAGCAGGTGGAGGTACGCGGCCTGCTCGAGCGGCGGCTGCTCGAGGGCGAGCACGTCGAAGGCGTCGAGCGGGATCCGCACCGTGGCGCCGCGGGCGTGGACCGCGGCGAGGCTCACCCCGCGGTACTCGATCGAGCCGCCGGCGCCCGGCGCGAGCGCCTCGGCGGCGGACACGGCGTCGTCCGCGGAGAGCGCGGCGGTGCCGAGCTCCCGGCTGCCCTGGATCCCGCGGTAGTAGCTGGCGGCGCTCACGCGGGGCACGATACCCCGCGCTAGCGATCGGTCAACGAAGGCGCCTGTGGATAGTCGGCGGCGCGCGAGGCGTCGTCAGCCCTGGTTCTTGCCGATGACGACGAACTTGTAGCCGTCGAGGCCGGCCTTGCCCGCGGTGTAGAGCACCTGGGTGAGCACGCTGTACGGCATGTTCACGTCGCCGATGACCGAGATCTGGTTCTTCACCTTCATCGCCGGGTTGTACTCGGCGATCTGCTTGATCTTGTCCATCTCCTTGCGGAGCTGCTCCTCGACCGGGACGATCAGCATGCCCTTGCCGGCGTTGTCGCGGACCGCCGCCGGCACCTGCGTCGTCGGCTTGCCGTCCGGACCCTGCACCTGCTCGAGGTCGACCACGGCCTTGTCGCCGACGAGGATCTGCTTGTTCGTCACCGTGATCGCGACCAGCTCGTCCATCTTGATCGTCGCGGCGGAGATCGGGAGCTGCAGGTCCTCGTTGAGGGTGATGTTCGCGGAGTTCGCGCCGAAGGACTTGAGGAGGAACACCAGGAGGATGGTCATCATGTCCATCATCGCGGTGATGTTCAGCTCGGAGGTGATCGCCTCCTCCTCCGCCTCGCGCTCCTTCTTGCGCTTCCGGCGCAGGCCGCGCTTGAAGCGCATCCGCGCCTGGACCTGCTCGGCGCTGTCGGGCTGCGTGGACATCGTGCGCTCCGGCTAGCCGGCGAGGATGGAGAGGGACACGTCGAAGAACATGAGCTTGCCCTCGTGCTCCCGGGCCGCGTCCATGGTCTTCACCAGCGTCTCGTAGCGGATGTCCGCGTCCGCGGCGAAGATCACCCGGGTCTCGGTGGGGAAGGCCGCCTTCACCTGGGCGAGCTTCGCGGTGAGGCCCGCGTAGTCCTGGTCGGACCCCTTCACCGGGATCGTCGGCTCGCCGGCGGTGCCCTGGGTGTCGTCGTTGCCGAGGATGCCGCCGGCGCCGGCGATGAAGTAGCCCTTCTTCGAGATCGCGACCGTCAGCAGCAGCTTCTTCTCGTTCGGATCCGCGGCCGACGCGCCGACCGACGGGCCGTACTTCGGCGCGTTGACGTTGACCGAGGCGAACTCGAGGAGGCCGGTGATCGAGAGGAGCATGAACATCACCAGGTTCACGGTGATGTCGAGGTACGGGACGAGGTTGAGCTCGCCCGCGTGCTCGTGCTCGCGCGGCTTCAGCTTGCGCCGGGAGATGTGCATCGGCTTCCTCGGACCCCGTGGGCTCTTCCGACAGCGTGGGCGGCGGGAGGTTCCCGGCGGCTAGCCGTGGCCGCCCTCCATCGGGTTCGTCTCGCCGGCGCCCTTGCGGCCGAGGAGGTTCTCGACCTTCACCGACACGGTCTCGAGCTCCTCGATCATGCTCTTGGCGCGGTTCGTCAGGAGCATGTGGCCGATGATGCAGGTCACCGCGATCGTGAGGCCGAACGCGGTGTTGTACATGGCCTCGGAGATACCGGCGGCGAGGAGCGCCTGCTTCTGCTCCGGGGCGGCGAACTGCAGCGACTTGAAGGCGCTGATGAGGCCGAAGATGGTGCCGATGAGGCCGAGGAGCGTGGCGATGTTCGCCATCGAGAAGAGCGACTGCACGCGCTTCTGGAGCTTCGGCGTCTCCTCGAGGAGCGCCTCCTCGATGGCCTTCGCGACCTCGACCTCGCCGCGGTTGGCGCGGGTGAGGCCGGCGCGGACGACGCGGGCCAGCGAGGCGTTCGGCGCGGCGGCGCAGAGCTTCACCGCCCGGTCGATGTTGCCGGTGAGGACGAGCTTGGTGATCTGCTCCATGAACGGAGGGCCGTTGATGGAGTAGCGGAAGAGCAGCGAGATCGCGCGCTCGGCGATCATCGCGAGCGCCACCGCCGCGACGAAGACGTTCACGTAGAGGAACGGGCCGCCGTGCTCGAAGAAGAGCGCGACTTCGTCGAGGAACCCCGCGCCCACCAGAACCAAGCTCGACATCGCTCGTGATCCCTTTCCGGCCCCAATGGCCGCGCGCGGTGCGCCGCACCGCCGTGCTCGCTGCTCGCTTCGCGCCGCCCTCGGCGGCCGGTCGTTCCACCTGAGATCCCGCGTCGCCGGCGTGCGCCGCGGGGCTTTTCCGGGGCCGACGGGACGGAGCTCCGGCCCGCGCGGCGTCGGGTTTCTTACCACCCGTTTTTTCCGAGTGTCAAGGAAGATGCGCGCAATTCCAGCAAGGAATTCGGTGGGATCTGTGTGCTCGGGTGGTCCGCGAGCGCTCGCCCGAAGGGCCCTCCCCCGCGCCTCGGGGCGGGCGCCCCGCCACCCGCTCGCCCGACCGCCGGCCGCAGCGCGGGCAGCCGCCGCTCGTGCCGCGGGCCCCAACGGCGGCCTCGAGGAGGCCCGGGGCCCGGTCGAGGAACGCCCGCACGGCCCCCTCGCGCGCGAGGCGGCCCGCGACCAGCGCCGCGAGCGCCTCCTCGAGCGCGAGGGTC
>CAZDGH010000383.1:0-5672 GCA_964504805.1 uncultured Myxococcales bacterium | reverse complement strand
CATTCCGGTGGTCAGCGGGTTCGCCGGACAGTGCGCGCTGATGCTGATGGCTCTGCTCGCGGCCAATCGCTACCGCTACCCGGGCGACCAGCCCGCGGGCGGCTCGTCGGGCCCGACCGCCGGCGCCGGCGGCGACGGGATGGCGTCGATCCGGTCGGGCGCGTACCACACGGGCGGCGGCGCGAGCACCGGGGGCGGAACGAGCACCGGCGGCGGTGCGAGCGCCGGCGGGGCGAGCGAAGGGATGCAGCAGCTCTGGAGCGAGGCCTCCTCGCTCCGGCCGGTCTTCCTCGAGCACCTCGACCGCGCCAACGACGTGCTGCAGGGGCTGCCGGAGATCGAGCTGCAGCCGGCGATGTCGAAGTAGCCGTCCGGGGCGATCCTCTCCGTGCGCGGAGAGGGTCGCCTCACCTCGCGATCACCCGCGCGCCCTTCACCGCGACGCCGTCCTTCCGCAGCCGCTTCGCCTGCTCCTTCGCGACCTGCGGCGCGAACGTGCGGTCCGCGCGCACCACCCGCCACCACGGCACGTCGCGGAGGAAGTGGAGCGCCCGCGCCACCGCCCGCGCGCCGCCCGGACGCCCGGCGAGCGCCGCGACCTCGCCGTAGGCGAGCACCTGCCCCTTCGGGATCGCGCGGATCACCCGCTCCACCCTGGCGAGGAAGGGCGTGAGCGGCTTGCCCGGGATCGCCTGCTCGCCCTTCCCCATCGCTACGCCTTGTCGGGACGGACGCCGTACCCGAGGAGCTTCGCCTCGAGCGGGCCATTGAAGAGCGAGTGCCGGAGCCACGGCCGCAGCGAGAGCTCGGCGAACGCCTGCTCGAGGAGCGGCGTGCCCGCGAGCGCGACCAGCGAGTGCCCCTTGGGCAGCGCGGCGAAGCTCTCGCCGAGCTGCCGGAAGAGCCCCTTGAGCTGCAGCGTCTTCGCGCCGAGGCGCTCGCCGTAGGGAGGGTTGGTGAAGAGCTGGCAGCGCGCCGGGAGCGGGGCGAGGTCGCGGGCGTCGCGCTGCTCGAAGTCGATCGAGGCGCGCACGCCCGCGCGATCGGCGTTCCGCGCCGCGGTCTCGAGCGGGTCCTTGAAGCGGTCGCGGGCGAGGATCGGCTGCGGCGCCTTCGGCAGCGCGAGCTCCTTCGCCTCGTCGAGGAGGAGCTTCCAGGTCGTCGCCTCCTCGTCGCCGTAGGACGGCCAGCGGTGGAAGCCGAAGTGCCGGCCGCGGCCGGGCGCGATCCGTCGCGCGACCAGCGCCGCCTCGATGGCGATCGTCCCCGAGCCGCACATCGGATCGCAGAACGGCCGGTCCTCGGAGAAGCCGCCGAGGAAGAGCACCGCCGCCGCCAGCGTCTCCCGGAGCGGCGCCTCCTCCGCCTCGACGCGCCAGCCGCGCTTGTGCAGCGGCTCCCCGGCGAGGTCGATCGACAGCCGCGCCCGGTCCTGCGCCAGGTGGAGCACGACCTGCACGTCGGGCCGCTTCGGATCGACGTCGGGCCGGGCGCCGAGCGCCTCGGTGAGCCGGTCGGCGATGGCGTCCTTCACCTTGAGGGCGGCGTACTTCGAGTGGGTGATCGTCGAGCTCTTGATGGTCGCGTCGACGGCGAACGTGCTCTTCGCGGTGAGGTGGTCCTCCCACGGGATCGAGCGCGCCAGCTCGTAGAGCCCGGCCTCGCCCTTCGCCTCGCCCTCCCCCACCTCGGCGACGATCCGCATCGCCACGTGCGACCAGAGGCAGGCGCGCATCCCCGCCTCGAGCTTCCCCTCGAACCACACCCCGCCGCGCTCGGCGCGCACGCGCTTCAGCCCCATCGCCCGGAGCTCGTCCCGGAGGACGCCCTCGGTGCCCTTGGCGGCGGTGGCGAAGAAGCGGAGCGGCGTGGCCATGCGCGCTTCCTCGCACGCGCCTGCCGCCGCCGCAACGTCTCCGCTTGCGGCGCGCCGCGGGGCCGTTACCCTTCGCGCCACCCCAAGCCCCCGGAGCGCACCATGGCGAACGTCGGACACCGTCCCCTCGGCCGGAGCGGCCTGAAGGTCTCGCGGCTCACCCTCGGCGCGATGACCTTCGGCGCGTCGCAGGGCTTCATGAAGGGCGTCACCTCCTCGGACGACGAGGCGGCGCGCGTCCTCGAGCGCGCGCTCGAGGCGGGGATCGACACCATCGACACCGCCAACGTCTACAGCGAGGGCCGCTCCGAGGAGCTGCTCGGGAAGCTCCTGAAGGGCCGGCGCGAGAAGGTGGTGCTGGCGACGAAGTGCCGCTTCCCGACCGTGCCGCCGCCGCCGGGCGGCAAGCCCGGGCCGCACGAGGCGGGCCTGTCGCGGAAGGCGATCCTGCGGAGCTGCGAGGACTCGCTCCGGCGCCTCGGCACGGACCACGTCGACCTCTACCAGGTGCACATGCAGGACGGCTCGGTGCCGATCGAGGAGACGCTCTCGGCCCTCGACGACCTCGTCCGCGCCGGCAAGGTCCGCTACGTCGGCTGCTCGAACTACGCCGGCTACCGCCTCGTCGAGTCGCTCTGGGCCGCCGACCGCCGCGGCACCGAGCGCTTCGTCTCGGTGCAGCTCCAGTGGTCGATCCTCGATCGCGGCTGCGAGCGCGAGGTGATCCCGGCCTGCCGCGCGTTCGGCCTCGGCACGCTGCTCTGGAGCCCGCTCGCCCGCGGCTTCCTCACCGGCAAGTACCGCCGCGGCGAGAAGCCGCCGGAGGGCGCGCGCCTCGCCTCCTGGAACGACTCGTTCCGGAGCTACGACCACGACCGCGGCTGGAGCGTGCTCGACCTGGTGCGGAGCGTCGCGGAGAAGCACCGCACCACGCCCGCGGCGGTGTCGCTGGCGTGGCTCCTCGCGAAGCCCGAGACCTCGTCGATCGTCGTCGGCGCCCGGACCGTGCAGCAGCTCGAGGACAACCTGAAGGCGCTCGAGCTCACGCTGCCGCCCGAGGACGTGCAGGCGATCGACGAGGCCTCGAAGCCGGACTGGGGCTATCCGTACGCCTTCATCGGCAACCGGGAGCCCTGGTAGCTCGGGTTGCGGCGCGCCCGCGGCGTGCGGAACGTCCGATCGGCGCCTCCGGCGCCCGGGAGGTCCGCATGGGCGACGCCATGGGCGCGATCGGCAAGCAGGCGGGCGTGCTGCTCGCGCCGCTCGTCGGCGCCGGCGCGAAGGTGCGGCACGCGCGGCTCTTCCACCCGAGCGGCGTGGTGCGCCTCGGCGAGGTCGAGGCCGCGGGCCCCGAGCCGTGGGCGCGGGCGGTCGGCCGGCGCCTCGAGGGCCGGGCGCTCGTGCGGCTGTCGAGCGCGCTCTGGCGCGCGCGCGAGTGGAAGGACGCGCTCGGGATCGCCGTCCGCTTCCGCGGCGAGGGCGACGCCGATCCCGCGACGCTCGTCGAGGGCGACCAGGACCTCCTCTTCGCCACCATCCGGCGGCCGTGGACCACGCCCTTCGCGCCGCTCACCACCGACGCCCACGACTTCTGCGCCAACGACTACTACGCGGTCTCGCCTTTCGAGGTGGAGGGCGTGGGCCGGTGCAAGCTGCGGCTCGTCGGGCCCGGCGTCCGCTTCCCGGGCGACACCCGCGGCGAGCGCCTCGCCTACGCGGTGGAGAAGCGCCTCGCGGTCTTCCGCCTCGAGCTGCTGCCGCTGCGGCTCCTCGGCGCGCCGTCGCGGCGGCAGGGCTGGCAGACCGCGGCGTGCCTCCGGCTCGGCCGCGAGCTCGGCCAGGTCGACCAGGAGGCGCTGCACTTCTCGCCGTTCCGCGCCGGCCGCGGCGTGCGCCCGACCGGCTTCGTCCACGGCATGCGCGCCGCCACCTACGCCGAAGGCCAGGCCGTGCGCCCGGATCACGAGGGCGAGGCGGCGGAGCGAGGCGCCGGGCGCCGCTGAGCGGCGCGTCCCATCGTGGAGGGGTCATGCTCGGTCCGGGCCAGCTCCTCCTCGTCTACGACGGCGCGTCCGGCGCGTGGTGCGCCGCGCGGCGGCTGCTCGAGCGCGCCGACGGGAGGGGCACGGTCGCGATGCGGCCGTGGCAGACGCCGGGGCTGCTCTCGGTGCTCGGGCTGCACCCGCGGGAGGCGCGGCGCACGGTCTGGGCCCTCACACCTGCGGGTGAGCGGCTCCCGGGCGCGGCGGCGATCGCGGCGGCGGCGGACGCCCTCGCGGGCCTCCCGCTGCCGCTACTCTCGCGGCTGTCGAAGCTGCCGGTGGTCCGCGGCGCCGCCGAGCGCGCCTGGTCGGTCGGGGCCGGGCTGCGTCGCCGGCTGCCGGCGGGGCCGCCCGACCTGCTCGTCTGCGACCCGCCGCCGCTCGCGGCCGAGGAGCGCGCCGAGCTCGAGCGCCGCTGCGGGCCGGGCCTGCTGCTCTTCCTACCGCTCCGCTCCGGGCACGGCTGACGGCGCCGCCGCCTCGCCGAGCAGCCGGCGCCGCAGCGTCGCCACCACCGCCGCCTCGGCGCGGGCAGGGAGGAACGTCTCGGCGAAGGTGCGGCGGCGGGTCACCGCGGTGCGCACCGAGGCGGCGAGGCCGAGCACCATCGCGACCACGTTCTGCCAGGACGCGAGCGGCCAGCCGTACGGCGTCGCCAGCTCCCAGGTGGAGAGCGGCCACAGGTACTGGATCGTCCACTCCACCCCGCTGCCGGCGAGGTCGCAGACGAGATGGCCGTGGAAGGTGACGAACGCGAGCGCCGCCGCCTTCGCCCGGTCCTTGCCGAGCGCCGCGGCGAGCGCGGTGGTGAGGAGCGCCGCCGGCAGGCCGTGGCCGACCACGTGGTGCCAGCGCCCGTACGCCTCGACGCCCCCGAGCAGCGAGAGCGCGTCGAGGTCGGGTACCACCCCCGCCCACGCCACCAGCGCCCGGTCGCGCCGGTGCTCGAGCCGGTGCCCGACGAGCCACGACAGCGCGAGGTGCGTGGGCAGGTGCACGCGCTACTCGAGGAACACCTGGCAGCAGCCGGTGACGCAGAACTCGCCGGCGCCGGCGCAGTCGGTGTGGACCACGCAGCTCGCGCTCCCGTCCGGGCAGACCGGCGCGCTGCCGCCGGCGCCGCCGGTGCCGGGGTCCTCGCGCGGGTCCTCGCCGACGCAGACCTCGCCGGCCTCGCAGGGGTTCACGCAGACCGTGTCCTGGGTGCACGAGGTGCAGTACGAGCAGAACGAGGTGGCGCCGTCGCCGTCGGAGACGCAGGCGAGCCCGGCGTCGCAGCCGCCGCCGGCGCGGCAGGCGCCGCCCTCCGCGCCCTCGGCGGCCCCCGGCTCGCGGGTGGTGCGGCAGCCCGGCGCGCCCATGAGCACGGTCTCGCGGGTGTCGTTGCCGTTCAGGTCGAGCTCGCAGCAGCCGAAGCAGTCGCAGCCATTCGGCGTCCACTGCGCGCAGTTCGCGTCGTTGCCAGGCCCCGAGTTGCCGTCGAAGAAGCACTCGGTGGAGCCGTTGGCGCCGTTGTTGTCGCCGGGGATGCCGGTGGCGTAGGTCGCCTCGTCGTTGTCGTACGGGCCGGCGCACTCGGGATCGAGCTCGTCGGGGAGACCGTCGGCGTCGTCGTCGACGCCGTTCGAGCACTGGCAGCCGTCGTTGGTGCCGGGGCAGTCGAGGCCCTTCACGGTGCCGGTGCCGCCGGCGCCGCCGACCCCGCCGCCTGCGCCGCCGGCGCCGCCGCCCGCGCCGCCGCTCCCGCCGCCGGT
>CAZDGH010000382.1:0-5684 GCA_964504805.1 uncultured Myxococcales bacterium | reverse complement strand
GACCTCCTCCGGCGCACTCTACCGCGCCGGCGTCGCCGCGGACGCTCCGCCGCCCGATCCGCCGCCGGGCGAGCGCAGCCGGAGCGCGTACTGCGTCGTCGCCACCAGGAGGCACGCGCCCGCGACCGTGCCCGCGGTGGCGACGTAGGCCGCCGCGGGCGTCGCGTCGCCCCACGCCCGGGCGATGAGGCAGAGCGTCACCGTGGTGAGGAGCGCGAAGGTCGCGTACTTGCCGATCCGCGTCGGCTCGTCGGGCACCTGCCGGCCGGTGAGCTTCACGTAGACGCCGACGCCGAGCACCACGGCGTCGCGCAGCAGCGAGAGCGCGAGCAGCCACGGCGGCAGCGCCTCGACCCAGACGAGCAGCAACAGCGCCGCGAGCCCGAGCAGCTTGTCGGCGATCGGATCGAGGATCGCGCCGATCCGGCTGCGCTGGTCGAGCAGCCGCGCCAGCGTCCCGTCCACCGTGTCCGAGATCGCCGCCGTCAGGAACGCGCCGAACGCGAGCTGCGCCCGGTCCGCCAGGAACGCCCAGGCGAACACCGGCACCAGCAGGAGCCGCACGAACGTGATCGCGTTCGGGATCGTCACCGGCGCGGTCTACCACTGCGCAGGCTCCAGGCTCCAGAACCGGAGGCTCCAGGCTCCAGGCTCCGGCCAGCGGGCGGTCGGCGTGCTCCCTCGCCCAGGAACGGCGAGGCCCCCCACGGTGCGCCGGGAGGGGCCTGCTGGAGCCTGAAGCCCGGAGCCTGGAGCCTGCTTCTAGCCGTCCCGCTTCTGGTTGAAGCGCGCGAAGTCGTCGATGTCGGCGTCGGTGACCTTCTCGGGCTCCGCGGCGCTGCCGTCGGCGGCGATCTTCACCTTCATCATCCCGAGGACGAGCTTCTCCCACTCGCCCTTCGAGACCTCCTTCGGCCCCGCCTTCTCGCGGCGGGCGCCCGGCGTGTGCGGGGCGCCGACCGGGCCGCCCTTCCCCACCGCGACCGAGCCGGCGAAGACGGAGACGACGGCGGACTTGTCGGCCCTGGCGTCGACGCGGAAGGTGGTGCCGCGCACGCCTGCGACGGCGTTGTCGGTCTTCACCTCGAACTTCGAGTCGCCGCCGAGCACGGTGGAGACCTTGCTCCAGACGCTGCCGATCATCAGGCGGGCGGAGAACTTCCGCTCGCCGGTGCCCTCGAAGAGCACCGCCTCGAGCACCAGCTTCGAGCTCGGGGCGACGCGCACGACGCTCTTGTCGGGGAGCGTGAGCTCCACGAACGACTTCTCGCCGACGACGACGGCGTCTCCGGCGGCGACCTGCGCGCCGACGGCGAGCGCGGCCTTCTTCGCTTCGTCCCCGCCCTTCCAGACCGAGGCGGTGCCGTCGAGCAGCGTCACCTGCGCGGCCTTGCCGTCGGCCCCTGCCGCGGCGGGGAGGAGCAGCGTCAGCGCCAGCATCAGCGGGGAAGCGCGCAGCGCGAGTCGGGTCATCGGATCCTCCGGCCTCAGGGTGACAGCTTGGCGGTGATCGTCTGCCGCCCCTGGGCGTCCACCTGCAGCTCCATGCGCCAGGTCTTGAAGCCCGCCTTGCGGAGCTCCACCCGCCGTAGACCCGGCTCGACCTTGAGGTACGTCGGCTCGCCGTCGAAGTCGTCGGCCAGCCCCTGCAGCACCCCGTCCACGTAGACGTCCGCGTCCTTCGGCTCGACGATGAGCTGGAGGTTGCCGCGGGTCGCGACGTCGGTCCCTGCCACCTTCGGCGGGGGCGACGCCGCGAGCGCCTCGAGCGCCGGCGAGCCCTCCCCGGGCCTCGGCTGCGAGGACCCGAAGAGCGCGCATCCGGAGAGCGTGGCGAGCGCGCCGACGACCAGGACGAGCCTCCGCACGTCTAGCGGTTCCCCGGCACCCTCTTGCCGCCGCCCGAGGCAGGCGCGAGCGTCACGTCGAGGGTGTTGCCGGTCACCTTGTTGATCTGGATGGCGTAGTCCTGGAACGAGGCCACCGCGAGGGCGTCGGCGAGCTTGTCCGCGCTCGCCTCGCACTCCACGTCGAAGGAGGCCTGGCCGCCCTCGAAGTTGCGCTGGTTCAGCTCCTTGACGATGCTCACGCCGCTCGAGAGCTGGCTCTTGAACTTCGCGAGCGTGGCGTAGTCCTTCACGCCCTTGACCACCAGCGCGATGCGCATGGTGCCGTACGCCTCGGACACCCAGCGGTCGATGATCTTCCGCTCGAGCTCCTTGGCGGCCATGGTCGCGACCGTGTCGAGCGCCTTCGCCGAGGCCGACGCCGGCGTGAAGCCGCCGCCGCCCTTGGTCGTGTTGTACGACGCGTAGATCTCGCCCGAGTCGGTGGCCACGGCGCGGACGGAGATCTTGCCCATCGCGCCCATGAGCCCCTCGGCCATGCCGCTGGTCGCCTGCGGCTCCTCGGCGACCGCGTGGCCGAAGACCACCACCTCGGCGGCGGAGAGCTTGCCGATCTCGCGGATCTGCTTGTCGGTCGGGTTGAGGCCGACCGGGCCCATCACCGCGAGCTTCCCGGCGACGACGTCCGGATCGACGAAGACCCAGCCGTTCTTCTGCCACTCCGAGATGATCTTGGCCTCGACCTGCCGGATGTCGGTCGTCTTGAGGCCGACGCCGGCGCCGGCCGCCCCGTCCTTGCTCCACCAGCCCACCGGCTGGCTCATGCCGACCGACTGCTCGGCCACGAGGAGGAGCACCTTCGGGCGGCCGCGGGCGGAGAACGCCGCGGCGATCTTCTTGGCCTCGTCGGCGAGCTTCGACTTCTCGACCGTCGCCGAGATCTTCACCGCGCACTGGAAGTCGGACGAGCCCGAGACGGGCGACGCCTTCTCGTCCAGCACCTTCACGCCGGAGACGAAGCCGTCGGCGCGGGTGAGGATCTTGTCGTGGACCAGCATGCTGTCCTTGGCCAGCGTGTCGGCCGCGAGGTAGACGCCGGCCTTCTGCTCGACGGCGTCGCGCATCGCGCGCTTCTTGGCGTCGTCGCAGGCCGCCTTCTTGTCCTTGCCGGTTCCCTCGGCGGAGACCTCGACCTTCTCTCCGTCGGCGGCGGCCGCGAGCAGCGGGGAGCAGACGAGCCCCACCGCGACCAGCAGCCCCGGCACCTTGCTCAGCTTCGTCGTCATCTTCGGCTCCGCTGCCGGCGCGCGCTCCGCGCCGGCGTGGGCAATGGGTTCGGTAGGCGTCCCCGTCAGTCGGTGACGATGATGACCCGGCCTTCGGCGAGGAACCCGAGGTTGGCCTTCGGATCGCGCAGCTTGTCGGCGTCCGACGTCGCGAGCACGAGGTCGCTGCCGCCGGCCGGCTTGAGCGCCTTCACCACCAGCGGCTTCGCGCCGACGCGGCCGTCCTTCTTGGCCGCCTCGAGATCCTTCTGGTAGCCGGCGATCCCGCTCTGGCGCATCGCCTCGCGGGTCACGTAGGCCGCGCCGTAGAGCTCCTTGCCGGCCTCGTCCACCAGCCGGGGCGCCAGCGCCGGGGCGATCTTGGCGCCGCGGGCGTCGACGACCAGCCCGGACCAGGTGGCGGCGCCGGCGGTGGGGACCGCCTTCGACGCCGACGCCGGGACGAGCTCCGCCGCCAGGCCGTCGAGCGGGATCTCGAGGAAGACGTCGACGCCGCCGTCCTCGTAGTACTTGGTGTCGGTGACCTTGGCGCCGCGGATCATCGACTCGACGCGGGACCGCGTGGCCCCGTCGTCGAGCAGCGCGCCGGCGGCGCTGCCGCTCGTCACCTGCACGCCCTTCAGCTGCTCGATGGCGTTGCGGTAGGCGTCCATCTTCGCGGCGCGCTCGGCGTTGAGCCGGGCGACCGCGACGTTGGCGCTCTTCTGGGTGTCCGGTGCCCCGGAGCCCTTCACCCGGATCACCTTGGCCTGCCAGTCGATCCCCACCGCGTCCGCGGCGAGCGCGGACATCGGCAGAAGGAGCGCGGCGGCGACAGCGACGACTGCGCGCATGGACCTCATCCTCCCCGGTTGCTCGCGCGCGGCCTCTCTCGGCGTTGCGGGCAACGGAACGTTTCGCGGCCGGTGACTCGCGAGTGAGACGGACGGCCGGACGACGAGGAGGAGACTACCCGGAAATTCCAAGCGTTGCCTGTGACCCGTGTCACGCCACCGATTTCTCCGGCGACGCGTGACGGACGTCACGGGCGCGCGTCGGGCGGGCGAGCGCCCGCCGCGCGGTCAGGCGTTGCCGGCGACGCGGGAGACGTACGCCTCGATCATGCGGCGGAAGCGATCGGCCATGGCGGTGAACTTGATCGCCGAGCCGTCGGCCGCGGCGCTCCCCGCCGGCTGCCGGTCGCCGCGGCGCACCACCTCGCCCGCGGCCCAGATCACCTCGCGCTCGCCGGGGAGCTGGAACTCGAGGCCCACCCGCTTGCCCTCGTGCTTCGGCTCGAGCAGGCGGTTCAGCCACACGCCGTCGGGCGAGATGTCCGTCGCCCGGGCCATGTGCAGCGCCTCGTCGAGGATCTTGTTGAGGTAGATGTCGACCTTGGCCCGCTTCGCCCTGCGCTGGTTCGCCATCGCGTCTCCGTGATGTGGATGCTGCACCCACATGTAGGAGACTGTGGTTCCGCGTCCGCGTCGAAGATCGCGCCTGTGGAAAACGGCGCTACTTCCAGGCCTCGACGTCCTCGATGGTGCGAACGGCGCCGAAGCGCGAGAGGTCGCCGAGGCGCTTCGGGTCGCCGACGATCACGATCGACGCCACGTCGGGACGGAACAGCTCGGTCGCGACCTTCTCGACCTCCTCGTTCGTCGCCCGGGCGATCCGCTCCGGGAACTTCGGCAGGTAGTCGGGCGGGAAGCCGAAGAAGTCGGTGACCGCGCGCTCCATCGCCGCCTTCCGCGCGGTGTCGAAGCGGAACGCGAAGGCGTTCACGAAGCGGTCCTTCCCGAGCGAGAGCTCCGGCGGCGAGATCTCCGGCTTCGTCGCCATCTTCTCGAGGATCTCGAGCGAGGCGGCGACGAGCTCGGAGGCCTTCTCCGGCCGGGTGTCGGCGCTGATCGCGAAGAGGCCGACGTCCGCGCCGCTCGTCGTCGACGAGCCGATCCCGTAGGCGAGGCCGCGGTTCGAGCGGATCTCGCGGGCGAGGCGCGAGACGAACATCGCGCCGCCCAGCACGCTGTCGGCGAGGCGGATCGAGTACTCGCGCGGGTCGAGCCGGGTGTAGCCGACGTGGCCGATGCGCACCTTCGCCTGCTCGATCGGCCGCGGCACGAGGATGACCTCGCGGCCCCTTCCGGGCGCGGGCCGCGGGATCTTCGGGAGCGCGGGGAGCGCGGCCTCGCCCTTCGGCCATGCCTTCTCGCCGAAGTGCTCCTCCGCCAGGGCGCGGGCGGTGGCGGCGTCGAGGGCGCCGGCGAGCACGAGCCGCGCGCCGCCGGGACGCCAGGTCCGCGCGTGCCAGTCCTTGACCGCGGCGGCGTCGAGCTTCGCGACCGTCGCCCGGGTGGCCTCGCGGGCCCAAGGCGAGGTCGGGCCGTACACCGCCTTGCGGAGCGCGCGCCACGCCTCGCCGCCCGGGTCGTCGCGGCGGCGCGCGATCTCGGTCTGCAGCTCGAGCTTCACCACCTCCAGGCGGTCCCGCTGGAAGCGCGGGCGGAGCGCGACGTCGGCGAGGATCCCCACCGCCTCCTTCGCGTCCTTCGCCAGCGCGGAGAGGCTC
>CAZDGH010000381.1:0-5691 GCA_964504805.1 uncultured Myxococcales bacterium | reverse complement strand
GCGCGAGGTCCGGAAAACGCTCCGCGCTCGCGCGGGGTGTTTTCTGGACACGCCTCGAGCCGGACCGGGAGGAGCCCGCCGCTCAGCCGCCGCCGAAGTCGCGGACGAGCTCGTCCCACTTGCGGACCCGGACGTCGTCCTCGCCCATCATCTCCGCGACGTGCCGCCGGACCCAGGCGGCGTCGAGGCGGCCGGCCTGCCGCGCCACCAGCCGCTCGAGGTCGGCGACGTCCTTGCTGCGGAAGAAGAGCAGCTTGAAGACCGCCAGCGCCTCCGGCGACAGGAACCAGGCCTCGGCGAGCTGCGGCGGCGCCGGGTGCCGGACCCGGGTCCGCTCCGCCTCCCGCGAGAACGGGATGCTGGGGACGAACAGGTCGACGCGAAACGGGCCGTACGTGACCACGAACATGCCCTCGGAGCGGGCGTCGGCCGAGCACCGCTCCTCGTCGACCTCGATGCCGAGGGAGCGGAGCGCCTCGAAGACGGGCGCGAGCGCCTCCGGCTCGACGAACACGTTCAGGTCGGCGTCGAGCGTGGCGCGCGGCGCGCCGTAGAGGCCGTACGCGAGCGCGCCGCCGATCGCGTACGAGATGCCGCGCTCCTCGAAGGCGCCGGCCACGAAAGCGGCGGCGTCGGCGGCGTTCTCCGGGCTCTTCACCGGCGCGTCCGGTAGGCCGCCCGGAGCCGGGACAGCGCGGCCACCGAGTGGGCAGGGAGCGGGTCGCGGAACGCCAGCGTCTCCCCGGGCCGCGGATCCCAGCGGAGCTGCGCGGCGCCCGTCCGGCTCGCCAGCGCCACGAGCTCCCAGCTCGACGCCGGCGGGATCGCCCGGAACGGCTCCACGTCCCGCAGCACCGCGGTCCGGTTGTCGACGACCCAGCCCGGCAGCCTCATGGGAGGAGAGTATCCCCTCCCGGCGAGGCTTCAACGCAGCTCGGCGAGCAGCGCCTTCGCCAGCGTGTCGTCGGTCGGGTCGCCGATGCCGTCGACCCTGCCGACGAGCGCGCCGTCGGCGTCGAGGACGCCGATCGCCGTCGAGTGGTCGATCGTCCCGTCCTTCATCTTCCGGTAGCGGATCCCGAGCACGCCGGCGAGGCGCCGCACGTCCTCCTCGGGCACGCGCACGAGCTTCCACTGCTCCGGCGCGAGCACGTGCGCCTCGGCGAGCGCCGCGAGCCGCACCGGCTCGTCGAAGTCGGGGTCGAGGCTCACCAAGAGCACCTTCGTCCTCGCCCGCTCCGCCTCCGGCAGCGAGGCGAGCACGCGCTTCAGCTCGGCGACCAGCAGCGGGCACGCCGAGGGGCAGCGCGAGTAGAAGAGGCTCACCAGCACCGGGCTGCCGCGGAAGGCGTCGAGCCCCACGGTCTTGCCGGCGCCGTCCTGTCCCTTCACGCCGAGCTCGTAGAGCGAGCCTTCGGCGCGCTCCGCCGCGGCGAGCGCCGCCAGCGCGAGCGCGAGCGCACAGAGGAGCGTCCTCATCGCACCGCCTCCTTCTCCGGGACGTCGCGGGCGCAGCGGAACCCGAGGCTCTTCAGGGTGAACCGCGCCTCGAGCGAGCTGCGCATCGCGATCCGCATGAAGCTCGCGTAGTCGACCTTGTTCTGGGCGTTGGCCGCGCCGCCGCCGCAGAAGCTCCCGCCGGTCTTGGCGTCGCCGCGGCTGTCGGAGGAGAGCGCCACCGCGCCGAAGTCCTCGACCCATTCCCAGACGAGGCCGTGCATGTCGTGGACGCCGCGGAAGTCGCGGTAGCCGCCGACGTCCGCCGGCGCCTCGCCGGCCGGCCGCGCGTAGAAGCCGAGGATCCGGTCGGTGTAGCCCGGCTCCGACGCGCCGTCGGGACCGTCCTGCCCGGCGGCCGCGGCGAGCTCCCACTCGAGCTCGGTGGGCAGCCGCGCGCCGCGCCACTCGCAGTACGCCTGCGCCGCGAACCAGCTGACGTTCACCACCGGCTGCCGCGGCCGGGCCGCGCCGAGCTCGGTGGGGCCCTTCCACTGGGCGAGGTAGGCGTCGTCGCCGAACAGCCGCGGCAGCCGGTCCCGGCGCCACCGCGGCTGCGCCTTCACGAAGGCGAGGAACTCGGCGTTGGTCGCCGGGAAGCGGTCGAGCTCGAAGGCCTCGACCGCCACCTCGGTCTCACCCGGCCCGGGCGGGAAGAGCGGGCGCACCGTGCCCGCGTCCACCCGGACCATTCCCCCGCCGGCGGGCGCCGCGGCGAGGACGAGCGCGCTGGCGAGGGAGGCGATCATGTCAGTCCACCGCCGTGGCGCCGCCCGCCTTGGGGCCGCGGGCGCGGATCTTGGCGACCTCGTCGGGCTTCACCGGCTCGCCCTTGTTGCCGAAGCTGGTGCGCACGTAGGTGAGCACCTTCGCCACGTCCTCGTCGGACAGCTGCGAGAGCGGCGGCATCACGTTGTTGTACTCGGCGCCGTTGACCACGACCTTGCCGGTGAGGCCGTGGAGGAGCACGTCGATCGACCGCTCCTTGTCGTGCATCAGGTAGTCGCTCTTCGCCAGCGGCGGGAAGACGCCGGGGAGGCCCATGCCGTCGGCCTTGTGGCAGGCCGCGCAGGTGCTCGCGAAGATCGTCTCGCCGGTCTGGACCGGCGCCGCGGCGCCCGCCGCGACCGAGGCGGTGGTCGACGACGGCGTGTACGTCTTGTCCGACTCCTTGCCCGAGTAGACGTCCTTCTTCTCGGGCCCGGCGACGGCGAGCATGCCGAGGGTGCCCTTGTTGAAGGTGCGGAAGATGGAGTGGTCGACGAGCGGGTAGTTGCCCGGCACCTCGACCTTGAACTCGACGATCACCGAGCCGCCGGCGGGCACCAGCGTGGTCTGCACGTTCTCCTGGTACCGGGTGCCGCCCTCGTACCAGACCTTGTCGAAGATCTCGCCGATGACGTGGAAGCTCGAGACCAGGTTCGGGCCGCCGTTGCCGAAGAAGATCCGGACGCGCTCGCCGGCGTTGGCCTTGATGGCGTTGTCGCCGAGCAGCGAGCCCTCGGCGCCGTTGAAGAGGACGTAGGTCGGGTTCTCGTCGATGCCCTTCTGCATGTCGAACTGCTGCAGGCCCTTCGCGTGGTACTTGCCGTCCGTGTAGAAGTCGCCCTGCATCACGTAGTACTCGCGGTCCACCGGCGGCAGACCCCCGGGCGGCTCGACGAGGATGAGGCCGTACATGCCGTTGGCGATGTGCATCGGCACCGGCGCGGTGGCGCAGTGGTAGACGTACAGGCCCTGGTTCAGCGCCTTGAACGTGAACACCGACTCGTGGCCGGGCGCGGTGAACGTCGAGGCCGCGCCGCCGCCGGGACCCGTCACCGCGTGCAGGTCGATGTTGTGCGGCATCTTGCTGTCGGGGTGGTTCTTCATGTGGAACTCGACGGTGTCGCCCTGCCGCACGCGGATGAACTTGCCGGGCACGCGGCCGCCGTACGTCCAGAAGACGTAGGTCGCGCCGTCGGCGATCGGCATCGTCACCTCCTGCACCTCGAGGTCGACGATCACCTTCGCGGGCTGGTCGCGGCCGGTCGGCTGCGGCACCTCGGGCGCGAAGGTGAGCTCGGCGTCCACCGGCGAGCCGACCGGGGGTCCGAAGTCACCCTTCGCCGAGCCGCCGGTGTCCGGCGCGGCGGGCGGCGGCGCAGGCGGGGGCGCCGGGGTGGGCGCGGGGGCACAGGCCGCGAGCAACGCCGCGGCCGCGGAAAGCGTGAGGAGCCTCGTGGTCATGGGTCGCAACCTCCTGGCGGCGTGCTTCTGCAGCCGCCGTGCCGTGGGCGTTCGCCCGTGGTTGGCGGTCCACTAGAGCCAGCGAACATGCAGGCAAGGCGCGGAAGCTGACGGCCGTCATGCGGCGCGGGCCGCAGGCCCTGCGGTCCGAACGCAGGCCTTGCGCCGGCCGCTCGCCCGGGCGGGAGCCGGGCGCGATCAGGAGGGGATCAGGCGTGCACGACGGCGGCGACGGCCACGAAGTGCAGCACCGCCGCGCCGATCACCAGGAGGTGGAAGACCTCGTGGTAGCCGAACACGCGGGGCCGCGGGTTCGGCCAGCGCAGCCCGTAGACCGCGGCGCCGATCGTGTAGAGCAGGCCGCCGGCCGCGAGGAGCACGAACTCCCTGGTGCCGAGGCCGCTCCAGAGCTGCGGCCCGCGGAGCACCACCAGCCAGCCGAGGCCGACGTAGAGGAGCGGGAGGACGAACCGCGGCACCTTCAGCCCGAGCAGCGCCTGCGCCATGCCGACGGCGGCGCCGACCCAGACGGCGACGAGCACCGGCACGCCGTCGCCGCCGAGCACCAGCGTGCAGATCGGCGTGTACGTGCCGGCGATGAGCAGGAAGATCGCGGCGTGATCGAGGCGCCGCATCCGCGCCCGGGCCGCCAGCGACCAGCGCGGCGTGTGGTAGAGGCCGCTCGTGCCGAAGAGCGCGGCGAGGCCGAGCACGTAGATGCCGGCGACGAGCCCGCGACCCGGCGCGGCGCTGCCGACGAGGACGCCACCCGCGAACAGCGACGCCAGGAACGCGGCGGCGTGGGACCAGCCGCGGAGGAGCGGCTTCGGCTTCGAGGGCGCGGCGAGGGTGCTCATCCCTCGTAGGTACGCACGCTCCGTCACCGGCGCGTCATCCGGCGCGCGCCGCGACCTGACGGCGATCACATCGCAGGGTTTGCGCGGAGGAGGAGCACGGCGCGCAGCCCGCCGCCCGGCCGGTCGAGGAGCGCGAGCGAGCCGCCGTGGGCCTCCGCCGCGGCCCGGGCGAGGGCGAGGCCGAGGCCGCTGCCGGGCGCGCCGCTCGCCGCCGCTGCGCTGCCGCGGAAGAAGCGCTCGCCGGCGTGGGCCCGGTCCTCGGCGGAGAGGCCCGGGCCGGTGTCCCAGACCGCGACCTCGACGTCGCCGGCCGACGCGGTCGCCTCGAGGCCGGCGGCGCCGCCGCGGGGCGTGTAGCGGAGCGCGTTGTCGAGCCGCGCCACGAGCGCCTCGCGGAGCGTGGCGCGATCGGCGCGCACCGAGAGCCCCTCGCGGATCGAGACCGCCAGCGAGACGCCCGCCTCCGCCGCGCGGGTCGCGAAGAGCCGGCCGAGCTCGGCGCCGAGCGCCGCGAGCGGCACCTCCTCGAGCGCGAGCCGGCGGCCCGCCTCCTCGACCCGCGCCAGCGAGAGGAGGTGGTCGACCAGCGCGGCCTGCTCGCGGGCGGTGCGGGCGATCGTCTCGAGCGCGGCGCGGTACTCCTGCGGCGTGCGCTCGCGCCGGAGCGCGACCTCCGCCTCGGTGAGCACCGTCGCCGCCGGCGTCCGGAGCGCGTGGCTCGCCCGGGCGACGAAGGCCGCGCGCCGCGCGAACGCGTCGGCGAGCCTCCCGAGGGTGGCGTTGAAGGCGCGGGCCACCGGCCGCAGCTCCGCCGGGAGCCCGGCCTCGGAGACGCCCCGGTCGAGCGTGCGCGGATCCACCGCGCCGAGCTCCGCGGAGAGCGAGCGCAGCGGCCGGAGCCCGAGGTGCACGAGCAGCGCGGCGGCGGCGCCCCCGGCGAGGATCGCCAGCGCGAGCGCGGCGGCGAGGCCGGCGCGGAACCTCGTCCCGAGCGCGGCGAACGGCGCCTCCGGCGCGGCGACGCGGAGCACGAGCAGCGGCCCGCGCCGCTTGCCCTCGGGCCGCGCCGGCCGCGAGAGCACCCGGAGCGCGACGCCGTCGACCTGTT
>CAZDGH010000380.1:0-5767 GCA_964504805.1 uncultured Myxococcales bacterium | reverse complement strand
GAGCGGGCGCGGGCGCGGCGGGCGCGGGCTTGCCGAGGCCGAGGCCGACGACGGCCGGTGCGGCCGCGGCCGGAGGCGGCGTCGCCTTGCCGAGCCCGAGACCGACGACGGCGGTGGGCGCCGCGGCCGGCGCCGCAGGGGGCGTCGCCTTGCCGAGCCCGAGCCCGACGATGCCGCCGACCTTGCCCTCCTCCGCCATCACTGCGCCTCGACCTGCGCCTCGTCGGCCTTCGCCCCGTCGAGCCCCTTCTTCTTGCGGAAGTCGGCAATGGCCGCCTTGATGGCGTCCTCGGCGAGCACGGAGCAGTGGATCTTCACCGGCGGGAGCGCCAGCTCCTCGGCGATGTCCGAGTTCTTGATCTTCTCGGCCTCGTCGATGCTCTTGCCCTTCACCCACTCGGTGACGAGCGAGGAGGAGGCGATCGCGGAGCCGCAGCCGAACGTCTTGAACTTCGCGTCCTCGATGACGCCGGCGTCGGAGATCTTGAGCTGCAGCCGCATCACGTCGCCGCAGGCGGGCGCGCCGACGAGGCCGGTGCCGACGTTCGGGTCGTTCTTGTCGAGCGTCCCGACGTTGCGCGGGTTCTCGTAGTGCTCGACGACCTTCTCGCTGTACGCCATGTCCGGTTCTCCCGAGGTCCTAGTGCGCGGTCCAGGCGACGCTGCGCAGGTCGACGCCTTCCTTGACCATCTCGTAGAGCGGCGACATCTCGCGGAGCTTGTTCGCCTTCTCCACGACGATCTTCGCCACGTAGTCGACCTCTTCCTCGGTGGTGAAGCGGCCGAGGCCGAAGCGGATCGAGGTGTGGGCGAGGTCCTCGCCGACGCCGAGCGCGCGCAGCACGTACGACGGCTCGAGCGAGGCCGAGGTGCAGGCCGAGCCGGACGACACCGCGACGTCCTTGATCGCCATCATCATCGCCTCGCCCTCGACGAAGGCGAACGAGACGTTGAGGTTGCCGGGGAGCCGGTGCTCCCGGTCGCCGTTCAGGTAGACGTGATCGAGCTGCGAGAAGATCGCCCGCTCGAGCCGGTCGCGGAGCGCCCCGACCCGCCGCGCCTCCTCGGCCATCTCCGCCCTGGCGAGCGCCGCGGCCTTGCCGAACCCGACGATGCCCGGGACGTTCAGCGTGCCCGACCGCATGCCTCGCTCGTGGCCGCCACCGTCGATGATCGGCGCGATGCGCACCCGCGGCTTGCGCCGCACCCAGAGCGCGCCGACGCCCTTCGGGCCGTACATCTTGTGGGCCGAGAGGGCCACCAGGTCGGCCTTCGACGACTCGACGTCGAACGGCACCTTGCCTGCGCCCTGCACCGCGTCGACGAAGAAGAAGACGCCCTTCTCCCGGGTGATCGCGCCGATCTCCTCCACCGGGTGGATCGTGCCGACCTCGTTGTTCGCGAGCATCACCGCGACCGCGATGGTCTTGTCGGTGATCGCGGCGCGCACCGCCTCGGGCGAGACGCGGCCGGTCTTCTCCACGTCGAGGTAGGTGACCGAGAAGCCCGCGCGCTCGAGGCGCTTGCAGGTGTCGAGCACGGCCTTGTGCTCGGTCTTCACGGTGACGAAGTGGTTGCCCTTCTCCTTGTAGAACTCGGCGAGGCCCTTGAGCGCGAGGTTGATCGACTCGGTGGCGCCGGAGGTCCAGACGATCTCCTTGCCGCTGCCGCCGATGAGCGCCGCGACCTGGTCGCGGGCGAGCTCGACCGCCTCCTCGGCCTTCCAGCCGAAGGGATGGGACCGGGAGGCGGCGTTGCCGAAGTCGCCGGTGAAGTACGGCATCATCGCCTCGAGCACCCGCGGGTCGACCGGGGTCGTGGCGTGGTAGTCCATGTAGATCGGCAGCTTGAGCATCGGTCTCGTCGTCCCGTTCGACCGCCCCGGCCCGGCGGACGGGCCCCGGGAGGGCGGCCCGCCAAAGTGGAGCGGATTCGTCTACTTCGGGGCCGTTATAGGGTCCGGTCCCAGTTCCGTCAATGGGTTGGCCGCCCTCCCGGCCTGCCCCCGAGGGCCGGGAAGGCGCCATCCTCCCGTTACGTAAGGTGAACTTCGTGGTCGCTTCGAACATGCCACCGCGCGGGGCCGCCGGCCTCGCCCTCGCGCTCGCGCTGCTCGCGGCCGGGCCCCTCGCCGGCTGCGCGGCCGCCGGCCCCTCGCGGCTCCGCTTCCGGAGCGATCTCGACGCCGCCCTCTCCGAGGCCAGGGCCGCCGGGAAGCCCGCGCTCCTCGACTTCCGCGCCGACTGGTGCTCGGCCTGCGAGGACCTCGACCGCCACACGCTCTCCGACCCGAAGGTCCGGGCGGAAGCGGCCCGGTTCGTGGCGATCCGCGTGGACTGCACCGAGCCCGACGTGAGCCGCGCCGTGGAGCAGCGCTTCGGGATCGTCGGGCTGCCGACCGTGGTGTTCGTCGACGGCCGCGGCGAGGTGCTGCGGAGCCCGCGGGCTCTCGGCTTCGTCGACGCCGACGAGCTCGTCGCGCTGCTCCGGCAGGTCCGCTAGGCGCCCCGCAGCGGGAACACCTCGACGTCCACGCCGGTGGCGTAGTGGACGAGCGGCGGAGGGCCCGGCGGCCGCGGCAGGCCGGCCGTGGCGACGAGCGACTCCTCGAGCGCGAGCACCTCCGCCTCGTGGGCGGGGTACGGCGCGTGGTGCACCTGGCCGACGCGCAGGCCGCCGCGCTCCGCGAAGAGCAGGTAGCGCTCGAGGAGGAAGAACGCGAGCGACCCCGGCTCGGACGGCGGGAGAGGCCGCCCGACGCGGTAGCGCACGTCGAGCGAGGCGCGGCTCGGCGCGCGGCGCACCGAGCGGTACGCGACCTCGTCGCCGGTACGGACGAGCGACATCCGCGCGTGGAAGTACGGCAGCCCGAAGGTGACGCGGGCGGCGAGCACCGCCGAGAGCGACGCCGCCTCGAGCGAGAGGAAGTACACGCCGGGCCGCCCCCGGTGGTGGACGTAGACGCGGACGTTGGTCTCGAGGAAGTCCTGGGCGAGCGCCTTCGGCACCCAGCGCGGGCGCACCTCCTCCATCCCGAACGGCACGACCCCCACGAACGTGCGGCCCTCGTAGCGATCGACCTCGAGGCCGGGCGGCAGGTGCGCGGCGACCGCGGCGGGATCGACCTCCCAGTGGAGGAAGAGCAGCGAGCGCCAGCGCTGCCAGCCGACCACGACGTCCGCGGGGCGGCGGGTCGGGGTGAGACGGTCCATGCGCGGCCTCCTCCGCGAACCCCAGGAACGCGACGGCCCGCGGCCCCGTCCCGGAGGAGGAGGCGCGGGCCGGCCGCGGCCAGCACGGCTGCGAAGCTAGTCGATCGCCTCGGCGAACGCGTCCTTGGCCTTCGACTTGGTGTCGCCCGGGAGGGTGTCCTTGAGCTCGAGGATCCACGAGCCCTCCTTGGCGTAGTCGTCCATCTTCGCGCCCATACCGGAGTACGCGTTCCAGCAGGCGTCGGCCTTGCCGGCGTCGCCGTAGTTGCCGACGTTGACGTAGCCGCCGCTCACGTGGAGGCGCTTGCGCTCCACCGGCGCGCACTCGGCCTTGTTGCCGAGCTTGTCCGAGAGCGGCTCCACCTTGCTGACGCTCACGCCCTTGGCGCCGAGCGCGCTCTTCACGGCGTCGACCGAGTTCTTCCCGGCGCCGCCGCCGCCGCCGCCCATGCCACACCCGCCGAGGAAGGCCGCGAGGACGACCGACGAAGCGAGGACCACCAGCTTCTTCTGCATGCGTCTCTCCAAGGGGGCGAGGATCCAGCGTACGGCCGCGGCGAGGCGCCCCCGGGCCCACCGGCCACAGCCACGTGCGGAAACCGCGTCTGCATATCAAACGCCGTCTGGGGCGGCAACGAGCACGAGCTATCGGGCGGGAGCGGTCCCGTCCGGCGGGAGCGCCCGACCGGCCCTCGCCGGCGGCAGGAGCGGCGCGACCTCGCGCTCGAGCTCGCCGGGCCTGGTGGGCCGCGGGATGCGCACGCGGAGCCGGCCGTCCCGATCGAGCACGAACGTCGAGGGCAGGCTGCCGCCGAGCTCGGAGAGGCCGAGCGCGGGCGCGAGCGCCTCGGGGCCGGCGACGAGGATCCTCGTCTCGAACGTGGCGCCGTGGCGGGCGGCGAAGGCGCGGACGCCGGCGGCGTTCTCGGGCGGATCGGCGGCGAGCGAGAGCACGACGACGCCCCTCGGCTCGAGCGCCTTCGCCGTCGCCGCCAGCCGCGGCAGCTCCTCGACGCACGGCTCGCACCAGCTCGCCCAGAGGTGGACGACGACGACCTTGCCGCGGAGCGGGGCGAGCAGCGCGCGGAGGTCGTCGGCGCTGGCGACCACCTTCTCGCCGGCGCCCCCGGGCGGCGCGGCGGGCGTGCCGGGCGCGGCCCCGGCGAGCGCGAGGGCGAGCAGCGCGGCCTTCACAGATAGAACCTGTCGACGACACCCTCGGTGAGCGAGAGGATCCCGGCCCAGCCGACGACCTGGTCGACGTGGGCCTCGAGCGCGTCGGGGCGCTTGCCGAGGAGGCCGGCGGAGGCGGAGCAGGCGTAGACGGTGCAGCGTCCGCTCGCGCGGGCCGCCTCGAGGAGCGCGGCCGCCGTCGGGTAGCCCTGCTCGAAGGCGTCGAGGGCGCACTCGGCCAGCTCCGGCGCGGCGTGGGGGAACGAGGGCTCGTCCAGGTGGCCGTCGAGCAGGCGTTCCAGCGCCCACCAGAAGAAGAAGAGCTGCACGTCGCGGCCCATGCTCGCGGCGGAGGCGGCGATCGAGCAGCCCTGGTGGATCCGGTCGTAGTCGCCTGCGTGGAGGAAGATCGCCACGCGGCGGCGCGGGTCGGGGTTCATCGCCGCAGGCTACCGCGCCGTGGCGCGCGGCGGGCGCCGGGGCTACGCTCCGCCCCATGCTACGGACCGCGCGGTGGGCTTCCCGCCAGGCGAAGCGTCTCCACGACGACATCCAGGCGGTGATGTCCCACGACCCCGCCGCCCGGCACCCGATCGAGGTCGCCCTCACCTACCCCGGCCTGCACGCGCTGTGGCTGCACCGCGCGGCGCACGCGCTGTGGCGCCGGGACCTCGTGCTCGGGCCGCGGCTGCTCGCCCACGTGAACCGGTTCGTGACCGGGATCGAGATCCACCCCGGCGCGCGGATCGGCGACCGCGTCTTCATCGACCACGGCATGGGCGTGGTGATCGGCGAGACCTCGATCGTCGGCGACGGGTGCCTCATCTACAAGGGCGTCGTCCTCGGCGGTACGACGCTCGAGCGCAAGCAGCGGCACCCGATCCTCGGGCAGAACGTGGTCGTCGGCTCGAACGCCTGCGTGCTCGGCGCGCTGTCGATCGGCGACGGCGCGCGCATCGGCTCCGGCTCGGTGGTGATCAAGGACGTGCCTCCGGGCGCGACCGTCGTCGGCGTGCCGGGCCGGATCGTCCAGAGCGCGGAGGGCGCGAAGAAGGGGCCGATCGGGGATCCGGCGTGGGAGCTCGACCACGCCAACCTGCCCGACCCGGTGGCGGAGGCGGTGAAGGGGATCAACGAGCAGAGCGCGCGGCTCGTGCGGCGGGTGCAGGAGCTGGAGGAGAAGCGGGCCGCGTCCGTCGGCGGCGGGGCGCGGGCGGCGCGGCGCCCACGGCCGAGGCGGCGCGGGCTCGCGGCGGTCGCGCCGGCGGACGGCGCGGTGCCGCCGCCGAAGGTGGCGAAGGCGCGGGCGGCGGGGAAGCGGAAGCAGCGGTAGCCGGCCCGGGCTCCTACGCCGCGCACTCCCCCGCGCCCGTCTCCGGCAC
>CAZDGH010000379.1:0-5872 GCA_964504805.1 uncultured Myxococcales bacterium | reverse complement strand
AGATCGCCCGGTCCTTGAGGTCGGAGTTGAAGAACTGGTTCGGCCCCATGCCGGTGGCGAACGCCGTCTTCTCCGGGTTCCTGGCGATCTGCTCGGCGAGCGAGGCGATCGCCTTGGCGGGCGCGCCGGTGATCTTCTCCACCTGCGCCGGCGTCATGCTGGCGTCGAGGTACTCCTTCAGGAGCGAGAGCCCGGTACGGACCTCCACGGTCTTGCCGTCGAGGAGCTTCACCTGCTGCGAGGCGAGGAGGTCGGGATCGAGGCCGCGGCGGACGAAGGCGTCGCCGACGTCGTCGCGGGCGACCGCCGCCAGCGCCTTCTTCTTTCGGTCCCAGACCACGTGGGCGGCGAGCTGCGCCGCCATCGCGGCGGGCGCCGCCTGCTTCTGCTGCAGCGCGACCGGCGCCGGCTTCTTCCCGCCCTCGAGCAGGTCGAGGCTCGCGTGGGGCGACGGCTTCCAGCCGGCGATGCACTCCTCCGGCCGCAGCGGCTGGAGCGTGTCCATGCGGACCAGGAACGGCAGGTCGGTGTTCTTGGCGACCCAGCCCGCGTCGTAGAGCTTCCGCGAGAGGAGCTGCTGCGCGATCCCGAGGGCGAAGGCGGGATCGGTGCCGGGCCGGATGACGATCACCTCGTCGCACTTCGAGGCGGTGGCGCTGTACTCGACGGTGATCGCCACCACCTTGGTGCCCTTGAGCCGCGCCTCGGTGAGCCAGTGCGAGTCGGGCATCTTGGTGGTGATCCAGTTCATGCCCCAGACGAGCGCGAGCTTGCTGTGCTCGATCGCGAACAGGTCGAAGTCGTTGGTCTGCGCGCCGGTCACCATCGGGTGGCCCGGCGGGAGATCGGTGTGCCAGCTGTAGCTGTCCCAGCCGCGGGCGCCGATCGCCTTCTCCGGGCCGACGCCGCGGTGCTTGGCGTCGGTGAGCGCCATCATGTTGGCGAAGCGGTAGAGGCCGAAGATGCGGGTGGCGCCGAGGAAGGCCATGCCGCCGCGCAGCTTCACCGTCTGCGTGCCGGCGCCCTCGGTCGCCTCGACCATCGCCGGGTCGTAGCCCTGCGCGAGCAGGCGCTGCTGCCCCTTCTCGCCGGAGTAGGTCCGGGTGATGTCGTCGAGCGCCCTGGCGGCGTAGTCGTACGCCTGCTGCCACTCGAGCCGCAGCCACCGGTCCTTGCCGCGCTGGAAGAACTTCGGGTCGGGGCGGCCGGTCCGCGCGTCGCGCGGGAAGCCCTGGTCCGCCCAGTCCTTGAAGCCCTTGCGGATCATCGGCGCCTTGACGCGGCGGTCGCCGTAGATGCGCCGCACCAGGGCGAGGCCCTTCTGGCAGATCCGCGGGTCCCAGCGGTGCGAGGCGCGGTTCCCGTACAGGTCCTCGGCCTTGCCGTAGCCGAAGGTCGGCCCGATGCGGGTGACGATGCCGTTCTTAACGTACGCGCGGAGGAGGCAGTTGTGGGTGTCGTTCGGCGCGCAGAGGAAGACGAACGAGCTGTCGCTCCGGAAGATGTCCCGGTAGGTGCGCTCCCAGCCGCGGTTCGGGTACGGCGCGAGCGGGCTGTCGACCTGCATCGGCTTGAAGTAGCGGAGAGGCGAGGCGGCGGCGTCGGTGGCGGCGAGGACGCCGGCGCCGAGCAGCCCCTTCAGGATCAGGCGGCGTTTCGTGTCCATTCCGTCGGGATCGCTCATGGTGAGGACCTTCCTGGTGTGGGAGGAGGGGAAGCGGCGGCGCCGTCCGGCCCGAGGACGGGACGCGGCGAGATCTCGCGGGGCACGAGCCCGGGGAAGCGCTCGGCGAGGGTGCGCTCGACGACGCGCCGGCCGAGCGAGGCGCCGCAGCCGCCGCAGCCGTCGCCGGCACGCTGGAGCTCGAAGTGGAGCTCGCCGTCGCGGACGCCGTGCACGCGGAGCCGCGCGCCGGGGTCGACGATCCGCAGGCTGCGCTCGGCGGCGCGGACCACCTCGTCGAGGCCCGGCGGCGCCGGGGCCCAGCGGAGGGCGCTTTCGGGATCGCCGTAGAAGACGTCGACGCAGCGCGGGCCGCCCCGGCCGGCGCTCTCGTGGCGGACGTGCCGCACGCGATCGGTGAGCCCGGAGACCAGCCCGTCGATCGACTCGCGGAGGTGATCGCAGTACGCCGCCGCCGCGCGCGCGCACGGCGGCCGCTCGAGGCGGAACGCCGGCTCGTCGGGCAGCTCCTGCCACGTGCCCGCGAGGCACGGCGCGAGCGCCGGGAGGATCGAAGGCAGCTCTTCGGGCTCGACGGGCGCGCGGTGGAACGCGACGAAGCTCCGGCCGAGGGCGAGGCTGTGCTCGAACGCCTGCCGCTGCGCGGCGGGCAGCGCGTCGGCGGGGGCGGCGGCGAGGGTCGCGTCCTCCGCGCCGTCCGCGGCGGCGCCGGGGATCGTCCGGACGAGCGCGGCGACGCGCGCCCTCCGCCAGCGCTCCCCCAGCTCGAGCCACCTCGGTGCGGACATCGCGGACTCCCAGGCTCGGACGCGAGCGGAGGATGCGCCTGGCGCGATCGCGCGGTTATGTTCGAGCGCATACGGCGGCGGTTTGCGCAGCGATCCGTCGTCGGCGCGCGAGCGCACGCAGGAGCTGCACGCGCCGCGGCGGGATCGCGCAGCTGCTGCGCGGCGCGCCGCCCGCGCGAGACGGATGGCTCCCGGGATGTCTCGCTTTCCCGGCGCCGGTCAGCCCCGGATCACCGTCACCACCGTGAACGCCACGTAGAGCGCCACCGCCACCGCGCCCTCGAGCCGGGTGATGGTGCGCTCGGTGCGGATGAACGCCGCGGCGAGCGCGGTCATCAGGATCAGCGCGGCGAGGTCGACGGCGAGCGTGCGGAGCGGCGCCCCCACGGCGCCGGCGAGGGAGGCGGTCCCGAGGCAGAGCAGCAGGTTGAAGATGTTCGAGCCGACGACGTTGCCGACCGCGAGATCCGAGTGGCCCCGCCGCGCCGCGACCAGGCTGGTGACCAGCTCCGGCAGCGACGTCCCCACCGCGACGATGGTGAGGCCGACGAGCCGCTCGCTCAGGCCGAAGCCGCTGGCGACCGCGACCGCGCCGTCGACGAAGAGGCTGCCGCCGACCAGCAGCACCCCGAGCCCCAGCGCCGCCGTCGCCGCGGCCCGCAGCGTGCCGGTCGGGGTCGGGGCGCCGGCCACATCGGCGGCCTCGGCGGTGGCCTTCGCGTCCGCCTTCGCGAGCCGCACGGCCGCCGCCTCGCCGCGCGCCGCCCGGATCATCCACACGGTGTAGCCCACGGACGCGAGGAGCAGGACGGCCCCCTCGACGCCGCTCACGGTCGCGTCGAGGAGCAGCACGGGCAAGGCGAGCGTCGCCACCACCAGCACCGGCAGCTCGCGGCGGCGGAGCGCCGCGTCCACCCGGGCCGGCCGGACGAGCGCGGCGCACCCGAGGATGAGGCCCACGTTGGCGATGTTCGAGCCGATGACGTTGCCGAGCGCCACGTCGCCGAGGCCGCCGGCCGCGGCCTGGACGCCGACGACGATCTCGGGCGTCGAGGTGCCGTAGGCGACGACGGTCAGGCCGACCAGGAGCCGCGGCACCCGCAGCGCGAGCGCCAGCGCCGAGGCGCCGCCGACGAGCCACTCGGCGCCGAAGTAGAGCAGCACCCCGCCGCCGACGAGCCCCGCCCACTCGTTCACGCGCCCTCCCCTCGACGCGGCCGCGCCGCGGCGTCACTGCTCCGTGGAGCTCTCCGCCTCGTCCGCGGTCTCGGCCGCGGCGCCGGCCGCCACCGGCCGGAGCAGGAGCGCGCCGAGGACGAGCCCGAGCACCGCCGCGGCGCCGCTCGCCGCCAGCACGCCGAGCTTCGCGGCGGCGAGCAGCGACGCGTCCACGAAGGCCAGCTGCGCGATGAACAGCGCCATGGTGAAGCCCACGCCGGCGACCACCCCGAGCACGAGCAGGTGGCGCGCGCCCATGCCGGCGGGCAGCTTCCCGATTCCGAGGCGCAGGGTCAGCCAGCTGGCGAGCATGATCCCGAGCGGCTTGCCGGCGACGAGGCCGACCGCCACCGCGCCGACCACGAGGAGCGAGGGGCCGTCGAGCGCCCCCGCGGATACGGCGACGCCCGCGTTCGCGAGGGCGAAGATCGGCATGATCCCGAACGCCACCCAGGGATGGAGCGTCTCGATGAGGCTCTCGGCCGGCGACAGGGCCTCGCGGCGCACCAGGTTCACGCGGCGCAGGGTCGCGGCGAGCTCGTGCGAGGTGACCTCGCTCGGCGTACCCTGCGCGAGCTGCTCGAGCTCGCCGCGGACGCCGGCCAGGAACCCCTCGGTGCCGAGCCAGGCGCGGACGGGCGTGACCAGCCCGACGATGACGCCGGCGATCGTCGGGTGGACGCCGGCGCCGTAGACGCCGGCCCAGGCCACGATCGACGGGGCGACGTAGGCGAGCTTCGCCCGGACGCCGAGCCACTGCATCGCGAACACGCCGGCGAAGCCGACGGCGGCCACGAGCAGCCCCGTGACGTCGATGCCGGACGAGTAGAAGATCGCGATGACGACGATGGCGCCGAGGTCGTCGATGACCGCGAGCGCGAGGAGGAGGACGCGGAGCGCGGCCGGGACGCGCTTGCCGAGCAGGGTCAGGATGCCGACGGCGAAGGCGATGTCGGTCGCCATCGGCACGCCCCACCCCGAGCGCGTCTCCGGGGCGCCGGCGAGGGCGAGGTACAGCGCCGCGGGCGCGAGCATGCCGCCGAGCGCGGCGGCGGCCGGGAGCGACGCGCGCCGCCACTCCGAGAGCTCGCCCTGGTGGATCTCTCGGCGGATCTCGAGGCCGACGACGAAGAAGAAGATCACCATCAGGCCGTCGTTGACGACCCACTCCAGGCTCCGCTCGAAGGTGAAGCCGCCGAGGCGGATCCCGACCGGCGTGTGCCAGAGCGCGGCGTAGCTCTCGGCCCAGGGCGAGTTGGCCCACGCCAGGGCGACGGCGGCGGCGAGGAGCAGGAGGATGCCGGACGCGGCCTCGATGCGGAGGAAGCGCTCGAGCGGGCGCGTCGCCAGCTTGGCGAGCTTCAGCAGCGGGTCCCACGCCTCCGGCGGCGTGGACGGCAGCGGGCCGGGCCCCGCCGGCGGGTGGGTCGACATGCCTTCTCCCTGCCGGCGCGCGCGCCGGCCGGATGGCGGCCCGACCATCCCCGTCCTGCAGCGCCGCGGCGCCGCACCCTTCGTCCGAGCTGCGGGCGCACTCTCGCATCCCGCCGCCGCGCCGTCGAGCGATCTCGGCGCCGTCAGGAGACGACGGCGAGCGGGCGCTTGCCACCGAGCGCGGCGCCGACGCGCCGGAGCAGCGCGTCCGCCCGGGGCCGGTCCGCGGAGACGGTCCGCGACGCGGGGAGCGCGTCGAGGGCGGCGACCTCCGCCGCGAGCTCGTCGCGGAGCGCCGCGTCGGGGCAGAGCTTCGCCGCCTCGGTGAGCAGGTACAGCAGCTCGTGCACCTCGCGCAGCGCGCGGAACGCGTCGTCGCGCGAGGGCCCGGCGGGGAACGCCGCGGTCGCGCGCGGCCCGGCGCCGTAGCAGTCGAACGCGACGCAGCCCCCGAAGCCGCGCCCCGGGAGCTCGTCGTGGATGGTGCAGCGCGTGCCGTCGAGGTGGCGGCACGGCGCGCCGGCGTCCTTGCCGTAGGCGAACGCCGCCGAGGCGTCGAAGGGCAGCGCCACGCAGCAGAGCGCCGCGCACCGCGCGCAGTCGGGATCGAGGTCGGGCCGTCGCATCGCCGTCGATGATGCCGCGTCCGGGCGGGTGGGCGCGACCGGCTTTCTCCGGGTGGGAAGCGCTACGGCGCAGGGCGCGACCCGAACGCCTCCCGCCGGACGAGCGCGGCGAGCGCGCGGCG
>CAZDGH010000378.1:1657-5882 GCA_964504805.1 uncultured Myxococcales bacterium | reverse complement strand
CGCCCCGGCAGGTCTGGCCGCCGCGATCACCTCGACGGCGGCGCAGGCGGGAGCGGCGGCTGCGTCGACGCGAGCGGCGACGGCGACTGCGCCGACGCCGAGGCCGGCTGCGGGGCGGGCCGCGTCTGCACCGCCCGCCTCGCCTGCCCCGGCGACGCGAGCTGCTGCACGCTCCCGCTCTCGTGCGAGCCGGAGGTCGGGCTGCGGCCCGGAGGCTTCGCCTGCGAGGCCGACGGGGACTGCGCCTCCGGCCTCTGCCTCGAGGTCGGCGCCGGCGCCCGCGCCTGCTTCCGCCCCTGCCGGCTCGTCTCCGGCGGCGACACCTGCCCGGCCGGGAGCGCCTGCAGCCTGGTGACGCTCGACGAGCGGCGCAGCGTCCGCGCCTGCGTCGGCGGCGACGCCGGCGCGGATCCGCGGCAGACGTACTGCGACGGGGACGACCGCTGCCCGGAGGGCCGGCGCTGCCGCGTCCTCGACGGCGCCCGGCTCGACCTCAACGAGGCGTTCGCCGTCTGCGTGCCCGAGCCCGGCAGGCCCGACGTCGGCCTCTCCTGCGCGCCGCCGCCGGGGCCGTACGGCGACATCGACCACGGCACGCTCTTCTCCGACCGCTGCGAGGCCTACGGGCTGTGCATCGAGGCGTGCGACACCCGCGAGGCGTACGCGTGCAACTGCTCCCCGGCCCAGCTCGCGCGCGGCGACTGCATCGCGCTCCGCTGCACCCGGCCGTGCGCGGGCGAGGAGGACTGCCCGTCGCCGATGGTGTGCCCGCTCGACACCAGCCAGGAGGGCACCGGCTCCGACCTCGGCTTCCGCTTCTGCCGCTACCCGGAGGCGGCGACGTTCGACTGGCACTGCTTCGACGAGTCCGACTGCTGCCGCGACTTCCAGCAGGCGGACGGCGCGCGGTGCTGCAAGGAGGACAACGAGGACGAGTGCATGTTCGGCGAGCTCCCGGAGACGACCCACTGCCGCGTCGAGGTCGCGGGCGCGCGCTTCAAGACCCGCTGCGCGAAGCCCACCGGGAAGCTGCCGCCCGGCGCGGCCTGCGCCGCGCACGACGACTGCGAGTCCGGGCTCTGCGCCGCGGGACCGGCGGGCCTCGCCTGCACCAGCCCGTGCGATCCCCTCTTCGACCGCTGCGCCTCGATCCTGCCCGGCACCGCGTGCTGCCCCACGGCCGTGGGCGAGGCCTGCGTGCCCGCCTGCCGGGCGGACTGCCCTGCCGAGCCCGCGTGCCCCTGACCGCGGAATGGGCGGCGGCGCCGCGCGTTGCGCCCCGCCGAAATCCTTGATCCCCGGGACCTCCCGGACTACACCCGGTCCATTCATGCGAGCCAAAGAGCGCCTGTCGATCGCCGTCCTCGTCGCGCTCACCCTGGTCGCCTGCGGGCCTCGCAGGGTGGTCCTCAACGGCGTCGAGATGTCGGTCGAGGAGGCCGCCCGCGCCGAGCTCGACGCCGCCCGCGCCAAGGCCGCCGCCGGCGACCACGCCGGCGCCGCCGCGCTCTTCGAGGACGTCCAGCAGCGCTACCACGACGCCGAGGAGGCCGACGAGGCGCTGCTCGGCGCCGGCGAGTCGTGGGAGGCCGCCGCCGAGCCCGAGAAGGCGCGTCGCGCCTACGAGGCGCTGGTCGAGCGCTACCCGTCGAGCGACAAGGCGGGCCTGGCCCGGGCGCGGGCGCTCTCGCTCGGCGGGGACCGCGACGCCGCGCTCGAGGCGGCGAAGGACGCCTACGCGCAGATCCCCGACGCCGAGAAGTACGCGGCCGCGGTGCAGCTCGCCGACGCCGCGGAGAAGGCGGGCAAGGCCGCCGAGGCGCTCCGCTTCCGCGAGGAGGCGGTGCGCCGCGCGCGCAACCCCGAGGAGCAGCAGGCGGCGCAGGCGAAGCTGGTGCAGCTCGTCGACGCGCGGCTCTCGTTCCTCCAGGTGGCCGAGCTCGCCGCGGCGGTCGAGGACGACGCGCCGGCCGCGCCGCTCCTGCACTTCAAGCTCGCCCGCATCTACCAGCACCTGCGCGACTACCAGAAGCTCGAGGGCGCGCTCGCCGCCTTCGTGCAGAAGTTCCCCGCGCACGCCTACGCGCCCGAGGCGAAGGCGCTGCTCGAGCGCATCCAGAAGCGCGGCACCGTCGACCCGACCAAGATCGGCGTGGTGCTCCCGCTCTCCGGCAACGCGACCTACAAGCGCGCCGGCGAGCAGTACCTCGCCGGCCTGAAGCTCGCGTTCGAGGGCTCGCCGGTCACGCTCGTCGTGCGCGACTCGAAGGGCGAGCCCGCGGACGCCGCCGCGGCGGTCGAGGCGCTCGTCTACGAGGACCACGTCATCGCCGTCGTCGGCGGGGTGATCACCCACGAGGCGCAGGCGGTGGCGCTCAAGGCCGCCGAGCTGCAGGTCCCCGCCATCGTCTTCTCCCGGGCCGAGGGCGTCACCGCGCTCGGCGAGTACGTCTTCCGGGACATGCTCACCAACTCGCAGATGGCTGCGGCGCTCGCCGAGTACGCGGTGGGCAGCCGCGGGATGAAGCGGTTCGCGGTGCTCCACCCGGAGCTCACCTACGGCGAGGAGCTGCGCGACGCCTTCAAGGCGCAGGTCGAGGCCCGGGGCGGCACGGTGAAGGCCGTGGGCAGCTACCCGCAGGACGAGACGACCTTCTCCGAGGCGATCAAGAAGCTCGTCGGCAAGTACGACCCGCAGGACTTCGGGGAGTGGGCGACCTGCCGGAAGGAAGCGGCGGCGATCGAGGATCCGCGCCGCAGGCGCAACGCCTACGAGAAGTGCGCCGCGCTGAAGAAGCCGGTGATCGAGTTCCAGGCGCTCCTGCTCCCGGACAAGTGGCAGAACATCGCCCTGGTCGCCGCGGGGCTCGCCTTCGAGGACGTGATCACCAACTGGTGCGACAAGCGCGACATCGAGCGGATCGAGAAGACGACCAAGATGAAGGTGAAGCCGGTGATGCTGCTCGGCGCCAACCTCTGGAACCACCCGGAGATGGCGCGCCGCGCCGGCAAGTACGTGAACTGCTCGATCTTCGTCGACGGCTTCCACGCCTCGAGCTCGCGGCCGGAGACGCAGGCGTTCGTGCAGTCCTTCGCCACCGCCAACGGCCGTCCGCCCGGGCTGCTCGAGGCGTACGGCTACGACGCCGGCCGCGTGCTCCGCGCCGTGGCCGAGGGCCGGAAGCCGGGGACCCGGCCGCTCTTCCGCGAGGCGCTGCTCGCGGTGCGCGACCTGCCGGGGCCGATGGGGCCGACGTCGGTGAGCGCGGAGCGCGAGCTCGTGCACCCGCTGTTCTTCCTCACCGTCGACCGTGGCGAGATCCGCGAGACGGACCCGGCGAAGAAGGACGGACCGCCGTAGTGGAGCCCGCGGCGCCGGTCGTCGAAGCGCAGCGGCCGTTCCCCACCAAGAACCTGGTGCTGTTCCTGGCGACGGTCGCCTCGACGCTCTGGGCCGGCGCCGGCTTCGCCATCGACAACGGCTGGGCCGCCGAGCCCGCGGGCGTCGCCGGCTGGATCGCCGCCGGCCTGCCGTTCTCGGCGAGCCTGCTCGGGATCCTGGTCGCCCACGAGATGGGCCACTTCGTCATGGCGCGCTACCACCGCGTCGACGCCTCGTGGCCGTACTTCATCCCGGTGCCGATCGGCATCGGGACCTTCGGCGCGCTGATCCGGATGCGGAGCCGCATCCCGACCCGCGACGCGCTCGTCGACATCGGCGCCGCGGGGCCGCTCGCCGGCGCGATCGTGGCGATCCCGGTGCTCGTCTACGGGATCACCCTCTCGAAGGTGAGCGAGGTGCCGGTCGAGCCGAACTTCCTCTTCGGCAACCTCTCGCTGCTCAAGATCGTGCAGGCGCTGGTGACGTGGAAGGAGCCGTGGGAGGTGGGGCTGGCGATGGAGCCGCAGCCGCTCGTCTACGTGCTCCTCAAGAAGTGGCTCTTCGGCGTGGGCCCGATGCAGGACGTCACCGTGCACCCGGTCGCCTACGCGGGCGTGATCGGCCTCTACGTCACCGCGCTCAACCTGGTGCCGATCGGGCAGCTCGACGGTGGCCACGTCGCCTTCGCGGTGCTCGGGAAGCGCGCCGAGAAGCTCGGCCGCATCTCGGCGGTGGCGCTCGCGGTGATGATGCTGGTGTCGAGCGTGGGCTGGCTGGTGTGGGGGGCGGGCGCCACGCGCGACGGGGGGGACAAGAACCCCCCCCGCGAAAACGAGACCCCTC
>CAZDGH010000378.1:0-1647 GCA_964504805.1 uncultured Myxococcales bacterium | reverse complement strand
TGGTGTGGCTCGCGCTCGCCCCGCGCTTCGTGGGAAACACCCACCCGCCCGTCGATCACGAGACCGCGCCGCTCTCGCCGCGGCGGCGGGGGATCGTGATCGCCACGGTGGTGCTGTTCCTGCTGACGCTGACGCCGGTCTCCACCGACATGCTGTAGGCGCCTCTCCCGCCTTTCCCTCCGTTGAAGCGATCCCCGGACCGGCGTTACCCTCCGGGCCGGTCGCTCTGACTCAGAGCACGGAGCCGTCCCGGCCAGGCCGGACGGACCCACGCAGAGCCACGCGGCGCCCCGCTCCCCACCGGAGCGACGGCGCAAGGCGGGCCGCCAGAGCCTCGTCGTCCCGTGCATGGTGCCCGGGGCGAGAGGCCTTCGGCGGCCCGTCGTCGTTCCTGGAACCCTCTCGCGTCGCTGCGGGGCCTCGGAGGGGGTGTCGGAGGCAGCAAGTGCCCGCACCCGCGCTCGACTACCGCGTCACCCGGAAGATCGCCGTCGGCGGCATGGCGGAGATCTGGCTGGGCTCGATCGGCGGCGACGGTACCCGCCCGATCGTGGTGAAGAAGATCCTGCCGCAGCTCGCGGTGCAGCCGGAGTTCGTCCGCGCCTTCGTGCGCGAGGCGGAGCTGCTGTCGCTGCTCGATCACCCGAACGTCGCGAGGATCGTCGGCTACGGCGGCGGCAAGGAGCCGTACCTCGCCATGGAGTACGTGCGCGGCGCCGATCTCGCCCGCACCCTGAAGCGCTTCCGCCTGCTCCGCACCTGGCCGGACCTCGGCTTCGTGGGGCAGGTGATGGCGGACCTGCTCGGCGGCCTCGACCACGCCCACGAGGCGAAGGGGCCGTTCGGCAAGCCGCTCGGGATCGTCCACCGCGACGTCACGCCCCACAACGCCATCGTCGGCTTCGACGGCGTCACCCGCCTGGTCGACTTCGGCATCGCCAGGAGCGCGGTGCAGACCGAGCGCACCGCCAAGGGCGTGGTGAAGGGCAAGCTCGCCTACCTCGCGCCGGAGCAGATCCTCGGCCACCCCATCGACCGTCGCCTCGACGTCTTCGCGGCGGGGATCGTGCTCTACGAGCTGCTCTGCCTGAAGCACCCGTTCGCCCGCGGCAACGACGGCGCCACCATCCAGGCGATCCTCGCGGCGCAGCCGGTGCCGCCGCGGGTGATCCGCCGCGACGTGCCGATGCTGCTCGAGCAGATCGTGCTCCGCGCCCTCCGCCGCGATCCCGCCGATCGCTTCCCCACCGCGGCGGCGATGCGCAAGGAGCTCGAGGCCGCGGTGCGAACGCTCGCCGGCAAGCGGACGGTGGCGCAGCGGATCGCGCGGATGTTCCCCGACGGCCCGCCGGGCGAGAGCGGCGACCAGCCGGGGAGCGAGCCGTCGACGCCGTCGGACCCGATCGCCGACCTGCTCGAGCCGCTCGAGGAGAGCCCGCTGCCCGGCGTCGCCGCGGAGCCGCTCCGGCCGCCGTCGCGCCCCGAGCTGCGGGTGCCCGCCGCCACCCGGACGTCGCGCCCGCCGCGGGCGCCGCTGCCGGCCGGTGCGCTGCGGTTGCCGCAGGTGGGCCAGCGCACGCTCACCCGGCTCGCGGTCGCGCTCGCCGCCACCGCCGTCGCGGCGTTCGCGATCGCGCTCGTGCTGGT
>CAZDGH010000377.1:0-5925 GCA_964504805.1 uncultured Myxococcales bacterium | reverse complement strand
CGGCCACGGCGGCGTTCTGCGCCGCCGCGGCGGCGGGCAGGAGGAGGAGCAAGGACGGCGGCGTGGCGAGCCACGCGCGCCGCACGCGGGCGCACATCGGGAGGACCTCCGACCGAGAGTGCGCGCAGCGTAGTCGGCCGTCGGATCGCGAACAAGCCGCGGAGCCGTTGCGCCGGGGTCGCGACCGTGGTGGAAGGCGCCCATGGACACGATGAAGGGCAGGACCGTCCTCGTCACCGGCGCGAACACCGGCATCGGCCGCGTCACCGCGGAGGTGCTGGCCGCCCGCGGCGCGACTCTCGTCCTCGCCGGGCGCTCCGAGGCGCGCACGAGGCCGGTGCTCGACGCCATCGCCGCCGCCGGCGGGAAGGCCAGCTTCCTCGAGCTCGACCTCGGGCGGCTCTCGTCGGTGCGCGACGCCGCCGAGCGGTTCCTCGCCACCTCGGCGCCGCTGCACGTGCTCGTCAACAACGCCGGCCTCGCCGGCGCCCGCGGCGTCACCGCCGACGGCTTCGAGCTCGCCTTCGGCACCAACCACCTCGGCCCGTACCTCTTCACGCGGCTCCTCCTGCCGCGGCTCCGGGAGAGCGGCAAGGCGCGGATCGTCAACGTCTCGTCCCGGGCGCACCTCTCGGCGAAGCGCATCGACTGGGACGCGCTGCGGCGGCCGACCGCGCACCTCACCGGCCTGCCCGAGTACGCGGTCTCGAAGCTGTGCAACGTGCTGTTCACGCGCTCGCTGGCGGCGGGCAAGGCCGGAGAAGGGATCACCAGCTACGCGCTCCACCCCGGCGCGGTCGCCACCGACGTCTGGCGCGAGGTGCCGTTCCCGTTCCGCGGGATCATGAAGCGCTTCATGCGCACGCCCGAGGAGGGCGCGCGGACGACGATCCGCTGCGCCTCCGATCCCGCGCTCGAGGGGCAGGACGGCCTCTACTGGGTGGACGAGGCTCCGGCCCGGACCAACCGCGCCGCGCGGGACGACGGGCTCCGCGACGAGCTCTGGGAGAAGAGCGCCGCCTGGGTCGGCCTTCCGTCGTAGCCCCGATCTCGCTACCTTCCGGCCATGCCCGAGCTCGTGATCACCGCGGTCGGCCCCGACCGCGTCGGCCTCGCCGCCGACTTCTCGCGCCGCGTCGTCGACGCCGGCGGCAACCTCGCCTCCTCGCGGATGGTGAACCTCTCCGGCCGCTTCGCGCTCCTCGCCCTCGTCCAGGGCGACGCCGCGGTCCTCGACCGGGTGAAGGCGGCGCTCCGCCGCGACGCCGAGTCGCTCGGCCTGAAGCTCGAGATCGCCGAGCTCGCCGGCGCCGCCGGCACGCCGCGCCGCGCGGTGCCCTACCGCCTCCGCACCTACTCCGCCGACCGCCCCGGCATCGTCGCCCCGCTCACCGACGTGCTGCGCAAGCACGGCGTCAACGTCGAGGAGCTCGAGACCCGGGTCGAGTCCGCGCCGTTCGCGGGCACGCCGCTCTTCCTGCTGGAGGCGCTGGTGAGCGTCCCCGAGGGCCTCTCGCCCCGGCAGCTCCGCGCCGACCTCGAGGCCGTCGGCGACACCCTCGGCTGCGACGTGGACCTCGATCCGGCGTAGCCGCCGCGCTCCGGTCGTGCGCGAGGCCCTCCGATGACCCCCGAGCTGCGGCGGCTCCTCGACCGGGCGCGCGCCGAGCGCGTCCGCGAGCAGGCCCGCGCCACGCCGGCCGAGCGCATGGCGCGCCTCGAGGACCTCTACCGGACCGGGCGCGCGCTGCGGCCCGGCGTCCGCGGCGGCAGCGACGAGCCGCCGGAGCTGCTCCTCGCGCTCGCGCGGCGGAGGCGCGGTGGCTGACTCGCTGCTCGGCGCGCTCGGCCGGCTCGCCGCGCTCGTCGGCGAGCTCGGGGTGCCGTGCGCGCTCGTGGGAGGCGCGGCGATCTCCGCGCGGGTGCGCCCTCGCTTCACCGACGACCTCTACCTGGCGGTCGCGCTCCCGGCGGAGCGGCTGGAGGAGCTCGTGGCCGCGGCGGCCCGGCACGGCTTCCAATTCGAGGAGACCGATCGCGAGCTCGCGGTGGCGGGCCTCGTCCGCCTGCGGAGCTCCGGCGCGACGGGGCCCGACGTGGATCTGCTGCTCGCCGGCGATCCGTTCCTGGCGCGCACGATCGCCCGGGCGACGCCGCTCGCGCTCGGACCCTGCACGCTCCCCGTCGCGACCCTCGAGGACCTGCTCCTGATGAAGCTCGAGGCGAACCGGCCGGTCGACCTCGACGACGCGCTGGCGATCAAGGACGCCGCCGGCCCCGCGCTCGATCGCGCCTACGTCTCGGCGCAAGCCGAGTCGCTGGGGATCGCCGAGCGCGTCGCGGCCTTCCTCGCCTGACCCGCCGCGGCTTGCCTCGCGGCGCTCGCCTCGCCTACCGTCCGCGCTTCCTTTTCCTGGGGGTGCGTCGTGAAGAAGGTCCTGCTCGGCCTGGTGGCGGTCCTGGTGCTCGGCGTCGGCGGCTTCGTCGCGTTCGTCGCGTCGCAGCCGGCGGAGTTCGCGATCTCGCGCTCGCGGACGATCGCCGCGCCGCCCGAGGCGGTCTACCCGCTCGTCGCCGACCTGAAGAGCTTCCCGCGGTGGTCGCCGTGGCAGGAGCTCGATCCCGCGATGAAGACGACGTTCACCGGGACCGACGGCGCGGTCGGCCAGCGCTACGAGTGGAGCGGCAACGACGACGTGGGCTCGGGCGCCATGACCATCACCGCGCTCGCGCCGGACGAGAAGGTGACGATCGACCTCCACTTCCTCGCGCCGATGGAGGCGAAGAACGTCACCACCTTCGCGCTGGCGAAGGAGGGCGAGGGCACCAGGCTCACCTGGTCGATGAACGGCAAGAACGACTTCATGGGGAAGGCGTTCTCGGCGGTGGTCGACATGGACGCGATGGTCGGCGCCGACTTCGACAAGGGCCTCGCCAAGCTCGACGGGCTCGCGAAGGAGGAGGCGAAGAAGGCCGCGGAGGCGAAGAAGGCCGCCGAGGCCGCCGCCGCCGCCGTCGCCGCCGACGCCCCGGCCGACGCGCCCGCGACTCCCTAGGGCGGCAGCGCGGGGAGCCGCACCCGGAAGGTCGTGCGCGCCCCGGGCTCGCTCTCCACCGAGATCGTCCCGCCGTGGGCCTCGACCAGGCCCCGGCTGATGAACAGCCCGAGCCCGAGGCCGGGCACCGCCGAGCGGCGCGCCTCGCCCGAGCGGAAGTAGCGGCCGAACACCCGCGGCAGGTCCTCCGGCGCGATCCCGGCGCCGCGGTTGGTCACCGCGATCTCCACCGCGCCCTCGCGGGCCGCCGCCTCGACGTCGATCGGCGAGGCCGGCGTGCCGTACTTCGCCGCGTTCGAGATCAGGTTCCCGAGCACCTGCTCGAAGCGCACCGGATCGAGCTCGACGTCCGGCAGGCCCTCGGCGCACGAGAGGCGCACCTCGTGGTCGGGCACGTCGTGCGAGAGCCGCTGCACCGCCGCCTCGAGCGCGGCGCGCACGCCGACGCGCTCCTTCGCCAGCACCAGCCGCCGCGACTCGAGCCGCGAGACGTCGATGAGGTCCTGGATGAGCCGGTCGAGCCGCTTCGCGCTGGCGAGGATGTGCTCGGCGCGCTCGGGCATGCCGCGGCCGCCGGCGCGCTTCGCCATCCCGGCGTACCCGACGATGGTGGTGAGCGGCTGCCGGAGGTCGTGGGCCACGAGCGCGGTCCACTCCTGCCGCTGGCGCTCGAGCTCCTTGAGGACGGAGATGTCCTCCCAGATCACCACCGCGCCCTGGACGTGCCCGCGGTCGTCCCGCACCGGCGCGGCGCTGAGCAGGATCGGCACCTCGCCGCCGTCCCTCCGGAGCAGCCGCAGCTCGACGCCGTGGGTCACCTCGCCGTACCTCCGGGCGCGCACCGCCGGCAGCTGCTCGTACGAGAGCGGCTCGCCCGACGCCGTCGCCAGGCGGCCGATCCACTGCCTCATGCCCCGGGCCGGATCGAGCGGCTCGCCCAGCAGCTCGGCGGCGCGGGCGTTGGCCACGAAGCGGTCGCCGTCCTCGACGCCCACGAGGATCACCGCCGTCGGCGAGTGCTCGATGGCGGTGACGAGCCAGCCGCGCTCCTCCGCGACCCTGGCGAGCAGCTCCTCCCGCTCGGCCTCCGCGCGCCGGCGCTCCGTGATGTCCTGGACCACGCCGAGCACCCGGAGCGGGCGGCCCGCGGCGCTGCGGTAGACCTCGCCGTTGCACTCGACGAACCGCACCGTCCCGTCGGGGCGGACGATCCGGTGGCTGGTCTCGAAGGTGCGCCCGCGGCGCAGGAGCTCGAGCACCGTGGCGCGGAGCCTGTGGCAGTCGTCCGGGTGGATCCGCGCGAAGTACTCCTCCACCCGCGGCGGGCGCTCGAGCTCCCAGCCGAAGATCTCCCGGCACGACTTCGACCAGAGCACCACGCCGGACTCGAGGAGGTACTCCCAGCTCCCGAAGTGCGCCACCGCCTGCGCCCGCTCGAGCAGCTCGCGGCTCCGGCGCAGCTCCGCCTCGACGCGACGCCGCTCGGTCACGTCCCGGGCGGTGACGAGGTGGCGTCCTGGCAGGAAGTGCGCGCGCGCCGCGTACTCGACGGTGGCCTGCCGTCCGTCGGGGAGCGAGAGCTCGAGCTCGCCATGGCGCTCGCCGTGGACGAGGAGCGGCGGCGCGCCGTCGCCGAACGAGACGAGGCGCCTCGCCAGCTGCTCGATGCCGGACGCGCCGAGGAGCCGCATGGCCGCGGGGTTGGCGTCGAGCACGCGTCCGACGACGTCGAGGACGACGATCGCGTCCATCGCGCTCTCGAACAGGGCGCGATGGCGGCGCTCGCTCTCGGCGAGGGCGCGCTCGGCGCGCCGCCGCCCCGTCACGTCCTCGATCTGCGAGACGTAGTGGAGCGGCCTGCCCCCGGCGTCGCGGATCAGGGTGACGTGCACCATCACCTCGATCATCGAGCCGTCCTTGCGGAGGTACCGCTTCGGGAGCCGGAAGAGCCGGATCTCGCCGGCGAGCAGGCGGCGGACGAACGCGTCGTGCGCGTGCCGGTCGTCGGGGTGGGTGATGTCCTCGAACCGGAGCAGCCGGAGCTCCTCGTCCTCGTAGCCGACGATGCGGAGGAGCGCCTGGTTGACGCGGAGGAAGCGGCCGTCGAGGCCCACGATCGCCATGCCGATCGGCGCCAGATCGAGGATGCGCGACAGCTGGACGGACGCTTCCTCCCGCTGTTGCAGCGCGCGCCTCCGCCCGAGCCTCCGTCCCGACGCAACTTCCTCTCGGAGCCGCCGCACTCCTCTCGAGCCTCCTGTCCGAGTGTGTCCACACCGAGGGCGCGCCGCCCGGCGTCCCGGTGGCTCTCCCTCTGCCGCGGCCGAGCGCCCGCACCGTGCGGCCGCCGGACCGCGAGGCCGCGGCGAGGGCCCGTCTTTCCGCGGGCTTCGCGCCGGGCACGGCGGTTGCTCTCCCGCGACGCATGCGCACCGCCCTCGCCGTCCTCGCCGCCGCCCGCCCCGCCGCTGCCGCCGCCGCGCCGCTCGCGCCCGTGCACCACGTCGGCGGGCGCCTCTTCGTGGAGCTCCCCGCCGACGCCACCCGGGTCGCCACGAAGGCGGGCACGCCGGAGCGGCTCCCGTCGGAGGCGTTCGTGGTGGCGTGGTCGCGGCCGCTGCCGCGCGGCCTCGTGGACGCGCCCGCGGTCGCCACCGCCGTCGGCGACGGCGGGAGCTGCACCGGATCGCTCGGCGCGCCGGTCCTCCTCGGCCTCGAGCTCTCCGAGGTCGAGCCCGGCGACGAGGAGCCGCCGGCGGGCGCGCGCTGGATGGTCGCGTCGCCGCTCGCCGGGTGCACCGGCCGCGGCGCGGTGGCGGTGCTGGACGGCGCGGCCGGCGCGCCGCGCGAGGTCGCGAGCCGAGGCGCC
>CAZDGH010000376.1:0-5955 GCA_964504805.1 uncultured Myxococcales bacterium | reverse complement strand
GCCGCGCGAGGGCGAGCGCCGCGAGGCCGAGGCCGAGCACGCCCGCGCCACCGCCCGTCGAGCCGCAGGCGCAGCCGCCCGACGGCGCGTCCGTCGCCGGAGCCGGGGCGCCCGCCTCCGGCGCGCCGTCGAAGGCGGCGACCAGGCCGGGCCGCGAGAACGTCCGGCGGCGCACGTTGCCCGCCTCGTCCGCGACCTCGATCGCCTCGACCGCGTGGAGCGGCACGTCCTCGGGCAGGCCCTCGAGCCAGCCGCCGTCGACCTGGAAGCGCCACCGGAGCTCCTCGAGCGGCGTCAGATCGTCGGCGGCGGTCGCGAACGCGAGCAGCCCCTCCGGCCCCTCGACCAGCTCGAGGTCCGGCGGCGTCCAGTCGACGAGCGCGCCGACCCGCACCGGCTCGCGATCGAGCGTGCGGTAGTCGCCGACCTCGCGGCCGCGCAGCTCGATGACGTGGCGGCCCGGCAGGTTCAGGACCGGGTGGTCCACGACCACGCGTCCCTCGGGGCGCCAGGTGCTCCAGAGGCCGCCGTCGACGCGGAACTGCACCTCGCGCTCGCGCCCGCGGGCGTCGGGCGCGCGGGTCGCGTCGATCACCGCGAAGGCCTTCGGGAGCTTGCCGTCGATCACCACGCGCTGCTCGGCCCGCGGGAAGAACAGCTCGCGCAGGTCCGCCCGGACGCCCTGGCCGGCGCGGAACGGCTGCGGCGCCACCGGCGCCAGCTCGAGGTCCGCGAAGATGCCGAGGTGCTCGAAGCTGCCGGCCTCGCCCGGGCGCTCGACGATGCCGGCGAGCGAGCGCACCACCGGCTTGAAGCCCTGCACCTCGGGCAGCGCGATCGGCGAGATGGCGTTGCCGAGCGCCGGCGCCGCCAGGCCGATGATCGACGGCACCAGGTCCGCGATGATGCTCGGGTCCTCCTCGAGGATCTCGGAGTTCGAGGTGCGGATGTTCGAGAGCGCGCCGCCGAGGTCGCCGATGAACGGCTGCAGCTCGTTCTCCGGGGTGAGGTCGAGGCCGAGCGGCAGGTCGAGGTCGACGGTGAGCGTGAAGAGCCGGTACCAGCGGTCGCCGATCAGCGAGTAGAAGTCCATCGACAGGTCGTGCATCGAGATCACCAGCAGCGGCTGGTCGATCTTCCGCTCGCCCGTCTCCGGATCGGTGAGGTACGTGCCGGCGCCGATCTTCACCGACGGCGCCTTCTCCGGCCGGAGCCGGATCATCATCGGCGCGTTCTTCCCGTCGGACAGGCTCGAGAGCGAGCCGAGGAAGGTGCTGAAGGTGTTGGTGCTGATGAGGCTCGTGGTCGACGAGTCGATGGCGAGGCAGATCGCGCCGACGCGCCACGCCTCGTAGGCCGCCTTGTCGATGAAGCGGTCGGAGGCGCCGAGGCCGAGCATGTACTGACCCGGCTGGATGCCCTGGCGGCTCGCCTCGAAGTCGAAGTCCACCGGCGGCGGCGCCTCGGTCGACGGCGGCACGCAGTCCGGCGCGACGCACTCGGGCACGCACGGGTCCTTCTCGCCCGCCGCCGCGGTGATGACGTTCAGGCGCAGCCCGCCGCCGTTCCGCTCCACCATCGGCTGCACGTCGGGCTGCTCGCGCTCGCCGCGCGCCACCAGGATCCGCAGCCTCGCGTTCGCCGGATCCGGCGGCGGCGCGTCCTCGCCGCCCATGAGGCCGGAGAGGAGGTTCGAGGTGTCGATCTTGCCCTCGATGCCCTGGAACTTCGAGACGCACTTCTGGCCGGCGTCGCCGCCGGGGTAGCACCACGCCGGATCGCCGGCGCACGCCGCGCCGTCGTAGCACCCCTGCGCCGCGTAGGTGTCGCAGGCCATGCAGGTGAAGCCCTGCACCTGCTCGCGCACGATCCCGGCGATCTGGTTGCGGAGCGTGTCGTTGAGGAACCCGGCGAGGAGGTCCTTGAGGAAGTCGACGATGTCGCAGAGCAGGCCGCCGTCCACCGAGAAGTCGTCGGCGGTGAAGTTCACCTCGACGTCGCCGACGTCGAACGAGAGCGCGTGGGTGAGCGGGTCGATGGTGAGGAAGATCGGCAGGCTCACCGGCTTGTTCTGCACGGTGATGTTCACGTCGCAGTCGGCCGGGAAGCCGCGCACCGGGATGACGCCGCCGACGTCGATGGCGAGCGCGACCCGGACGACGTTCGGCTGCTCGCGGAGGATCTGCACGTCGTGCAGGCCGATGGTGAGCGGGCAGCTGCCGCCGTTGCCGCCGCAGTAGTCCTCGCTGACCGCGCAGGCGTTGATGGGCCAGCCGACGCAGCCGGTCTCGTAGTGGCCGCCGGGGACCTCGAAGTTCAGACCGTCGGGGAGGAACTGCCCGAGGATCGAGTCGAAGTTCCCGGTGATGAACGCGAACGCCGACTCGGAGAGGTACGCCTGCACGCCGTCGTAGACGATGTCCTCCTGCGGCATCGGACGGTCCGGCGGGAGCGCGCAGCCGCACCCGCTGTCGCCGCTCGAGCACGAGGCGAGCGCGAGGAAGAGACCGACGACGGATGCGCGGGCGAAGGTACGGGACCGGGCCATGCGGCCTCCTGCAGATCGTCGGTGCGGGTCCCCGAGTGCGGCGCCTCCGTCCCCGTCGGTCCGGAAGGTCCGCTGCGTCCCGCGCACGTGCGATAAGAGGAAGATGCTACGGGTTTCGGGCGCGAAGGGTCAACGACGCCCGCCCGTCCGGCCGCCCTCGCCGCGGCCGCCCGCCGGGGCTACGCTCCGGCCTCGAGGACGCGACGATGACGCAGAGCGCGATGTCGAAGGATCGGGTGCTCCGGGCGGCGGAGGCGCTCCGCGGCAAGCCCGCGGAGGAGGTGCTCCGGTTCGCCGCCGGGGAGCTCGGCGGCCCCGTGAAGCTCGCCTCGAGCTTCGGCGTGGAGGACGTCGTCCTCATCGACCTCGCCCGCAAGGTCGCGCCGTCGCTGGCGATCTTCACCCTCGACACCGGCCGCCTCCCCGAGGAGACCTTCGAGGTGATGGAGCGGGTGCGCTACCGGTACGAGGTCGAGCTCGAGGTCCACGCGCCCGAGGCCGCCGCGGTGGAGGCGCTCACCCGGGCGAAGGGCTTCTACAGCTTCCGCGACTCGATCGACGGCCGGCGCGAGTGCTGCCGGATCCGCAAGGTCGAGCCGCTCCGGCGCGCCCTCGCGGGCTGCGCCGGCTGGGTGACCGGCCTGCGCCGCGAGCAGTCGCCGACCCGCGCCGGGACCGCCGCCCTCGAGTGGGACGAGGCCCACGGCCTCGCGAAGGTGAGTCCCCTCGTGGAGTGGACCGAGGCCGACGTCTGGGCCTACGTGAAGGCCAACAAGGTCCCGTACAACAAGCTGCACGACCGCGGGTACCCCTCGATCGGCTGCGCGCCGTGCACGAGGGCGGTCTCGCCCGGCGAGGACGTCCGCGCGGGGCGCTGGTGGTGGGAGAACCCCGACAGCAAGGAGTGCGGGCTGCACAAGTAGCGTGCCCGCGGAGGGCTCAGACGACCGGCAGCGAGAGCCCGTCGTTCATGCGCCCGGTGCGGAACGGCTCGAGGTCGAGGGCCACGAACCGGAAGCCCGCCGCCTTCACCGCCGCGAGCGCCGTCGCGCGCAGCGCCTCGTCCCCGAAGAGCTTCGGCAGCTCCTGCGCGCCGAGCTCGAGCCGCGCCACGTCGCCGTGGTGCCGCACCCGGAAGATCCGGAAGCCGAGATCCTGCAGCGCCTCCTCGGCCTTCGCGACCTGCGACAGGCGCTCCTCGGTGACGGCGAGGCCGTACGGCAGGCGCGAGGCGAGGCACGCGAGCTGCGGCTTGTCCCAGGTCGGCAGCCCGAGCTTCCACGACCAGGCGCGGATCGCGTCCTTGTGCAGCCCGGCCTCGAGGAGCGGCGAGCGCACCTGGTGCTCGAGCCCCGCCTTGCGGCCCGGGCGGTGATCGCCGACGTCGTCGGCGTTGAAGCCGTCGAGGATCGCGGCGAGGCCGCGCTCGTCGGCGACCTTGCGGCACAGGTCGTAGAGCTCGGACTTGCAGAAGTAGCAGCGGTTGGTCGGGTTCGCGGCGTAGCTCGGGTCGTCGAGCTCGCTCGAGTCGACGAGCACGTGCTCCGCGCCGAGCTCCCGGGCGATCCGCTTCGCGGCCTCGCGCTCGCGGGGCGCCACCGAGGGCGAGATGGCGGTGAGCGCGACCGCGTCCTCGCCGAGGACGTCGAGCGCCACCTTGAGCACCAGGGTGGAGTCGACGCCGCCGGAGAATGCGACCAGCACCCGGCGCTCGGCGCGGATCCGCGCCCGCATCGCCTCGAACGCGGGCGCGGTGGCGGCGCAGAGCGCCTCGTAGCCGGCGGGATCCGCGACGGCCATCGCCGCTACTTCTTCTTGCCCTTCTTGGCGGCCGGGGCCGGCTTCTTCGCGGCCTTCTTCGCCGGCGGCGCCTTCTTCGCGGGCGCCTTCGGGGCCTTGGCGACCTTCGCCGGGGCCGGCGCGGCCTTCGCGGCCTTCGCCTTCGGCGCGGCCTTCGCGGCGGCCTTCGGCGCGGTGGCGGCCTTCGGCGCGGCGGCGGCCTTCGCCGCCTTGCCCTTCGGCGGGCGCGCGTTCCCGACGAGGAGCTCGTGCTCCTTCCGGTCGACGTAGGTCATCGCGTGGAGCTTGTCGAAGAGCCGCGCGGCGCTCTCCTCGACCTTCTCCAGCCCGGTGTTCACGAGCACCTCGGGGTTCGTCGGCGGCTCGTACGGATCGGAGATGCCGGTGAAGTGCGGCAGCTCGCCGGCGAGGGCCTTCTTGTAGTGCCCCTTGGTGTCGCGCTCGATCAGCCGCTCCAGCGCGCAGTCGACGAAGATCTCGACGAAGCGGCCGGCCTGCCGGCGCTGGTCGTCGCGGGTCTCGCGGTACGGGCTCGTGTGCGCGGCGATGACGACCACGCCGTTGCGGGCGAGGAGCCGCGAGAGGAAGCCGAGGCGCCGCACCTGCGCGTCCCGCTCCTCGCGCGAGTTCTCCGGGAAGCCCGTGGACTTGTAGAGGTGATCCTTCACCTCGTCGTGGTCGAGCAGCTCGACCTTCCGGCCGATCATCGAGAGCCGCGGGCCGATGTACTGCGCCAGGGTCGACTTCCCCGCCCCGCTCATCCCGGTCAGCCAGATCGTGAAGCCCTGCTGCGGCTGCATGCCGTGTCCTCCGACATTCGAGGGCGCCGTTGCCCCGGCAGGGGCTGCGCCTTCCCCCCACCCCCGTGTGTCGGGGGGGTCGACGGGCTGCTTTCCCTCGAAAAAGTGAGCCCTTGTATCAAGGATCCCGGCGACATACAACGATCGCCCGCTCCGGAATGGAGCAGCCCGGGCCCGACCCGCCGGACCGTAACCAGGCGTGCCGACTAGGGAATCCTCGGCACGGGGAGCCGGCGCTCGCTCCAGCCCCCGCGCTCCCACCGGTAGGCCCGGACGTCGTCGCAGGTGGTGCCGCGGATCGAGACGACGACGTACTCCACGCCGGGGAAGAGCGGCGTGTCGGCCGTGCCGCCGAGCGCATCCTCCTGATCCTTCTTGGAGAAGTACGCGCCGACGTCGCAGTGGCTGTGGACGATCGCCACGACCACGTCCTCCCCGCGCTCGGACGCCTCCCAGACCTCGAGCTGCTCCTTCGGGTGGAACAGGTACGCCTGGCGGCTCGTGCGCGGGAACGTCTCGGGATCCTTCTCGTGGTACCGGTCCGCGACGTTCTGCATCGGCCGGAAGCGGAGCGCGCCGTCGCGGCCGCGGAGCACGACGCCGCAAGCCTCGCTCGGGTACGCGGGCAGCGCGTGGGCGGCGGCCGCCGCGAGCACGTCCGCCGGGTAGGCGAGCTCACCAGACATACTTCTTCTCCCAGCGCACCGGCTCGAAGTACCGGTCCGCGCGGTCGGGGAACAGCGTCACCACCACGCCCTGCTTGCCCTCGTCGTGGAGCCGCCTCGCGACCTCGAGCGCGCCGGCGAG
>CAZDGH010000375.1:0-5960 GCA_964504805.1 uncultured Myxococcales bacterium | reverse complement strand
CTCGCCTCCCACGGGCACGCGGTGGAGAAGCCGCTCGGCGGCCTCCCGACCGCGCTCCGCGCGCGCGCCGGCGCGGCGGGGCCGCGGGTGGCGATCCTCGCCGAGTACGACGCGCTCCCGGAGATCGGCCACGCCTGCGGCCACAACCTGATCGCCGCCGGCGCCGTCGGCGCGTTCCTCGCCGCGGCCTCGGAGGCGGAGGCGCGCGGCGGGTCCGTCGAGCTCCTCGGCACGCCGGCGGAGGAGGGCGGCGGCGGCAAGGTGAAGCTGCTCGAGGCGGGCTGCTTCGAGGGGCTCGACGCCGCGCTGATGTTCCACCCGTTCGATCGCGACCTGCTCACCCACCCGGCGCTCGCGAACGTCTGGCTCGAGCTCACCTTCCGCGGGACGCCGGCCCACGCCGCCGCCGCGCCCCACGACGGCCAGAGCGCGCTCACCGCCTGCATCCAGACCTTCGTGCTGGTCGACTCCCAGCGCGTGCACTTCCGGGACGGCGTGCGGGTGCACGGCTTCGTCAAGGACGGCGGGCAGGCGGTGAACATCGTCCCGGAGCGGGCCGCCGCGGAGTTCTCGGTGCGGGCGCGCAGCGTGGACGAGCTCGCGCGGGTGCGGGCCATCGTCGAGCGCTGCGCCCGCGGCGCGGCGACGGCGGCGGGCGTCGAGGTGGAGATCGCCGCGCGGCGCGGCTACCGCGACATGGTCAACAACCTCTCCCTGGCGCGGGCGTTCGGCACCCACCTCGCGGCGCAGGGCCGCACCGCCCGTGAGCGCGACGAGGGCGTCGGCGCCGGCTCCACCGACATGGGAGACGTCTCCCACGCGGTGCCGTCGATCCACCCGTACCTGGCGATCTGCGGCGAGGGCGAGACGCTCTGCCACCAGCACGCGTTCGCCGGCGCGGCGCGGAGCGGGCCGGGGCTCGCGACGATGGTGACGGCGGCGAAGGCGCTGGCCCGGACGGCGGCCGAGGTGCTGCACGACCGGGAGCTCCGCGAGGCCGCGAAGCGCGAGCACGAGGCGGCCGGCCGTGCCGGCCGCGGCCCGCAGGCCGCTCGCGTCGGTCCCCCGGCCGCCTAGTAGCCGGCGAAGAGGGCCGAGAGCGGCACCTTCAGCGCCGTGGCGATCTTGTACAGCGAGCCGATCGACGCGCTCGACTCGGCGCGCTCGATCTGGCTCAGCAGCGACACCGAGAGGCCGGTGCGCTTCGAGAGCTGCTTGAGGGTGAGGTCCTGGCGGCTCCGCACGTCGCGGATGGTGCGGCCGAGGGCGCGGTGCAGCTCGGCCTCGGGGTCGCGGGTGAGGCCCTTGTCCTCGAGGACGCGGCGCACCGTGGCCAGGAACTCGTCCTGGACGAGCGGCTTCGCCACGTAGTCGCTCGCCGACCTCCGGAGCGACTTCACCGCGGTGTCCACCGACGGGTGCGCGGTGGCGACGATCACCGGGATGTCGGAGTCGACCTTCCGGATCCGCTCGAGCACCTCGGTGCCGTCGAGCTCCGGCATCATCATGTCGAGGATCACCAGGTGGTAGTCCCGGCTCTTGAGCTGGTCCACCACCTGGCGCGGATCGGTGACGCCGTCGGCCTCGTACCCGCCGCGCCCCAGCATCGCGCGGGTGATCTCGTTGACCGCCGGCTCGTCGTCGACCACGAGGACCCGGATGTCCACCGCTAGCCGCCCTTCTTCGACTGGTACTCCTCGTACTGGTCGAGGATCTTCCGGATCTGCGGCGCCTGCGGGTGGTTCGGCTGGAGCTCGAGGAACTTCCGGTAGTGCTTGGCGCCGTTGTCGCCGTCGCCGAGCTGCGCGTAGCAGGTGCCGAGGTACTTGTGCGACTCCGCGAGGGCCGGGTTCAGCTGCAGCGACTTGTGGAACGCCGGGATCGCCTGCTTGCACTGGCCCTTCGACGCCAGGCCGACGCCGGTCTCGAACGACCGCTTCGCCTCCTCGCGCTTCGAGGCCGCCTCGTCCTCGGCGCCCGGGCCCTTCGACGACTCCTCGTCGGCGTCGCTCCGATCGCGGCGACCGGACGCCGGCGTGGCCGCGCGATCCTTCTTCTCCACCCGGGCGGCGACGGCGCCGGCGCCGGCCTCGGCCTTGTCGAGCTCCGCGCGGGCCTTCTCGAGCCCGGGGTCGTTCGGGACGCGGACATCCGCCTCGTCGAGGACGGCGCGGGCGTCGTCGAACCGCTTCTGCCGGACGAGCGCGCGGCTCTCCTTGACGACCTCCTGCACGTAGAGGACGCCGGCGCGGAACCGCAGCGGCTTGGCGTCGGCCTGCAGCGCGGAGTCCTGCGGGACCTTGTCGAGCTCGTCGAGCGCGGTCTGGCCGTCGCCCTTGTTGACGGCCTTCTGCGCGGCGGCGAACGCGGCCTGCGCCTCCTGCTCCGCGCGGGCCTTGTCGAGGAGCGCCTCGGCCTTTTCGCCGGCGCCGGCGTTCACCGCGGCGTCGGCGAGCTTCTCGGCGTCCTTCCAGCGCTTCTCGCCGAACGCCTTCTCCGCCTCGGCGAGCTCCTTGGTGCCGGCGGGGATGAGCGGCGGGTCGTCGGGCTTCGCCGCCACGGCGGCGACCTCGTCGGGCGCCTTCGGCTCCCCGACCTTCGTCCCCTCGGGCTTCGCGCCGTCGGGCTTCGGCGCCTCGGGCTTCGGGGCGGGATCCTTGCCCGCCGCCGCGACCGCGGGCGGGTCGACCTCGGCCGCGTCGCCGGAGAACGCACCTGCGAGCGCGGCGATGCCGACGCCGCCGCCGAGGAGCACCACGCCGGCGATCGCCCCGATGAGCGGCAGCTTGCTGCGCGGCGAGGGCAGCGCCTGGGTGACGCCGGTGGTGGGCTCGGGGACGAACTGGAAGACCTCCCCGGGACCGACGAAGCGGAAGCGGAGGTGCCCGAGCTGCAGCGTGTCGCCGGCGCGAAGCGGCGCCTCGCCGTACGGCTCGCCGTTGACCTTGACGCCGTTCGCGGACTGCAGGTCGAGGACCTTCCAGGTGCCGTCCGCGTCCCGGACGACCTGGCAGTGGTTGCGCGAGACCGAGCGGTGGTCGACCGAGACCTCGTTCTCGGGACCCTTGCCGATCCCGATCACCGTCTTGTCGAGGACGAACTCCTTGCCGGCGTGCTCGGTGGTGAGGGCGACGAGGCGCGGCGCCTTGTCGGCCGGGACCGCCTCGATCTTGCGGTCGCCGCGGGAGACCGGCGCCTTGATCACCGACGTCGGCTCGAACTTGTGCGGATCCTTGGGTCCCGACGCGGCGCGCGTGGGCTGCATGGAGAGCGCCGCCGGCTCCGCCGCCTCGACCGGCGCGGCCATCCGCATCGTCGAGCGGGTGTCGTCGCCGCCCCCGGCCGCGGGGCCCGCCGCCGCGCCGTTCGGCTCGGCGGCGGCGCCGTCGCCCTCGATCGCCAGGTCGTAGTCGCCGACCTCGATCAGGTCGCCGGGCTTGATCGGCTGCTTGCCCTCGACCCGGTCGCCGTTGACGCGGACCCCGTTGTACGAGCCGAGGTCCTCGACCCAGATCGAGCCGTTCGAGCGGACGAGCTTGCAGTGCCGGCGCGACACGTTCCGCTCGGTCAGGCGGATGGTGTTGCCCTCCTGCCTTCCGATCGTGATCTCTTCGCGCAGGAACGGGACGACGGTCTTCCGGCCCTCGTCGTCCTCGATGATCAGCTTCATCGAGCCTCCGCCCGTCCCTTCCCAAGTGGATGCGTTGGCCGGATCCTATAGCACGGCCTTTCAGGGGCCATCAACCGGCCATCCCCCGGAATCACTTGCGATTTCCGGGGCCTTGGGCGGTAGCATGACCCGTCCGTGGCCGCCGCCATCGCCATTCGCACCCCCGCCGGGGAGGACGTCCTGGACCTCGAGGAGTTCGAGGCCCGGGTCGAGCGTGGCGAGATCGACCCCGCGACGCTGGTCCGGTTCCCGCCCGTCACCGGGCCGTCGTGGGTGCGGGCCGGCGAGCTCGAGCTGTTCCGCGGCCTCTACCAGCCGAAGGCGCTGTACTTCAGCCGCGCCTTCCACCTCGGCCGGATCCCGCTGATCACGCTGCTCGTCACCGTGGCGAACGTCGCGGTGTTCCTGCTCGAGCTCGGGGATCACGGCGCGGTCGACGTCGAGGGGATGGTGGCCTGGGGCGCGAAGGCCGGGCCGCTGATCGTCGACCTCGGGCAGCTGTGGCGGCTCTTCACCGCGAACTTCGTGCACCGGGACTGGCTGCACATCGGCTTCAACCTCTTCGTCCTCTTCCACTTCGGCGCCGCGCTCGAGAACGCCTTCCGGCCGCTCGACTACCTCTGCATCCTCGTCGCCACCGCGCTCGGCACGACGCTGCTCTCCTTCGCGATGAGCGACGACGTCTCCGCCGGCGCGTCGGGGATGGCGTACGGGATGCTCGGCGGCGCGGTCGTCTTCGGGCTGAAGTACCGGCGGATCCTGCCGGAGCGGTACCGGCGCGTGCTCGGCGGCGCGGTCGTCCCCACCGTCCTGGTGTTCCTCTACATCGGGTGGACGTCGACCGGCATCGACAACTGGGGTCACCTGGGCGGCCTCGTCGCCGGCGCCGTCGCCGCCGCGCTCTTCGCGCCGCGGCTCCTCGGGGATCCGCCGAGGCTCGGGGTGCTGCTCGGGACCCGGGTGGCGCCCCTCGCCGCGGTGGCGGCGGTGCTGCTCTTCGGCGGCGAGGTCCTGGCGTCGCGGCTGCCGCCGATGCGGCTCGTGGAGGACGACCGGTTCGGCCTCACCGCGCTCGTGCCGTCGCAGTGGCGCCGCGGCGCCGACCGGCTCGGGCCGATGACCTTCTACAACGGGCTCTCCGGCCCGGCCCGCGCCTCGATCTCGGCGACGGCCCACGCGGTGGACGAGCCGCCGGATCTGCCCGGCGAGGCCCACGCGTTCGTGGCCGAGGAGCTGTACGGCGAGGAGGAGGCGGGGCGGATCCGCGAGCTGCACGTCCGTCCGCTCCGCTACGAGCACGTGGGAGGGATGCTCGGGGTGGCGGTGGAGGCGACGTTCGAGGCCGACGGCTCGCGGGCGCACCTCACCTCGCACTTCTTCTCGCGCGGCGGCCTGGTCTACTCGCTGGTGCTGGTGCGGCCCGAGGGGCTGCCCGCCTACGGCGAGGTGCTCGAGCGGATCGTGCGCTCGGTGCGGCCGAGCGAGCCGTCGTTCCTCCGGGCGGCGCGGGCGCGGGCGCTGCTCCGGCCGCGCGATCCCGACGAGCTCCTCGCCCTCGCCGAGGCGGAGCGGCGGGCCGGCGCGCAGGCCCACGCCCGCGAGGCGCTCTCGCTGGCGGCGGCGCTCGCGCCGGAGCGCGCCGAGCCGCACACCCGGCTCGCGGCGCTCGCCTTCGAGGAGGGGCTGCCGCGGGAGGGCTGCGCCGCGGCGTCGCGGGCGCAGCGGCGCGCGCCCGAGGATGCGTACGTGCTCGAGGCGGTGGCAGACTGCGCCCTGTCCCGCGGCGATCCCGCCACCGCCGCGGCGCGCCTCGCCGAGGCGGTCGCCCGCGCGCCGGACGACCTCCTGCTCCGGGCGAAGCTCGAGCGGACGCGGACGGCGGCGAAGGAGGGGCCGTGGAGCTCCGAACGGTAGCGCTCTGTGCGGCGATCGTCCTCGCGCCCTTCGCGGCGGGCGCCGAGCCGTCCGCGAAGGAGATCGTCGAGAAGGCGCGGGAGCGGAGCTCGCTCAACCTCACCGGCGCCCGGGCGAAGCTGCGCTTCCACGTGGTCGAGGCGGGCGGCGCCACCAAGGACCGCGTCTTCACCACCGCTGCCAGGAAGGTCGGCGGCAAGGTCCACACCGTGCTGCGGTTCCTCGAGCCGCCGGAGGTCGCCGGCGTGGCGATGCTGGTCGTCGAGAACCCGGGCGCGTCGGCGGACCAGAGCCTCTACCTGCCGAAGCTGCGCCGGGTGCGGAAGGTCGCCGGCTCGCAGAAGGGCGAGCGCTTCCTCGGCACCGACCTCACCTA
>CAZDGH010000374.1:0-5984 GCA_964504805.1 uncultured Myxococcales bacterium | reverse complement strand
TCGCGGGTGTCGATCGCCGGCTGCCTCGCGAAGCCGTCGACCGCGGAGGCGGACGCCGCGAGGTTCCCACCGCCGCCCGAGGGCACGCGCTCGGCGAAGCCGGCGGTGACGGTGACGCCGCTCGGTCTCGGCGCGATCGTGCGCCACGAGCTCGCGCACGCCTGCTGCCTCTCGGCCGAGGTGACCAGCCGGCTCGAGGGCCAGAAGGTCGTCGTCACCGAGAAGCTCTCGGGGACGCCGTGCCGCTGCATGTGCGGCTCCACCATCAAGACCGCGGTCGGCCTGTCGCCCGGCGACTGGACGGTCGAGGTCGAGCTCGACGACGGCGCCGGGCCGAAGCCCGTCGGCGGCGGCGCCGTCAGCGTGCGGAAGCTGGGCGGCTGACGGGCCGGGCGCGGGCCCGACGGCGTGCGCACCTCCTCGGAGGATCCGTTCGAGGAGGACGCATGCCGAAGAAGACGCTCGCGTTCCGGGCGAAGCTCGGGAAGAAGGAGGGCCGCGCGCCGGTCCTGCGCGACTTCGAGGAGGGCCGCGCCGATCCGGCGCTCTCGCCGCACGCCACCAAGAAGAGCCGCCACGTCACCGGCAAGCTGGTGACGCCGGAGCGCCGCACCAGCGTCGCCGCGGCGCCGGGCGAGGGGCGCCGCAAGGCCGCGGAGCCGTTCCCCGGCGAGCCGCGGGAGGGCGCGCCGCTCAGGGGCGTGCGCCAGGCGACGAGGCTCCGCCGCGAGATCGCCGCAGGGCACCGCGAGGCGCCGGGGTACGCGAGGCTCGACCGCACCGAGCGGCTCTCGCCCGCCGGGAAGCGCCGCGGGCAGCGCTAGCCTCGCGCCGGCTCGAGGAGCTTCACGCCGAGCGCGCGCAGGTGCCCGAGCAGCCGCGGCAGCGGGAGGCCGAGGACGTTGGTGTGGTCGCCTTCGACGCGCTCGACGAGGAGGATCCCGCGCCCCTCGAGGCGGTACGAGCCGGCGCAGCCGCGCCACTCGCCGGTGGCGACGTAGGCGGCGAGCTCGCGGTCGTCGAGGGCCCGGAAGGTGATCCGCGTCTCCTCGTCCTCGACGATCGGCGGCCGGCCCGGCGCGACGATCGCGAGGCCGGTGACGAGGGCGTGGGTCCTGCCGGCGAGGCGGCGGAGCTGCCCGAGGGCCGCGGCTTCGTCCGGCGGCTTGCCGAGCGCGAGGCCGTCGGCCACCAGGACCTGGTCGGCGCCGACGACGATCGCGTCCGGCCGGCGCGCCGCCACCGCCCGGGCCTTGGCGAGCGCGAGCGCCCGGGCCTGGGCGGCGGCCGGCGACGACGGATCGAGCCGCTCCTCGACGTCGGGCGCCTCCGCCTCGTACGACAGCCCGGTCTGGTCGAGGAGCGCCCGCCGCGCGGGGGAGGTCGAGGCGAGGACGAGCCGCATGGGCGCCATCGTACTCGGCTAGATTCCTCTCCGTGCGCCACCCGTTCTTCCGGGGCCTCCGCCCCACGCTCCACATCTCGCACCGCGGCGGCGCCGCCCTCGCGCCGGAGAACACGCTCGCGGCGTTCGAGCAGGCGGTGCGGGCCTACCGCACCGACATGCTCGAGCTCGACGTCCACGCGACCCGCGACGGCGAGATCGTGGTCTCCCACGACGCCACGGTCGATCGCTGCACCGACGGCAGCGGCCCGATCCGAGAGCTGACCTGGGCGGAGCTCGCGAAGCTCGACGCCGGGGCGCGGTTCGACGCCTACCGCGGCAAGGGCGTGCGGATCCCGCGCCTGGCCGAGGTGCTCCGAGCGTTCCCGGAGGTGCGGGTGAACCTCGAGGTGAAGCCCGAGGCGCCGGGGATGGTCGGGCGGGTGGCGGAGCTGCTGGCGGCGGAGGGCGCGCTCGGGCGCGTCTGCATCGGCAGCGAGTCGGACGCGCTCGCGCGCGAGCTCGTCGAGGCGCTCCCCGACGCCTGCCACTTCTACCCGCGCGACGCGCTGACCGAGGCGGTGTTCGCGCTCAAGTCCGACGAGCCGGTGCCGGAGAGCCCGTACCTCGTCCTCGACATGCCGCTCTTCCACCACGGCGTGCGGCTCGTGGATCGCGCCCTGGTCGAGGGCGCGGCGCGCTCGGGGCGGTGGGTGAACGTCTGGACGATCGACGATCCGGGCGAGATGCGCGCGCTCGTCGCGGACGGCGTCGGCGGCATCATGACCGACCGCCCGGACCTGCTCCGGGCGGTGCTCGACGAGCGGCGGTAGGCCGGCGCCAGGGCGCCGCGCTACGGGAGCCGCGGCGCGAGGAAGCGCGCCAGCGCGAACATGTCGTCCCAGTCGAGGTCGAGGAAGTGCAGCGCCGACTGCGCCGACGGCGCGTCGCGCACGACCCGGGCGGTGACGACGACGACCCGCTGCTCGTTCGGCAGCGGCAGCTCGACGACGATCCGATCCTCGAGCTCGGCGCACTCGCCCTCGACCAGGAGGCCGGTGAGCGAGAGGTCCCGCGCCTTGCGGACGATCTGCTTGCCCCCGGTGTGGAGCTTCACCAGGAAGCCGGCCGGGACCCGCGGGTGCTGCCGCCTGCGCGCCTGCTCGAAGTTCATGACCGCCTCCGACTTGACGCGGTCGACGGTAGCGGAGGGTAGCGGGCGGTAAAGGAACCGGCCTGTGGAGAACGGCGGCTTGCGGGTGGGCGGCGGCCGGGGGAGAGTCGCCGCCTTTTTCCGGGAGGATCGTGGAGCGCCAGTTCCTCTGCTTCCTGCACGGCGACGACGAGGCCGAGCTCGTGCGCCGCGTCGACGCGGTGGTCCCCGGCGTGGTGGTGCTGCCGGGGCGCTACGTCGACGTCGGAGATCCGGCGGCGCTCCTCGCGGCGCCGGCGCGCGCGGCGTTCTCGCAGGGGCTCCGCTCCGAGCGGCGCGTCTACCTCGCGAACCCCTCGGTGGGCCGCTCGATCGCGCTGCACGCGCAGCCCGACGGCCCGAGGCGCGGGCTGTTCGCCATCGATCCCGAGGAGAGCGAGCTGCTCGAGCTCGCGCTCAAGGCGCCGCACAACGGCCGGCTCGCGCCGGCGCGGCTCTCGGGGACGCCGTACTTCTTCCGCGGCGAGGCGCGGGTGAAGAAGTCGGCCGCGTTCGGCACCTGGCTCGGCCGGGTGCTCCGCGCGCTGGAGACGAGCTACCCGACGACGTCGCTCGACTTCGTCCACCTCGGCGGCGGCGCGTTCTCGTTCGCGGTCGGCGGCGGGCAGCTCACCTACCTCGAGGAGCCCGTCGCGCCGGCGCCGCTCCCCGGCCGGCGGCGCCAGGTGCAGCGCGAGCGGCTCGAGTAGGGCGGCGGGGCCCGAAGGGCGAAGCTCGCGCGAGCGCCTGCCCGGCGCCTCGCCGCCCGGCGCGCCGGCCCGGCCCCCGATCCGTGCACGTGGGGAGAGGCGCGCCCAAGTTGCCCTTCAGCAACCACGCGGGGGAGCGAGGTGCGGATATGGGGCTTCTGACCTGGATCGTGATCGGCCTGGTGGCGGGGCTCATCGCGAAGGCGATCATGCCCGGCAATGATCCGGGCGGGTTCATCGCGACGACCCTGCTCGGGATCGTGGGCGGCGTCCTCGGCGGCTGGATCGGCGGCGCCGCGTTCGGGCACGGGATGGAGGGGCTCTCGGTGTGGAGCATCGTGCTCGCCACCGCGGGCGCGATCCTCGTGCTGGCGATCTACCGCCTGGCCGTCGGACGAAGGCGCGTCACGGCCTGACCTGCGGGCACCTCGGTGGTGACCGCCGGCGGCCGGGGGCCCCGGGAGCGGATCGGCCGCCGGCCGCGCCGCGCCCGGGGCTCGTTCACGTGAGCTCGTCGGCGCGCGCGCGGGCCTCGGCGGCGAGCGACGGGTGCTCCTGGTCGAGGGCGGCCTTCGCGCAGCGGTCGAGCGCGTCGAGGGCCTTCTCCTTCTCCTCGAGCGCGGCGTACGCGTCGCCGAGGGAGAGGAGCGCCGCCGCGTAGGCCGGATCCTTCTCGAGCGCGCGCGGGGGGCTTCGGGGTCGCCGCGGTATCGGAGCGCCGCCGCGTTGGCCGGATCGTCGTCGAGCGCGGCGTCGAGCGCCGCGACGGCCTCGTCGAAGCGGCCGACCTCGACGAGGTAGCGGCCGAGCGAGAACCAGCCCATCGGGCTCTCGGGGAACTGCTCCGCGACGTCGCGGAGCGTCTTCTCGCGCTCGTTCATGGGCGCCCGACATAGCACACGGCCGAGCGCCCGCGCGCTGCCGCCACCCCCGAGGGTTCCTACCTTCCTCCGAGGAGAGAGCCCACCGCGAGGAGCCGCACATGCGACCGCCCCCGCCCGCCATGCAGCCCGACCAGCGTCCCGCCGTCGAGCGCGGCGCGCACCTGCTGGCGCTGTCGGCGCTGAAGGGCGCGGAGATCCCGTTCGTGGTGGCGGGCGCCTACGCCCTTCACGTCTACACGGGCATCTACCGCGACACCAAGGACCTCGACGTCTTCCTGAAGCGCGAGGACCTGCCGCGGGCGATGGAGGCGCTCGCCGCGCACTCGTTCCGCACCGAGGTGGAGGACCCGGTCTGGATCGCCAAGGCGCACGCCAACGACGAGTACTTCGCCGACCTCATCTTCAGCTCGGGGAACGGCGTCGCCGTCGTCGACGACCTCTGGATCGACCGCGCCCACGCCGGCGTCATCCACGGGCTGCCGATCCTGGTGGCGCCGCCGGAGGACATCATCTGGTCGAAGGCGTTCGTGAACGAGCGCGAGCGCTTCGACGGCACCGACATCGCGCACCTCGTCCTCGCGCGCGGCAAGCAGATGGACTGGGAGCACCTGGTGTGGCGCTTCGGCGCCTACTGGGAGGTCCTCTACGCGCACCTCGTCTTCTACAAGTTCGCCTACCCGGGGCAGCGCGACCACGTGCCGGACTGGGTCTGGGAGGAGCTCACGAACCGCGCCGCCACCCTGCGCAACGAGCCCGACAAGAAGTACCTCTGCCGCGGGATGCTGATCGCGCGCGGGCAGTACCGGGTCGACGTCGAGCACTGGGGCTACCGCGACGCGCGCCTCGAGGAAGTGGAGAGCTATCGTGACTACGCAGAAGAGCCGGGTCAGGCTGGCAGCGGTCGGTGATCTCCACTGCCGCACCGACATGCCGGGGCGGTACCGGACGCTGGTCTCGGCGGTGAACGAGCAGGAGTGCGATCTCCTGCTCCTCTGCGGCGACCTCACCGACCACGGCGTCCCCGACGAGGCGCGGACGCTCGCCGACATCCTGCAGGAGGTGCGGGCGCCGAAGGTCGCGGTGCTCGGCAACCACGACTGCGAGGCGGGCAAGCCAGAGGAGGTCGCGCAGATCCTCCGCACCTCCGGCGTGCACGTCCTCGACGGCGATCGGTTCGTCCTCCCCGGCGGCGTCGTCGGCGTCGCGGGCGTGAAGGGCTTCTGCGGCGGCTTCGAGCGGAACTCGCTGCAGTCGTTCGGGGAGCGGATCCTGAAGGCCTTCGTCCACGAGGCCGTGAACGAGGCGCTCAAGCTCGAGTCGGCGCTGGCGATCCTGGAGCGCGAGGTCGCGATCAAGATCGCCATCACCCACTACGCGCCGATCCCGGGCACGTGCCACGGCGAGCGGCCCGAGATCCAGGCCTTCCTCGGCAGCTCGCGGCTGTCGCGGCCGATCGACCACTACGAGGCGACGGTGGCGTTCCACGGCCACGCCCACAGCGGCAGCATCGAGGGCCGCACCGCCGGCGGCGTGCCCGTCTACAACGTCGCGCTGCCGGTGCTGAGGCGCCGCGACGGGGCGGGCCGGGTCTTTCTGCTCGACGTCCCCGTCCCGGACGGCCTCGAGCTCCCGGCCCACACCGCGGAGGGACGCGAGGCCGCCGTGCGGCCGACGGCCGGCAGCTTCCCGGGCGCGCCGCGGCACGAGCACTGAAGCGCGGTCCGGCCGTCCATGCCGGACCGCTCTCCAGCCGCGACGCCCGGAGGGCGAGGCGGGCCGCGGCACGCGCACGGAAGAGCGGTCCAGCTCTCCCT
>CAZDGH010000373.1:0-6039 GCA_964504805.1 uncultured Myxococcales bacterium | reverse complement strand
GCGGGAGGAGCGCAGCGTCGCCATCACGTGGTACCGGGCCAGCGCCTTCGCGCTCTGCAGGACCAGCTCGAGATAGCCGGCTTCGTCCTGGGTCGCCCAGGCGGGCCGGGCCAGGACGGTGCCGAGGCGCTTCGCGCCGCTCAGCGCTCCGGCGAGGCGGTCGATGCGCTCGGCGAGCCGCAGGTCGGCCTCCGGCGCGTCGCACGCGAACCGGCAGACGCGCTGCGCCGGGTAGCGGGCGATCCGCTCGTTCTCGAGGCGGTAGGCGTCCTCGTCGTCGCGGACACGGGCGTTGAGGTCGTCGCGCGTCCGCCGCACGGTGAAGCGGCGGATCTCCTCCCGGAACAGCGCCAGCTCGGCGTCGCCGATGCCGCGGCCGCGCTGCACCGCGCGGAGCTTCTTCAACTGCCTCAGCGACTCGTCCGAGAAGTGATCCGCGCCGAGGAGCTCGACGAGGGCGAGGAGATCCGTCGCGCCGCGGTTGATCGGGGTCGCGGTGAAGAGCACCGCGTGGTCGGCGTAGTGGCCGAGGAGACGCACCGTCCGACGGGTCCGCGGGCTGACGAAGTTGTGCGCCTCGTCCACGGCGAGCACCTCGGCGCCGGCGATCCGGGCGAGGAGCTTCGGGTCGAGCTTCCGCTCCGGCTGGCTCAGCTCGCCGTGGGAGCGGGCCCCGTCGGCGACCTTCGCCTCGAGCAGCGCGTCCTTCCACCGCTCCACCACCTGCGGCGGAGCGAAGAGGACGGGCGGCGCGCCGCGGGCCTGGCCGAGTCTCCAGCCGCGGTCGTACGCCGCCCGCAGCAGCCAGGCGCCCATGCGCGTCTTGCCCGAGCCCGCGGCGTCGGCGACCAGCACGCTGCCCACGTGCTCGAGGATCCAGAGCGCCTGGGCGATCCCCTCCTCCTGGTGCGGCCAGAGCCGCGGCTCGAGCGAGGCGAGCTCCTCGGCGACGAGGTACCGCTTCGCCCACGCACCCTCGAGGAGCGCGGCGCAGGCCCGCGCGAGCGCGTCCTTCCAGCCGACGCGCCGGAGGAGCCGCTCGAGGAGCTCGCGGAACCCGTCGAACGGCTCGGCCTCGGCCCACAAGCCCTCGGCGAGGCGCCGCGCCTCCTCGTATCGCTCGGTCTCGCTGCGCGGGAAGCGGACGTTGGCCTCCGCCGAGCGGCGGAGCCCGGCGTCGGTGAAGTTGCTCGAGCCGAGCGTGACGGCGCCGTCGGCGACGTAGAGCTTTGCGTGAACGGTCCGCCGCGACGGCGAGAGCCGCGCTTCGACCGTGCCTCGATCCATCCGCTCGAGCGCAGCGATCACGGCGCCCGATCGCCGCGGCGAGAAGCCCCGGCGCAGCCAGTGCTCGGCGATCTCGTCGGGCAGCGGCGCCGGGAAGGCACGCCCGAGATCGCGCGTCGCGTCGGGCTCGTGGCCGACGAGGACGCGGATCCGCGCGTCGGGGCGCAGGCGGCGGTTGCCGAGGAGGTCGACGATCCGCTCGAGCGACGCGTAGCCCGCGACCAGGAGCAGCTCGCCGGAGGCGCGAAGGTCGACGTCGAGGACACCCTCGACGTGCGGCTCCGACTGGTTGTGCGGGAAGCGGTGATGCGGCGGCCAGGGCCACGGCGCGGGCTTTGCCTGGCGGTTCTGCACGTGGTCGTCGAACGTGAGCTGGCGGCGTCCGGGTCTCCGGCGGGGCGTCGGGGCATCGCCGATCGGATCGGTGCTGCGAAAGAGCCGGATCCACCACGTCGCGAGGCGCGGCGCGCGCCACCCGAGAGTCTCGCCTGTGAGCTCGGTGGCCTCGGCAAGGAACTGCGTGGCCGTCGAGGGCTCGACCTCCGCGAGCGACGCCGCGCCCGCCCAGCTGCGCCAGGCCATTCCGACGGCACTGGCCTCGAAGCCACCGCGCAGGATGCGGCGTGCGTCGCTCGGGCTGGCCATTGCGAGCTCACGCCCGCGCGCCGTGGGGAGGTCGTCTTCGTCGAGCAGGCCGAGGATCCGGGCCGCCGCGCGGTAGTAGCCGAGGTCGCGGGTACCGTTCGGCCAGGGGACCGCGGTGGCTCGCCCGTTCTCCACGGCGAGCTGCGCGAGGAGCACGAGCTTCTCGAGCCGGCTGGCCTGCGGGACCTGCTCGCTGGGAAGGCGCTCCGCCACGGGGTCGAGCGTAGGACGGCGCCGCGGATCGGCAAGAATCGGGACGCTCGGACGGTAGTCCCTCGCACGAATCCGCGCGGCATTCAGACCACGACCGCAACTGCGGAGGGCCCTCGCCACCGCCCGAGCAGGACTCCGGAGCCGTCGAAGGCGAACGCCCACACCGGATCAAGTGGCGACCCGGTCCTCGAGGCGGTGACGTCCACGGCACCGCCGAGGAACGGGTCCTGCGGCGGAACGGGCGGCGTGCCAGCCTGGAGGACTGCGAGTGGAACCGTCCCGTCGGACGGGACCGCGGTCGCCCGCTTCGAGGACGGCACCGCGGTGAGGTGCACCAACGGCTCGCGATCGAGGAGCCCCGGAAGCCCGCGCATGTCCGCGACGTCCGGGAGCCCTGACCGGATGTAAGGCGTGACACACCACGACCGCGCGTCCGCGGGAGCCCTGGCGAGAAGCGCATCAGGCTGCGCCTCTCTCGAGCCGTGGTGCGGAACCTTCAGGAAGTGGTGGGCGGCCAGGTGAGGGTGATTCGACAGGATCCCGCGCCAGCCCATCGCGACGATCGCGCCTCCGCTCCGGCGCTCGGGCACGTCGGCGCCGAGGACGAGCCGCGTCTGACCGAAACCGACCTCGAGCACGACGCCGAGCTCGTTGGCCCGGTAGCGGACACGCTTCGCGAACTTCGCGCTCCCGACGAACTTCGCCATGAGCGCGGGAGCCGGCGAGCGTGCCACCACAGTGGCCGGAGATGGCGCCGTCGGGAGTGCCTTCCCGTCGTGCAGCGGAACGAGGCCTCCGGGGTTTCGACGCTCCCACTCGGCGATGGCGCGGACGGCCAGCGTCGACTTCGCGCCGAGCAACTTGTCGCTGGCCGCGGCGCTCGGGGGCTCGAGCAGCGCGCGCAGCGCGTCGTAGAGCGACTTCCTGGGATCCGAGGTCGCCGCGACACCGATGCGGCTCGGTTTCGAGAGCTCGACCAGCTCCGCAAAGCCGTCCGCGTGGTCGTCGTGGGGGTGCGTGAGCACCAGCGAGACCTCCTCCGCGTCCACACGGAAGCGCCGGAGCAACTCCAGGAGCGAGAGCCCGCCCTCGGTTCGGGAGCAGTCGACCAGGAGCCATCCCGAACTCGGGAGCGCGATCGCGATCCCCTCTCCGAAGCCAGGACCGGCCACGAACACGTGCAGCCGGGAGCGGTCCAAGGCGCCGAGCTTCGCCAGCGGTTCCGGTGGCGTCAGCGTGAAGCCCACCGCCGCAGGTGCCGCAACCGACTCCTCACGGCGCGTCGGCCGTCGGCGGCCACCGCCGGCCGCTCGTCGACGGCGATCCGCACGGTTCCGTCGGCATAGGTCCCCACCTCGACGAACGCGCCCTGGGCAAGACGCGGCGCTCCGCTCCGCGCGAGCTCCTCGCCGGTCAGCGTCTTCGCGAACAAGCGGCGCTCGTCCGGCGTGGCGACGGCGAGAATGGCGCCGCCACCGACCGACTTCACCCGACCCGGGTACCAACGGACCAGCGCTGCGCCTTGATAAGTGGCTGGGACGAGACGCGGCCCCTTCCAGCGATCCTCGACGGGGACGTCGCTCGGATACACCGACTCGCCGAGGCCGGCGGCTTCCTCGGCGTCGAGCACGCGCTGGCGCAAATCCCAGAGCGCAGCCGACTGCTCGAAGATCGCATGAGGTACGGCGCGAAGAACCTGCGCGGCGCGGGCCGATTCACCGGCCGCGAGCCATGCGTCGGCGACCGGACTGTGGACGTTCTCGGCGAACCAGGCGCTCTCGGCGACCCGCCGCCCCTCGCCGTCCAGCCGCTCGATCACTTCCCCCCAAGCTCGATCGGCCGCTGCGAACCTCGCGGCTCCAATGAGGTACCGGACGAGCCGCGCGTTCCACCAGGGATTCCCGTCGTCGAGCTCGACGGCTCTCCGGAAGCCCTCCTCCACCTCCGGACCCAGCTCCCCGGCCCGGTCGAGGTTCCACGCGAGGTAATGCCACGAGTAGTCGTCACAACGATCGACCTTCTCGAGGCACTCGCGGTAGACCTTTGCGGCCCCGGCGTAGTCGCGACTTCCGATGCTCAGCGCCCGGGCGCGATCCCAGTAGAACTCGCGAGCGCCGAGCTCGAGTGCGGACCACCGGTCGGTCGTCTCGGGCCCACCGTGGGCCAGATGGTGTGCCTTCTCGAGCCAGTGCTCGATCCGTCCGGCGGCTTCGGTCGGCCTGGCCGCGCCGTCCAGCCGCTCGTGATAGTCGGCGAGCGCGCGATGCGCCTCTTCGGCGGTCCGCGAGGTAGGCACCCGTCGCGAGAGATGTCTCAGCAGCTCGAGCCGGACGGACTCCGTGGTTCGGACCGGCTCTCCGTAGCCGACGCACTCGGTGAGCAGCGGAAGGTGCTCGTCCGGAACCCCGGAGACGCGCTTCACCTCCGCCGCCGGCAGCGACGTCCGAGCCTGCAGGAAGCGGAGGAGGACGTGCCGGAGAGATCCGTGCTCGTCCCGATCGAGCGCAGCGGTCAGTCGCCGGTGGAGGGCGAGCAGATCCCCCTTCGCGCCGCTCTCCTCGACCGTCCGACAGACCTCGGTCACGTTCTCGCCCAGCGCGACCGAGGCGACGGCGAGGCGGAACTGGAGTGGAGAGAGCTCGAGGTGTCGATCCTGGACGAGCGCGCCGAGCCGCTTGGCCGCGTCCTCGTAGGCGCCCCAGTCGGATGGAGGCGGCAGCTTCGCTGGCTGGACGAAGCAACGCGCGAGCTCGACGCGCGCCGCACGGGCAGACGGTCCCGACACGAACGTCCCGAGCGGGAACGATCGGGAGCTAGTAATCGCGAGCGAGAGACTGCGAACTCCGAGCAGTCCCCGCAGGAGCTCCGATCCACGCGCCCGAGCCAGTTCTGCCGAGGGATCCTCTGCAGCCGTCGTGACGTCTTCCCACGATTCCGGGATCAGCAGGACGACGAGACGACGTGCCTCCGCAAGCGACTGCGCGACGCAGGCCGCGCGATCCTGCAGTGGCTTCCGGTCGTCCGCGGCAACCCGAACCGCTTCCTCCCCGAGGGGGCCTGCGGCCTGCAGGAGCCCATGCAGAGGCGCGTCCGCGTCGGCGAGAGGCCTCAGGCGGACGAGAACGGACCCTCGATCGCTCGCAAGGCGCTCGGCCGCGCTATTCCGACCGTCGCCGTTGTACCCGACCACCCAGGCGAGACCGTTCGCTCGTGCCCTCCGCAACGCCTCGTCGACGCGCGCAGGGAGTCCGACCAGCTGCGTGAGCTCGACCATCCTGGTCCGGGGCCTCCTTGGGCAAACGGAGCGTAGAGCGTGGCTCGCAGCCTCGCAAGGTCGCGATCGCCCGTCCGTCTGCGTGCGATGCTGCCTCGCCGACGGAGGCCCCCCAGCTCCATGGAGCTCGCCCTCTGGGAGGTCGACCGCGAGGCCCCACGGCTCGAGCGCATCTAGGGTGCCTGAGCCGCCGATGAGCACGCCCGAGACCGCACTGAACGCGCTGCAGCGGTGGCTCGCGACGCGGGCGCTGGCCGTCGCCGCGACGACGCTCGGGCTCGCGGGCTACGCCGCAATTGTCCGGCCGTAGCGGCTCGGGATGACGCCGCGCGAGATCTTCGGGCGGTTCGGCCGCGCGTGCGTGGAGCTCGATCCCGAGGTGTGGCCGCGTCCGTTCCGCGAGCGCGTCGCCGCGTCGCTCGCCGGCGGCGGTCGGGTGGTGGTCACGGACGTGAGGACGCGCGCCGAGGCGGAGGCGCTCCGGGCGCTGGGCGGGAGGCTCTGGTGGATCGAGCGGCCGGGCCACCGTCCCGGTGCGGCAGACGACGCGCGGCGGATCGAGGCAGAGCTCGCGGGCGTCTCGGTTCGATCGGCCCCTCCGGAACGAGGGCACCGAGGCC
>CAZDGH010000372.1:0-6047 GCA_964504805.1 uncultured Myxococcales bacterium | reverse complement strand
GCTCCCCGAGACGCGGCCGTGGCTCGTCGCCGGCGTCTCGCTCCTCTCGATCCCGCTGGCGATCCTCGGCTGGTTCTGGCTGCGCCGCGCGCGCTTCGATCTCGGCCGCGCCTTCTCGATGTCCTGGGACGCGGCGAACGACGACCCGCTGGTGCTGCTCGCGGTGCTCGACCTCGTGCTCCTCGGCGCCACCGCCGCGGTGTGGCTCTGGCGGGACGCGGCGCTGCGCGGGTTCTCGGTGGGCGCGCGCGTCGGCTGGGTCGTCGCGCTCTGCCTGCTCGGGACGATCGGGCTCTGGGCCTACCTCGCCGTGCGCCCGGCGAAGCCCGCGGCGTAGCGAGCGAGCGCTCGCGCCCGCGGCCGCGGGGGCCGAGCGGGGGCGGCCCTGACGGCGCGCCGTGCGCACCGTTCCCGGCACGGGAGGTGCCGTGGACGAGCGCCCCGACGAGCACGCAGACGAACCGACGACGCCGCGCCCCGCGCCGGACGAGCGCGCGCCCCCGCAGCGGGAGGTGGCGCCGGCGCGCGCCTCCGCCCGCGACGACCGCCGCGCCGACCTCGTCTTCGCCGGCTCGGTCGTCGCGCTGCTCGCCGTCGCGGCGGTCTTCGCGGTGACGTTCGAGCACATCTTCGCGCTCCTGCTCGTCTCGGCGCTGCTCGCCTACGCGCTGCTCCCGCTCGTCGACCGGGTGGCGCGGAGGCTGCCGCGCTCGCTCGCCACGCTCGTGGTCGCGCTCGGCGGCGTCGGCGTCCTCGCCGGCGGCATCGCCCTCGCGGTCCCCTCGATCGCCGCCGAGATCGAGAAGATGCCGGAGACGATCGACCGCACCCGCGCGCAGGGCGAGGCCTTCCTGCGCCGCGTCCACGCCCGGCTGCCGGAGCCCGTCGCCGAAGTCGCGGATCGCGGCGTCGCCATGGCCAAGCGCAGCGTCGCCCGCGCGGCGCCGGGCTCCGAGCAGCTCACCGAGTGGGGCCGGAAGGCCGCGAGCGGGATCGGCGGCGTCGCCTCGGGCCTGCTCTTCGTCCCGGTGTTCGTCTTCCTGATGCTGCGCGGCTACCACCGGGTGCTCCGCTCGGTGGGCGAGCTGGTCCCGCCGCGGTTCCGGCCGCGCTTCGACCGGCGCGCGCTGCAGGCCGACGGCGCGCTCTCCGGCTTCGTGCGCGGCCAGCTCCTGGTGGCGCTCCTGCTCGCGGTCGTCTACGGCACCGCGTTCCAGCTCGTCGGGATCCCGCTCGGCCTCGTCGTCGGGATCCTCGCCGGCCTGCTGGAGATCGTCCCGTTCCTCGGCGGCGTCGTCGCCCTCGTCTTCGGCACGCTGCTCGGCCTCGCCTCGGGCGAGCCGACCAAGGCGCTGTGGGTCGTCGGCATCTACCTCGTCGTCCAGGGGCTCGAGGGGGCGGTGCTCTCCCCGTGGATCGTCGGCGGGCACTCCGGCGTCCGCCCGGTGGCGCTGATCGTCGCCCTCGCCGTCGGCGGCGAGGTCTTCGGCGTCCTCGGCCTCCTCGCCGCCGCGCCGGTCGCCGCCGTGGTCAAGGTCGCCATGGGAGCCGTGCGGGAGGCCTGGAAGGAGAGCCCCTTCTACGGCCGCGGGCGCGTCCTCGCGTGAGGCCCGCGTGCGCGGCTAGGATCGCCGGGTGGGGACGGAGCTGGCCGGCCGGAAGGTGCTCATCGTCGACGACGATCGGGCCTCGGTGCGCCTGCTCAAGGAGACGCTGAAGGCGTTCCGCTACTCGTTCGCCGAGGCGTACGACGGCGCCGGGGCGCTCTCCAAGGTCCGCGACTTCCGCCCCGACGTCGTGATCATGGACGTGGAGATGCCGGGCCTCGGCGGCGTCGAGGTGCTGCGCATCCTCAAGGCGAACCAGGGCGCCGGCGGGAACGGCCACTTCGGCTACATCCCGGTGATCCTGATGACGGCCCGCGGCTCCGGCGGGAAGATCGAGGGCCTCGAGCTCGGCGCCGACGAGTGGCTGGTGAAGCCGGTGGATCCGCTCGAGCTCGCCGCCCGGGTGAAGTCGATGCTGCGGCTGAAGGTGCTACAGGACGAGCTGCTCGGGAAGATGGCCGAGCTCGACCGCGCCAACCACGACCTGGTGGAGAAGAAGAAGGAGCTCGAGAAGCTGTCGCGCACCGACAGCCTCACCGGCCTCTTCAACCGCCGCTACTTCGAGGAGCGCTTCGTCGGCGAGTTCGAGCGCAGCCGGCGGTACCGGTCCGCGGTGGCGTGCATGATGATCGACATCGATCACTTCAAGAAGCTGAACGACACCCGCGGCCACCCGTTCGGCGACCAGGTGCTCCGCGGCACCGCCAGCGTGATCAAGGAGACGCTCCGCGACGTCGACCTCGTCGGCCGCTACGGCGGCGAGGAGTTCATCGCCATCCTCCCGGAGACCGGCCCCGAGGAGTCGCGGCTCGTCGCCGAGCGGCTGCGCGATCGGATCGCCGCGCGGGGCTACCCGGACGCCGGCGACACCGTGACCATCACCGCCTCGCTCGGCGTCGCCTGCTACCCGATGCCCGGCGTCGAGAGCCACGAGGACTTCCTGCGGATCGCCGACGACGCGCTCTACCAGGCCAAGGAGAGCGGGCGGAACCGCGTCTGCATGGCCGAGGAGTAGCGGCGGCGAGGGCGTGCCCCTAAGCTCCGCTCCCATGCGCCGCCTCCTCGCCCTCCCCTCGCTCGGGATCCTGCTCTTTCTCGCCGGCTGCCCGGCGGGCGACGACCCGGCCCGCGCCTTCCAGCTCTTCGTCGCCAACGTGCAGGAGCGGAAGCTCGACGCCGCCTGGGAGCTGCTCTCGAGGCCGTCGCAGGAGCAGCTCGCGGAGCTCGTCCGGCTCCGCGCCGAGGCGAGCGGCGGGGCGATCGAGAACGATCCCAAGAAGGTGCTGTTCGGGAACGCCGAGCTCGCCCGGCCGGTCGAGAAGGTGGCGGTCAAGTCGCAGGAGGGCGACCGCGCCGTCCTGACCGTGACCCACGTCGGCGGCGGCAGCCAGGACGTGACGATGGTCCGCGAGGCCGGCGCCTGGAAGCTCTCGATCGAGCTGCCCGGGGCGCCCTCGGCCGGCGGCTGACGCGCGCCGCGGCCGGTTTGACCGGCCGCCACCGGACGGTTATCACACCGGTTTTCCGCGCCTCGCCGCGTGGCGTGTGCGCGCTCGAGAGGCGGTCTTTCGACACATGAGCAAGCAGTGGAGCGGGGCCGAGGTCCGGAGCGCGTTCCTGAAGTTCTTCGAGGAGCGGGGGCACCGCGTGGTGCGCTCTTCCTCCCTCGTCCCCCAGAACGACCCGACGCTGCTGTTCACCAACGCCGGCATGGTGCAGTTCAAGGACGTCTTCACCGGGCGTGAGAAGCGCGACTACACGCGCGCCACGACCTCGCAGAAGTGCGTCCGCGCCGGCGGCAAGCACAACGACCTCGAGAACGTGGGCTACACCGCCCGGCACCACACGTTCTTCGAGATGCTCGGCAACTTCTCCTTCGGCGACTACTTCAAGAAGGACGCGATCGCCTACGGCTGGGACTTCGTCACCAAGGTCCTCGGCGTCGACCCCTCGCGGCTCGCGGTCACCGTCTTCGAGGGCACGAAGTCGATCCCCGCCGACGACGAGGCGGCGGCGCTCTGGCTCGAGGTGGCCGGCGTCCCGAAGGACCGGATCCTCCGCCTCGGCGAGAAGGACAACTTCTGGGCCATGGGCGACACCGGCCCGTGCGGCCCGTGCTCCGAGATCCACTACTTCCAGGGCGCGGACGTCCCGTGCGCCGAGGAGGCGGCGGGCAGGAAGTGCGCGGGCGTCGCCTGCGACTGCGACCGCTGGATGGAGATCTGGAACCTGGTCTTCATGCAGTTCGAGCGCGACGCGAGCGGCAAGCTCACCCCGCTGCCGAAGCCGTCGATCGATACCGGCGCCGGCCTCGAGCGCGTCACCGCGGTCGTGCAGGGCAAGCGGTCGAACTACGACACCGACCTGCTCCAGAGCGTCATCGCCTCGGCGGCGAAGCTGTGCGGCAAGCCGTACGCGACCGCGTCCGACGAGGACAAGGTCTCGATGCGCGTCATCGCCGACCACGCCCGCGCCACCACCTTCTTGGTCGGCGACGGGGTGATGCCGTCGAACGAGGGCCGCGGCTACGTGCTGCGCCGGATCATGCGCCGGGCGATCCGCCACGGCACCCGCCTCGGCCTCGAGAAGCCGTTCCTGTTCGAGGTGTGCCGCGCGGTGATCGCGGAGATGAAGGGCGCGTACCCCGACCTGGTGGAGAACGAGACCTTCGTCCTCGAGGTCGCCCGCAACGAGGAGGAGGGCTTCCGCCGCACGCTCTCCCGCGGCCTGGCGCTGATGTCCGAGGAGATCGAGCGGCGCCTCGGCGGCGACCGGAGGCTGCCGGGCGACGTGGTCTTCAAGCTCTACGACACGTACGGCTTCCCGGCGGACCTCACCCGGATCGTCGCGGCGGAGCGCGGCTTCACCATCGACGAGGCCGGCTTCGAGGAGCTGCTCGAGGAGCAGCGGAAGCGGTCGACGTTCGCGGGCTCCGGCGAGGCCGCCGTCGGCGCGCTCTACCTCGAGCTCCACGGCGCGCTCGGCGACACCGCCTTCGGCGGCTACGAGGGCGGCGGCACCGAGGGCCGGGGCACGGTGAGGGCGCTCGTCGCCGGAGGGAAGAAGGTCGACGAGGCGGGGCCGGGCGAGGTCGAGGTGATCCTCGACCGGACGCCGTTCTACGGCGAGAGCGGCGGCCAGGTCGGCGACACCGGCGTGCTCGCCGGCGCGGGCGTGCGGGTCGAGGTGAAGGACACCCAGAAGCCGGCCGGCGGCCTCGTCGTCCACAAGGGCGTGCTCGAGGGCGGGAAGCTGAAGGTCGGAGACGCGCTCGAGGCGAAGGTCGACGTCGGGCGTCGCGACGCGATCCGCGCCAACCACTCGGCGACGCACCTCCTCCACAAGGCGCTCAAGGAGGTCCTCGGCGACCACGTCAAGCAGGCCGGCTCGATCGTCGCGCCCGACTACCTGCGGTTCGACTACGCGCACTTCGCCGCGCCGACGCCGGAGGAGCTCGAGCGGATCGAGGAGCGGGTGAACCGGATGATCCGCGACAACGCCCCGGCCGAGACGAAGGTGCTCGGCCTCGACGAGGCGCGGGCCGCGGGCGCGGTGGCGCTCTTCGGCGAGAAGTACGGCGAGCGCGTGCGGGTGGTGCAGGTGCACCCGGACTCGCTCGAGCTCTGCGGCGGCACCCACGTCCGCCGCTCGGGCGACATCGGCTTCTTCAAGATCTCCAGCGAGGGCTCGATCGCCTCCGGCGTGCGGCGCATCGTCGCGGTCACCGGCGAGGGCGCGGTGGCGTTCGTCCGCGACCGCGACCGCGAGCTGAAGAAGGCGGCCGCGCTCCTGCGCGCCGCGCCCGAGGAGCTCTCGGCGAAGGTCGACGCGGTGCAGAAGCGGGTGAAGGACCTCGAGAAGGAGCTCGCCAAGCTCCAGGGCCAGGTCGCGGCGGCGCGGTCCGGCGACCTGCTCTCGAAGGCGCGCGAGGTCAAGGGCGTGAAGGTGCTCTCCACCCGCGCCGACGGCGACGCCAAGGCGCTCCGCGAGCTCGCCGACAAGCTCCGCGACAAGATCGGCTCCGGCGTCATCGCCCTCGGCGGCGAGTGCGACGGCAAGGCGGTGCTGCTCGTCGCCGCGACCCCGGACGTGGTCGCGAAGGGCGTGAAGGCGGGCGACCTCGTCCGCGAGATGGCCAAGGAAGTCGGCGGGAAGGGCGGCGGGAAGCCCGACCTCGCCCAGGCCGGCGGCCCGGACCCCTCGAAGTTGGACCAGGCGCTTTTGCGGGTGTACGACTTGATCTAGATGCCCGAGAGACCGCCCCCAGCCGCGCCGACGGTCGCGCTCCGGATCCGGCTCCCGTACGCGACCGAGGCCGAGCTGTTCCAGAAGTTCGGGCGGAACTTCTTCCCGGGCGGCGTCTTCATCGCCACCAAGACCCCGAAGCCGGCGGGGACGCAGCTCTCCTTCGAGCTGCGGTATTCCGGCGGCGGCGTCGCG